>ONGJ01000026.1 GCA_900317375.1 uncultured Eubacteriales bacterium
TCCTCGATGTCGATCTCGTTGTCGACATCCTGGATCTCGGTCTTGCGCTCGTCGCCGAACTTGTCGCGGATGGCGGTCAGCTCGTCCTTCAGCACGCCCTTGATCTTCTCGGGATCGGCCAGCAGCTCTTTATAATAGGCGATTTTCTCTTCCAGCTGTTTGTACTCCTCCTCCAGCTTCTCGCGGTTGAGGCCCTGCAGCTGAATGAGGCGCATGTCGCAGATCGCCTGGGCCTGGACATCGGAAAAGCCGAAGCGCTCCATCAGGTTCTGCTTGGCGTTGTCGTAGCTTGCCCGGATGATGCGGATGACCTCGTCGATGTTGTCCTGCGCCAGCAGCAGGCCCTCCAGCAGGTGGGCGCGCTCCTCGGCCTTGCGCAGGTCGTAGCGGGTCCGGCGGACGATCAGGTCTTCCTGGAAGCTCAGATACTCGTCCAGGATGGAGCGCAGATTCAGAATCTTCGGCTGGGTCTGGTTGTTCACCAGGGCCAGCATGTTGATGGAAAAACTGGTCTTCAGCGACGACTGAGCGAGGAGACGGTTCAGAACGACCTGGGGGTTGGCGTCGCGCTTGAGCTCGATGACGATGCGCATGCCGTTGCGGTCGGTCTCATCGCGCAGGTCCGAGATGCCCTCCAGCTTCTTCTCGTGGACCTGGTCGGCGATGTTCTTGATGAGCTGGCGCTTGTTGACCTGATAGGGGAGCTCGGTGACGATGATCCGGGTGCGGTTCTGTCCGTACTCCTCGAACTCTGTCCGCGCCTGGAGGACAATCTTGCCCCTGCCGGTCAGATAGGCCTGGCGGATGCCGCTGCGGCCCATGATGATGCCGCGGGTCGGAAAGTCGGGCCCGGTCAGATGCTGCATCAGGTCCGCCACCGTCGCCTCGGGGTTATCCAGCACGCAGATGCAGGCGTTGATGACCTCGGTGAGGTTGTGGGGCGGGATGTTCGTGGCCATGCCGACCGCGATGCCGCTGGAGCCGTTTACAAGCAGGTTCGGAAAGCGCGAGGGCAGGACGCGGGGCTCCTTCCGGCTCTCGTCGAAGTTCGGGTCCCAGTCGACGGTGTCCTTTTCGATATCGCGCAGCATCTCGTTGGAGATTTTGGAAAGCCGCGCTTCGGTGTATCGGTAGGCGGCCGGGGGGTCGCCGTCCACGGAACCGAAGTTGCCGTGCCCGTCGACCAGCATGTAGCGCATCGAAAAGTCCTGCGCAAGGCGGACCATGGCATCGTAGACCGAGGCGTCGCCGTGGGGGTGGTAGTGACCCAGCACGTCGCCGACGCAGGTCGCCGACTTCTTGAAGGGCTTGTCCGAGGAAAGCCCCGACTCGTACATCGTGTACAGAATGCGCCGGTGCACGGGCTTGAGACCGTCGCGCACGTCGGGCAGGGCGCGGCCGACAATGACGCTCATGGCGTAGTCGATGTAGCTGCGCTGCATCTCGCCGACGAGCTCGGACTCGGTAATCACCTGATTCGGAAAGAGAATGTCTTCCGGTTTGTAATCTCTCTTATGTGCCATCTGTCAATCCTCAAATATCCAGATTGCCCACATAGCGGGCGTTCTGCTCAATCCATTCCTTGCGCGGCTCGACATCCTCGCCCATCAGCACCGTAAAGACCTGGTCGGCCTGGATGGCGTCGCCCAGGGTGATGCGGCGGAGAGAGCGCTTCTCCGGGTCCATGGTGGTCTCCCACAGCTCGTGCGGGTCCATCTCGCCGAGGCCCTTGAAGCGCGAGATATCGACCTTGACGTTGGGGTTGTCGCCCCGGAGCTCCGCGCTGATCTCGTCGCGCTGTTCGTCGGAATAGGCGACCCGCTGGGTCTTGCCCCGGGTCAGCTTGTACAGCGGCGGGACGGCGGAATAGACATAGCCGTTTTCAATCAGCGGCCGCATGTAGCGGAAGAAGAAGGTCAGCAGCAGGGTGCGGATGTGCGAGCCGTCCACATCGGCATCCGCCATGATGATGATCTTGTGATAGCGCAGGCGGTCGATGTTGAACTCTTCCCCGATGCCGGCGCCGAGGGCGACGATCAGCGGGTAGAGCTTGTCATTGCCGTAAATCTTGTCGGCACGCGCCTTTTCGACGTTCAGCATCTTGCCCCACATGGCGAGGATGGCCTGGAAGCGGCTGTCGCGGCCCTGAATGGCCGAGCCTGCGGCCGAATCGCCCTCGACGATGTAAATCTCGCACAGCGAGGGGTCGCGTTCGTTGCAGTCCTGCAGCTTGTCCGGCATCTGGCCGCTCTCCAGGCCGGTCTTCCGGCGGACGGATTCGCGGGCTTTGCGGGCGGCCTCGCGGGCGCGGTTGGCCATCATGGCCTTTTCCAGAATGGCCTTGGCCGCGGCGGGGTGCTCTTCGAAGTATTCGGTCAGCTGCTCGTTGACGATGGCGTCGACCAGGGTGCGGATATAGGCGTTTCCGAGTTTCTGCTTGGTCTGGCCCTCGAACTGGGCCTCCGGCAGCTTGACTGAGATAACGGCCGAGATGCCCTCGCGCACGTCCTCGCCCGAGACCTTGTCGTCGCCCTTGATGATGTTGTTCTTCTGGCCGTAGGCGTTGATGACCCTCGTCAGCGCCGTCTTGAAGCCGGTCTCGTGCATGCCGCCTTCGGGGGTGTGGATGTCGTTGGCAAAGGAGATCAGGTTTTCGTTGAAGCCGTCGTTGTACTGCAGGGCGATCTCGGCGATGGCGTCGCTCTTGCTGCCCGACAGATAGATGACGTCCGGATGGATCGGCGTCTTGTGCTTGTTGAGGTATTCGACAAACTCGCGGATGCCGCCCTCATAGCACATGGTGACGCTCTTCTCCTGGCCCTCCCGCCGGTCCTCGAGGCTGATGGTCAGGCCGCCGTTGAGGAAGGCCTGCTCGCGCAGGCGGGTGCGCAGGATATCGTAGTCGTAGACCGTATCGTCGAACATCTCGGGGTCCGGCTTGAAGCGGACCGTGGTCCCGGTCCGGCCGGTCTCGCCCACGACATGGATCTCCTCCAGGATATCGCCGCGGGAAAAGCGCATGGCGTAGATTTTTCCTTCCTTGTGAACCTGGACCTCCAGCCACTCGGAAAGGGCGTTGACAACCGAAGCACCGACGCCGTGCAGACCGCCGGAGACCTTGTACCCGCCGCCGCCGAACTTGCCGCCGGCGTGCAGCACGGTAAAGACAACCTCAAGGGCGCTCTTTCCGGTCTGCTCCTGAATATCGACGGGGATGCCGCGGCCGTTGTCGGAAACGCGGATGATGTTCCCCGGTTCGATGACCACCTCGATGTGGGTGCAGTAGCCGGCAAGCGCCTCGTCGATGGAGTTGTCCACGATCTCGTAGACAAGATGATGCAGACCGGATGAGGAAGTGGAGCCGATATACATTCCCGGCCGTTTCCGGACGGCTTCCAGGCCTTCCAGCACCTGAATCTGCGAGGCATCGTATTCTTCTGTTACCTTCTGGGTCAGTTCATTGTTTTCCGCCATGTTTTTCTCCGTTCTAAACTTTCTTCTCTTCCTGTTCCCGTCTTTCTGCGGGCAGAGAACTGTTACAGCAATTGGTCATTTCTTTTCCATAAGGTGCGCGAGGTGCTCTGAGAGAGATAGACGCGGACGCCGTCCGGTTCCTCGCAGAGCAGGAAGGAGTTGGGGATGTCCTCGGAGGCATTGATCACCCGGCCCGCCTTTTCCGCCGCGGACAGAAACTCGCGCGTCAGAAAGGACTGGGAGGAGCTGTCCAGATCGAAAATGCCGAGGATGCTCTCCTTTCGAATCAGAAAGGCCTTTCCGATGTTCAGGTACATGCCCGGATTTTCCCTCCGTCCACCGAAAACACCCTGCCGCCGGTTTTTCCCGAGATTCCCTCGTCGGCGCAGCAGGTGATCAGGGTCTGTCCGCCGCCGATGCGGTTGAGGACAAACTCCTGCCGCTTATCGTCCAGCTCCGACAGCACATCGTCCAGCAGCAGAATGGGATATTCCCCGGTCTCCTGCAGGATGATCTCGCGCTCGGCCAGCTTGACGGAAAGCGCCCCGGTCCGGATCTGCCCCTGCGAGGCAAAGCTGCGCGCCGCATTGCCGTCGATGAAGATCTCCACATCGTCCTTGTGCGCCCCCGTCAGACAGGCCTGGCTGTCCAGTTCGGCCTGACGGTGCTTTTCCTGGTGGTCGCAGATATCGTAATAGATCTCCTTCACCGGCCCAAAAGGGTCGCGCACGGTGCCGACCGTCCGGTAGTGCAGGCCGATTCTCTCGCCGCGGCCGGAAAAGGCCTCGTGAATCGGAATCACCGTCTCATTCAGCAGGGCGACATAGTAGGCGCGGTAACGGATCAGCTGGGCTGAGACGCGGCACATGGCATCGGAAAACGAGTCCAGCGTCTCCAGCAAGGAGGGCTTTTCCTTCCAGTCCTTCAGAATCCTGGTCTTGTGCTCGTAAAGCCGGTTGAACTCGGTCAGGAGACCGGCATACTTCGGACGGATCTGGGAGATGGCCTGATCCATCATCCGCCTCCGGACGGCAGCGCCGTCCTTGATGAGGTTCAGATCGTCCGGACAGAACAGCACGACATTCAGCGTCTCGGAAAGCTCACTCACGGTTTTCCTGACGCCGTTGACCGTGATCCGCTTGGCCTGTCCCGGTGTCAGCCGGATCTTGACGGTCTGTTCCCGGTCGTGGCTGAACACCTCGGCCAGAATCTCGGCCTCGGAGAAGTCAAAGCCGACCATCTCGCGGTCCAGACGCGTCCGAAAGCTTCGCCCGCAGGAGAGCAGGTAGACCGCCTCCAGCAGATTGGTCTTTCCCTGGGCGTTCTCGCCGGTGATGATGTTGGTGTTCTCCGAAAACTCGGCCGTTTCCCACTCATAGTTCCGAAAACCGCTGAGGGCGATTCTTCTGACATTCATGCCTTTTCAGCCGGCGTCTGAGAAGAGCCCTGGACAAGAAGCTCGGCCCCGCAGAAGGAAACCGTCTCACCGGGCCGGATTTTCTTCCCCCGCATGAAACAGGGCTCTCCGTTGACCGCGACGAGGCCGTCCGCGATGACCCGCTTCGCCTCCCCGCCGGAGGCCACGAGCGCTGAGTATTTCAGCAGCGCATCCAGCTTGATAAAATCGCCGGTAATGCTGATCGTCTCCATGGTCAGTCACTTTCTCTCAGGCGGACGGGAAGCACCATGTAAAGATAGCTCCCGCCTTCCGCCGCCGTAATGATGATGGGGGAGGAGGACGTGTTCATGGAGAGCTTCAGCTTCTCTTCCCCAGCCGCCTTCAGGGCGTCCATGAAGTAGCGGTCGTTGAAGCCGATGCGCATGCCCTCGCCGTCGCCCTCGCAGAGGCAGCTGTCCTCGGCGTGCCCGAAGGGCGTGGTGCAGTAAAACTGCATGCTGCCGTCCTCGAAGATCATCTTGATGGGAGAGCTCTGCTTGTCCTTGATGACAAGGGAGACGCGGTCGATGACGCGGATCAGCTCTTCCCTCTCCACAACGGCCTGATAACGGAAGGAGGAGGGAATGGACTTTTTGTAGTTCATGAACTCGCCCTCCAGGCGCCGCGTGATGAGGACGGAATTGCCGATGGAGAAGGAAGCGTGCTTGTCCCCCAGGGAGATCGTCACGTTGTCCTTCTTTTCCGACGAGCAGAGACGCTCCACCTCGCTCATGGAAGTGCCGGGAATGATGAAGCTGCAGGGCTTCATCTGTGCCTGCTCGATTCTTTCGCTGCGCCTGGCAAGCCGGTAGCCGTCCACGGCGACCATGGTGAGGTCGTCCGTGCCGACCTCGAAGAGAATGCCCATGTAGACCGGGCGGGACTCGGAAGTCGAAACGGAAAAGATGGTCTGGTTGATCATGCTCTTCAGCAGATTTTCGGGAACGGCGATGTTCTGCAGGGGGCTGATCTCGCTGAGGGCCGGGAAGGTCTCGGCATCCATGCCCATAACATGAAACTCCGTCTTTCCGCAGACGATGGAAACGCCGAGGCTGTCGTCCGACTCTATGCGGACCATGCCCTCCGGAAGGCGGCGCACCAGATCGGAGAGGAAGCGGGCAGAGATGACGATGCTGCCCTTCTCCAGAACATCCGCATACAGGTCGGTATAGATGCCGATTTTGGTGTCATAGGCGGTCAGCGTCAGGGTTGCGCCCTCCGCTGCGAGCAGAATGCCTTCCAGCGCCGGGATCGGGCTTTTGGATGGCGCGATGCGCGAGACGTTGTTGACGGCGGTCTGCAGATCCTTTTTTTCGCATCTGATTTTCAAAAAATCACCTCATTCAGAAAGAAAGATAGAATATTTTATTCAGTAAAAGAAATCGTAGGAAAAAAAACTGTCGAAAACCCGAAAAAGAGAAGAAAACCGGGGCATTCTGCCTGTCGATAATTCTGTTGAAAAAAAGAGGGAAAAATCCGGAAAAAGTCGGGTAAAAGATATCAACAGAAAGCTTTCGACTTTTGAACAGAAAAATGTTGATAAAGAAAACTCAGCCGGTGCTTGAGGTGATGTTAGAGGTGATGTCGCGGATGACGATCGTGATTGCCTGGTCGCTGGCCATCAGTTCCTCGATGCGGCGGATGGAGCTCAGAGCCGTCGTATGATTTCTTCCGAGCTCTTTTCCGATGTCGTTGAGAGAGAGGTTGGTGAGCTGGCGCATCAGGTACATGGCGATCTGTCTGCCGAGGGTCTTTTCGCGGGAGCGGCTGACCCCTTTGAGGTCCTCCGGGCTCAGGTTATAGTAGTTGGCCGTTTCCCGGATAATCAGCTCGGGCGTCGGAATGTCGTTGATGACCGTGATGTCGACGATGGCGCGGTCGACGGCCTCTTTCGTGATCGTGTCGTTCAGAATGTCCTGATAGGCCGTCAGGCGCTTGATGACGCCCTCCAGCTGCCGGACATTGGACTTGACGGCCGTCGCGATGTATTCGATGACGCTGTCCGGCAGGAGCAGACCCAGGCGCGCGGCCTTGTTTCTGGCAATGGCCATGCGGGTTTCCAGATCCGGCGGGGCGATGTCCGCCATCAGACCGCCCTCAAAGCGGGTGCGCAGACGGTCGTCCAGCAGGGACATCTCCATCGGGGGACGGTCCGAGGTGATGACGATCTGGTGCCCGGCCTCATAAATATAGTTGAAGGTGTGAAAGAACTCTTCCTGGGTGCTCTGCTTGCCGGCGATGAACTGGATATCGTCGAACAGAAGCAGGTCGGCATGGCGGTGTTTGTTGCGGAAATCCTCGGTTTTCCCTTCCTTGATGGCCTTGATGAGCTCGTTGGTGAAATCGTCGCCCTTGATGTAGGAGATTTTCTTTTCCGGGAAATGCTCGCGGATGGAATGGCCGATGGCCCAGAGCAGATGCGTCTTTCCGAGACCGGAGTTCCCGTAGATGAACAGGGGATTGTAGTTTTTCCCGGGATTCTCCGCCACGGCGATGGCGGCGGCATGGGCAAACTTGTTGGAATTGCCAACGATGAAGTTGTCAAAGGTGTAGCCGGCCATCTCGGGAAAATCGTCCGGGTCGTCCTTTTCGTCCGGTTCGTATTCCTCATCCCCGACCAGAATCAGAAGTTCGAAGTCGCAGGAAAACAGATCGGACAGAACGGCCTTGATGGACGCGGAAAAGCGGTCGGAGATGATTTTCTTCTTAAACTCCGAAGGTGTCCGGATGACAAGGCGGTAATCCTCCAGGCTCACAGGCACGCTGTCTGCAAACCAAGTATTGATGGCTGTCGGTGTCAGTCGGGAAGAAAGACTGCGCAGAATTTCTTCCCAGATATCCTGGATGGAATTCACGGACATGACCTCTTTTCTGACAGATATGAAGCAGAATGTTAACCAAACTATTATAACAGATTTCGACCGAACATGCAATAAAAATCGGAAGAACTAAATATAAATAAAGTAGGGAGGAAGCGCCCGACTACAGTTTTCTGCAGCTGCGCGGAAGAATAGATTGTACCTCGCCTTCAGATCACTGCGCCGCGCATATAGAGAGAGAAAGTGATGCAGAAGAGTAATAAGCGGCCGCAGTACCTTGTTAAGGGGCAGCACTTTCCCTTGCCGCGCACGACAGAGACTGATTGGGAGCACATGTAAAAAGCGCGGCAGATTTTTCTGCCGCGCTGATGGAATATAGTTTTGGGACCTTATGCGTCCTTCTTCTTCATCTCGTCGAGGATGGCGGTGAGCAGCTCTTCGGTGGTGGGCTTGGGAGGCTCTTCCGCCTTGGCTTCCTCTTCCTGTTTCTTCTGCAGCTTCTTGGCCATCTCGGCGGCCTTGTTCATGGCCTTCATGACCGAGAAGAGAACCAGCGCAATGATCAGGAAGTTGAGGACGGCGCCGACAAAGTTGCCGAGACCGAGGACGATGGCATCCTCCGTCTCCGTTGCGGCGCGCAGCGTGATGTTCAGCGCGTCGGTGTTCGGGCTATTGAAGAGAAAGGCCAGCAGGGGGGTGACCACGTCGGCGACCAGGGAGCTGGTGATGGCGCCGAAGGCACCGCCGATGATCACGCCGATGGCCATGTCCATGACGTTGCCGCGGGAGATGAATTTTTTGAATTCTTCAATAAATGCTTTCATAAGGGAATCCTCTCTTTCTATATTATTTGTGGTGTTTCCTGCACCACAGAGATTACAGGGAACAGAAACGAAGCAAAACAACGCTCCCAATCAGATTCTTACGTGCGCGCCAAGAGAAGGAATCTGCCCCTCAATCAGATCCTGCGGGTGCTAAAATGGCTGGGCGGCAACCCCACACCAATATTGCGCGGCGCAGAAAACCGAAGGCGAGATGCCATTCTCCCTACCGCGCAACGGCAGAAAGCCAAAGTCGGGTGTTCTTACTTTTTGGGGATCAGGACCTTGGTACCGCCCATATAGGGCCACAGGACCTCGGGGATGGTGACGCTGCCGTCAGCCTGCAGGTGATTCTCCAGGAAGGCAATCAGCATGCGCGGCGGCGCAACAACGGTGTTGTTCAGGGTGTGGGGCAGATACATTTTGCCGTCCTCCCCCTTGACGCGGATGCGCAGGCGGCGGGCCTGGGCGTCGGAGAGGTTCGAGCAGGAGCAGACCTCAAAATACTTCTGCTGGCGCGGGGACCAGGCCTCGATATCGCAGGACTTGACCTTCAGGTCGGCCAGATCGCCGGAGCAGCATTCGAGCTGGCGGACGGGAATCTCCATGCTGCGGAACAGTTCGACGGAGAAGCGCCACATCTTATCATACCAGGCCATCGAATCCTCGGGTTTGCAGACGACGATCATCTCCTGCTTTTCAAACTGGTGGATGCGGTACACGCCGCGCTCTTCAATGCCGTGGGCGCCCTTCTCCTTGCGGAAGCAGGGGGAATAGCTGGTGAGGGTCTGGGGGAGCTGGTCCTCGGTCAGAATCTGGTCGATGAACTTGCCGATCATCGAATGCTCGGAGGTCCCGATCAGGTAGAGGTCTTCGCCCTCGATCTTGTACATCATGGCGTCCATCTCGGTCTGGCTCATGACGCCCTGCACCACGTTGCCGTGGATCATGAAGGGAGGAATGCAGTAGATGAAGCCCTTGCCGATCATGAAATCGCGGGCGTAGGCCAGCACGGCCGAGTGCAGGCGGGCGATATCGCCCATCAGATAATAGAAGCCGTTGCCGGAGGTCCTGCCGGCGGCGTCCATGTCGATGCCGTTGAAGCGGGCCATGATCTCGGTGTGATAGGGAATCTCGTAATCCGGGACCACCGGCTCACCGAAGCGCTGGACCTCGACATTGGCACTGTCATCCGGGCCGATGGGTACGGAGGGGTCAATGATGTTCGGGATCAGCAGCATGCGCTTATAGAGCTCATCCTCGTATTCCTTTTCCAGCTTCTCCAGCTCCTCGAGGCGCTCGGCATCCTTCCGGACCTGCTCCTTGACGGCCTCGGCCTCGGCGGCCTTGGAGGGATCCTTCTTCGCCTGTCCCATCAGCATGCCGATCTGCTTGGAGAGCTTGTTTCTCCGGGCACGCAGTTCGCTGGCCTCGGTGATGGCCGCGCGGGATCTTGCGTCGAGATCGATGACCTCGTCCACCAGCGGCAGTTTAGCATCCTGGTACTTTTTCCGGATGTTTTCGCGGACCAGCTCCGGGTTTTCCCGTATGAATTTGATGTCCAGCATGTTTTTTCTCCTTTATTATCAATAAGAATTACTGTTTCAGTGCTTTCAGTTGCTCGATCAGCGCTTCGCGGTCTTCCGCGTTGTCGTAGCTGAATTCAATTTTTCCGCGGTCCTTCCGGTCTGAAAGCGTGACCCGGCGGCCGTAGAGCGAGCTCAGCTCGTCCGAGACGACGGCGGCATAATCCACCGCGGTGGAATCCTCCTTCGGCTCCTCAGGGGGCGCGGCAGCTTCTTTTTTCCATTTTGCAGCCAGCAGCTCGGTCTTTCTCACGGAAAGAGACTTGTTCAGCACCTCCTGCGCGGCCTTTTCCTGCAGCGCGGGATCCTCCAGACTCAGCAGGGCACGGGCATGCCCGGCCGACAGGGTGCCGTTTTCAACCAGCTCTGCCACCGGCTTGCAGAGGTTCAGCAGACGCAGGGCGTTGGCCACGGCGGAGCGGGATTTGCCGACACCGGCGGCGGCGTCCTCCTGGGTCAGGCCATAGTCGTCGATAAGCTTCTGATAGCCGCGGGCCTCTTCCATCGGGTTCAGGTCTTCCCGCTGCAGATTCTCCACCAGCGCCAGCTCCGAGACGCTGCGGTCGTCCGCCTGCAGGACCCGGACCGGGATTTCCAGCAGGCCGGCCATCCGGGCGGCGCGCCAGCGGCGCTCGCCGGCGATGATCTGATAATACCCGTCTTCGAGCCTGCGCACGATCACCGGCTGGATCAGGCCGTGCCGCGAAATGGAGGCGGCGAGGTCCTGCAGGCGCTCCTCGTCAAAGCTCTCGCGCGGCTGATCCTGACGCGGCTCCACCTGGGAGAGGGGAAGCGTGCGGATCTCATCGGGTTCGGTCTGTAGATCGGGGCCGAAAAGGGCATCCAGCCCGATGCCGAGCCCCCGTTTTTCTTTTGCTGCCATTCTGTTTGTTCCTTTACCTTCTGCTTAAAAATTCGTCTGCCAGGGCCAGATAGGCGCGGCTGCCTTTGTTGTTCTTGTCATAGACCACCCCGGGAAGCCCGTGACTGGGCGCCTCCGAGAGGCGGACCGAACGGGGAATGACGGTCTGGTAGACCTTGTCCGGCATGTAGCGCCGCAGCTCGTTTTCCACCTGAAGGGTCAGATTGGCCCGGCCGTCATACATGGTGAGAAGAATGCCTTCAATTTTCAGGCGCTTGTTCAGCCGGGACGAGCACAGGCGGATGCTGGCGATCAGATCGGTGATGCCCTCCAGCGCGTAGTATTCGCACTGCATCGGGATCAGCACGCTGTCCGCGGCGGCCAGAGCGTTGACAGTGATCAGCTCCAGCGAGGGGGGACAGTCCAGAAAGATATAATCGTATTCCGTGTACAGGCGCTGCAGCGCCGTGTAGAGAATCCGTTCCCGGCCGGGCCGGGAGATCAGCTCTACGGTAGCGGCTGCGAAGTCCCGTCCGCTGGGGATGACATCCCCGAAGGAGGTGGTGACCACACAGCGCTCGCTGGGTACGTCGTGGATCAGCATATCATAGATGTTCGGGCTCCGGTTCTTTTTGACGCCCATCCCGGATGTGGCGTTTCCCTGCGGATCGCAGTCCACCAAAAGGACCCGCAGACCCTTTTGCGTCAGGGCCGCACAGAGATTGACACAGGTGGTTGTTTTGCCGACGCCGCCCTTCTGGTTGGCGAATGCGAGAATTTTTGCCATATTACTTCCTCCAGAAAATACAGGCTGATTATACCAGCACCGACAGCGAAATGCAATTGTTTCACGTGAAACATTTTTCTCCGTGCCGTTTCTGTTTCACGTGAAACAATGCTGGAATGCTCTGACCGAAATGTTTCACGTGAAACATTTCGGGAAAAGTGGGAATGATAGGACCTCCATCTCGATTATAAGCGGCCGCTGGAAGGCCCGACTACAGGTTTCTGCAATTGCGCGGAAGAGTACATTTCACCTCGCACCAAAGCACTGCACCGCGCATATATTGTTTTAATGAACCAGGTCCATAATTTTCTGACCTACGCAAATTCTTTCAAAATCTTTTATGCACGAGCAAAAGAAACCACAATCAGTTGACAAACATCTGTACTTTTGTTATTGTCATGGATAGAGAAAACGGATCATCAAGAGCAGAAAGCGAGGGTCGGCAATGTCAAAAAGCAAACAGCAGCAGGCCATCGAAAAAGCGGCATCGGAGAAAATCGAGCAGCCGCTGAGCGACCGGATTTTCCGGCTGCTCCTCTGGACGGCTGTCGCGATCGCGGCAGTTTCCATGCTGGTCACCGTGGTCATGTTCTATACGGAATTTCTGGACATCTCCCGGGAGGGGGCGTCGGCCACCCACAGCCTTCTCAAGTATGTGGCCATCTATCTGGTCCTGATCAGCGCCGTCACCCTGGTCATCGCCAGGGTCGTGAAGCAATATACCGACAGGCATCTCGCGGAACCGATCAACCGGATCTCGTCCGCCGCAAAGGAATACATCCTCGACAAGAGCGACGGAACCCTTGACAATATGACCCATTTCAAGGACCTGCACCTGGACACGGACGACGAGCTCGAGCATCTGGCCCTGGTTCTGCGGGACATGGAAGTGAGCATGGTCCAATATGTGGAAAACCTGACCAAAGTCACCCGCGAAAAAGAACGCATCAGCACCGAGCTGGACCTGGCGCAGCGGATTCAGGAAAACATGCTGCCGAACGTCTTTCCGCCCTACCCGGACAGGCACGACCTGGACATCCATGCCTCCATGGATCCGGCCAAGGAGGTCGGCGGCGACTTCTATGACTTCTTCCTGATCGATCACGATCACCTCGGCCTCGTGATGGCGGACGTCGCGGGAAAGGGAATCCCGGCAGCCCTCTTCATGATGATGGCCCGCATCATGATCAATTATTCGGCCAAGACCGGCGTCCCGCCGGCGGAGGTGCTCCGGCGGGTGAACGAGCGGATCTGTGAGAACAACGAGGCCGAGATGTTCGTCACGGTCTGGCTCGGCATCCTGGATATGAACACCGGCGAGGTGGTCGCCGCCAACGCCGGACACGAGTACCCCATGCTGCGCGGGGCGAAGGGAGATTTCGTCCTTCGCAAGGACCCCCACGGCTTTGTCGTGGGCGGCATGGAGGGCGTCAAGTTCCGGGACTACCGCTTTACGCTGGAGCGGGGCGGCACGCTGTTCCTGTACACGGACGGACTGCCGGAGGCCAACAACGCAAAAGGAAAGCTGTTCGGAACGGACAGGGTTCTGGAGGTGCTGAATGCAAACCCCGACGCCTCGGCCGAGCAGCTTCTGGATGCCATGACGAAAGCCGTGGCAAAGTATGTGGGCAAAACAGAGCAGTTTGACGACCTGACCATGATGGCCGTCCGCCTCCTCGACCTGCCGGAGGACAGCAAAGAAACGCAAAATGTTGTTGAACCGGGAGAAAAGGACCACAAGAAATAGGGCAAAGGAAAAGCGCGGAAAAAAGTGTCCCGAAAGGGAGAAAAAATGCTTGCTTTTCCCATTCTTCTTTGTTATAATCACTAAACGCGAGTGCGAACCCGCGGGAATATCATTAGAGGAGGAGGTGGCAAACTGCATGGCAAATATCAAGTCTTCTGCCAAGAGAGACCTGAAGTCTAAGGAACTTCGTGCGAAGAACCGCGCTGAGAAGACCGCTCTGAAGAGCACTGTGAAAAAGTTCGAGGCCGCTGTGAACGAAGGGAACAAGGAAGCAGCCGCCGATGCCTATAAAGTTGCTGTTAAGACTGTTGACCGTGCCGCCGGAAAAGGCCTGCTGCATAAGAACAATGCTGCACGCAAAAAGTCGGCCATGGCCGGAAAGCTCAACAACCTGGGCTGAAAAACATTCTTACCGGTTATCAAAGGGGCGCAGTATCTGCGTCCCTTGGGCTTTTTGAAGGGGAAGGAAACGCATGAAAAAGCTGATGCTGATCGTCAATCCCTCCGCCGGCCGCGGCGGCTACCGCTATTATTTCGGCGAGGCAATGAAAACCCTGGCCGACGGCGGCTTTCGGACCGAGCTGTTCTTTACCGGCGGCCCGGAGGACGCGACGGAATTTGCGAGGGCCTATGCCGCCGAATTTGACGCGGTTGCCTGCATCGGCGGAGACGGCACTCTCAGCGAGGTGATCGGGGGTCTGATGAAGATCCCGAACCCGCCGCCCATCGGCTATATCCCCATGGGGACGACCAACGACGTGGCCAGCACCATCGGCCTCCCGAAGAACGACACCATCGGCGCGGCACGGCGCATTGTCGAGGGCACGCCGCACCCCTTTGACGTGGGCGGCTTCGGCAAGGACCGCTATTTTGCCTATATTGCGGCCTTCGGCGCCTTTACCGAGGTCAGCTATGCCACCCCGCAGGATCAGAAGCGCGCGCTGGGCCATCTGGCCTACGTGCTGCAGGGTGCCCAGCAGCTCGGAAAAATCGAAAAGCTGCCGGTGCGGGTGGAGTATGACGACGGCGTCTTCGAGGGCGAGCTGGTCTACGGCAGCATGTCCAACTCGACCTCGGTGGCCGGCATCGTGCGCCTGCGCGACGAGATGGTCAGCCTCGGCGACGGCATGAGCGAGCTGGTCCTGGTGCAGGACCCGGGGACCATCGACGCCTACGGCGAGATGATCACGGCGGTGCTGACCCGGAGCTTTGACAGCAAGTACCTGAAGGTCATACAGACGAGACACGCCCGCTTTATCTTTGACCGGCCGGTCGCCTGGACGCGCGACGGCGAGGATGGCGGGAAGCACCGGGAGCTGGAGCTCTGCAACTATCACGCCCCGGTCCGGCTGATTTTTTAAAGGAGAAGAGACGGAATG
Source organism: uncultured Eubacteriales bacterium (assembly GCA_900317375.1). Lineage (GTDB taxonomy): Bacteria > Bacillota > Clostridia > Oscillospirales > Oscillospiraceae > Limivicinus. The sequence continues at coordinate 14,914 of ONGJ01000026.1, forward strand.
AAAAGAACAAAGATCTCTGCCATCTATGCGGATGCACCCGCCTTTACGGAAGAGGAACTGACCGTCTGCGGCTGGGTCCGCACGGTCCGCGATATGAAGAACTTCGGCTTCATCGAGCTGAACGACGGCAGCTGCTTCAAGTCGCTGCAGGTCGTCTTTGCCCGCGAGAGCCTTGCCAACTACGACGAAATCGCCCGGCAGAACGTCGGCGCGGCCCTGATCGTCAGGGGCCGGCTGGTCCTGACCCCCGAAGCCAAGCAGCCCTTTGAGCTGAAGGCCTCCGAGATCGCGGTCGAGGGCGTCTCGACCCCGGACTATCCCCTGCAGAAGAAGCGCCACAGCGTGGAGTTTCTGCGGACGATCCAGCATCTGCGCCCACGCACCAACCTGTTCTCGGCGGTCTTTCGCGTGCGCAGCGTGGCCGCCCAGGCGATCCACGAGTTTTTCCGTGACCGCGGCTTTGTCTATGTCCAGACCCCGATCATCACCGGCTCGGACTGCGAAGGCGCGGGCGAGATGTTCCGCGTCACCACGCTGGACCTGAACAACCTGCCCCGGAAGGAGGACGGCACGGTCGACGACAGCCAGGACTTCTTCGGCAAGGTCACGAACCTCACGGTTTCCGGCCAGCTGAACGCCGAAAACTTTGCCATGGCCTTCGGTGACGTCTATACCTTCGGGCCCACCTTCCGCGCGGAGGTCTCCTACACCCAGCGGCATGCGGCGGAGTTCTGGATGATCGAGCCCGAGATGGCCTTTGCGGACCTGTATGACTATATGGACACCGCCGAGGCCATGGTCAAGTACGTTATCAACACCGTGCTCGAGCGCTGCCCGCAGGAGATGACCTTTTTCAACGCCTTCGTGGACAAGGGCCTGCTGGACCGCCTCGGCAACGTGATTTCCCACGAGTTCGGACGGGTCAGCTATACCGAGGCGGTCGACATCCTGAAAAAAAGCGGCAGGAAGTTTGACTACCCCGTGGAATGGGGCATCGACCTGCAGACCGAGCACGAGCGCTATCTCACCGAGGAGGTCTTCAAAAAGCCGATCTTCGTCACCGACTATCCGAAGGAGATCAAGGCCTTCTACATGCGCCTCAACGACGACGGTAAAACCGTCGCGGCGGCCGACTGTCTGGTGCCGGGCATCGGCGAGATCATCGGCGGCAGCCAGAGGGAAGAGCGCCTCGAGGTGCTGCAGAAGAGAATGCAGGAGCTGGGCCTGAAGGAAGAGGATTACTGGTGGTACCTCGACCTGCGCCGCTACGGCAGCTGCCGTCACGCCGGCTACGGCCTCGGCTTTGAGCGCCTGGTCATGTACCTGACGGGCGTGTCGAACATCCGCGATGTCGAGCTGCATCCGCGCACCACGGGCAATGCGGAATTCTGAAGAAGCTTCCTCCTCCCGCCCGATGGGCGGGAGGAGCGGGAAAACGCGCAGCGGGAAGGGCAAAAAGCGGCAGCGGACGCTGTTTCTGCTGCCGCTTTTTCTTATCCTGCTCCTTGCCGCCGGATTTCTGCTCTATAAGAACACGGAGCTTCGGAAAGCGAACGAAGCGCTGCCGGAGGCCGTGCCGGCTGCAGAGCCGGAGCCGACCCCCACCCCTGCACCTACCCCTACACCGACGCCGACCCCGACGCCCACACCGCCTCCGACGCTCGTCTATACGATACCGGAAAACGCGCTGCAGGGCATGGAGCCGGACCCGGAGGGCTATCACGTGAGCACGGACGCGCAGGAGCTTGCGGCCTTTCTGGAGCGGGAAGATGTGAAAAAGCTGATCGGGGACAGGAAGCTGCTCTGGAACCCCGACATCGAGCGCTATCCGGACACGCCGGTGCGCTGGTACTTTGACGAGACCATCCTCTGCATCGTCTGGCAGGAGGTGGAGGCCCAGGCGGTGGGCACCTTCTCGGAGATTCTGGTGCAGGACGGCTCGCAGCTGAGAAGAAAGATATCCGCCGACGAGCTCTGGAGCTTTGCCTTCGAGACCACCTCGGCCTTTGCCGCCGACACCCGGGCGGTGCTGGCCTTCGGCGGGGACTTCTATTACCACGGGCGGGCCTGCGGTATCGGCTTTTACCAGCGCGCGTGCTACCGCTTTGACCCGAAGACCTGCGACACCTGCTACATCACCGCCGACGGGGACATGCTGTTCTCGTACCGGAACCAGTTTGCCGCGCAGGAGGAGGCGGAACGCTTTGTCGAGGAGAACGATGTGCTCTTCTCCCTGGTTTTCGGCCCGGTGCTGATCGACGAGTATCAGGACGTGACGCCGGAGGACTATCCCTGGGGCGAGGTGAGGGACACCTATGCCCGCTCGGCCCTCGGCCTGCTGGAGAAGCACCACTATCTGACCATGAACATCAACTGCGCCCAGCCGGGGACGGAATACTATAACCTTGCGACGCTGCGGCAGGAGGCGGACGCCATGCTGAAGCGCGGCTGCCGCAAGGCCTATGCGCTGGACGGCGGCCAGACCGCGACCACGGTCTTCGGCGGCGAGCTCATAAACCCCGTGCAGTTCGGCTGGGAAAAGGACATCAGCGACATCATCTACTTTGCCTCCGCCAGGGGCGGCGACGTGAAGGAGATCCCCTGGGACGTGGCGTAGAGCCCGCCGGATCGGATCTCCGCCGCCCACGGCGGCATCATCGCGTCTATTCAACAGGAAAACGCTCCGGAATCCGGGGCGTTTTTTGTATACTTTACCGGTATGGTCAGGGCGCGGGGGCTGTGCTATACTGTAAACTGGCTTTTTATGGGGCCGATACTCCTCCGGAGGAACAGAGCGTATATGAACATCTCGAATCTGATCGGGCTGCTGAGCGGTCTGGCGCTTTTCCTGTACGGCATTTCGCTGATGGGCGACGGCCTCAGCAAGGTCGCGGGCGACAGACTGCAGAAAATCCTATATCAGGTGACCGGAAACCCGGTCAAGGGCATCCTTCTCGGCATCGGCGTCACGGCGCTGATGCAGTCGTCCTCGGCGACCAGCGTCATGGTCATCGGCTTTGTCAACTCCGGCCTGATGCAGTTCAGCGAGGCGGTCAGCATCATCCTGGGCTCCATTGTCGGCACCAGCATCACCGGCTGGATCGCATGCCTCGCATCGCTTTCCCCGGGCGAAGGCGTCCCGGTGGTTTTCTCGTCGGCCTTCCTCACGGGGGCGCTGGCGGTCGTGGGCATCCTGCTCTTCAAATTCAGCAAGAAGCCGCTGCGCAACCACATCGGCGCGATCCTGCTGGGTCTGGCGGTCCTGCTGTTCGGCATGAACGCCATGAGCGCGGCGGTGATGCCCCTGGGGGACAATGCGCAGTTTCAGGCCCTGCTGGACCGCTTTGCAAACCCGCTGCTGGGGCTTCCGGCCGGCATTGTCTTCACCGCGCTGATCCAGTCCTCGGCGGGGGCGGTCGGCCTGCTGCAGGCCATGAGCATGTCGGGCGGGCTCACCTTTGCCGAGACCTTTCCCATGATCCTCGGCATCGCCATCGGCGGGGCCATTCCGGTCCTGCTGGGCACGAAGGGCGCCTCGCTGAACGCCAGGAGAACGGCCCTGGTCTATCTGATCATCGACATCCTGGGGGCTCTGTTCTGCAGCATTGTTTTCTATACCGTCAACGCCCTGCACCCGGTCTCCTTTATGGGTGCGGCCATGACGCCGGTGCGCGTGGCGGCGCTCAACACCGTCTTCCGCATCGTGACCGTGGCGGTCCTGACCCCGGCCATCGACCTGCTGGGGAAGCTCGCCTGCAGGATCATCCCGGACGAGCCCGAGAAGCGGACGGACGACACCCCGGGGGACTGGGACCTGCTGGACGAGCGCTTTCTCAGCCATCCGGCCATCGCCATCGAACAGAGCCGCATCGTCGTCTTTTCCATGGCGGCCTATGTACAGGGAAACCTCGACCGGGCACTGAGCCTGCTGCATGAATACAGCGAGGAGGGCTTCCGGGAGGTTCAGGAGCTGGAGGAGACCGTCGACCACTATGAGGACCGGATCGGCAGCTATCTTGTCAAGGTCAGCGCGGTCGAGCTGACCCAGCGGCAGAACGAGGATCTGTATCAGTTCCTGCACGCGATCACGGACCTTGAACGGATTTCGGACCATGCGACGAACATCTCGGAGAACGCGAAGGAGATCCACGACAAGGCCATCGAGCTCAGCCCCGACGCCGTCCACGAGCTGGACGTCATGGAGGGGGCGGTCCGGGAGGTGCTGGACCTCGCCATCCGCGCGCTGACGGATCGGGATCTGGAGAGCGCCCGCATGGTCGAGCCGCTGGAGGAGCTGATCGACGATCTGAGCGACGAGATGAAGAACCGCCATGTCGACCGCCTGCAGAAGGGCATCTGCACGCTGCAGCACGGCTTTGTGTTCAACGACCTGGTCACGAATTTCGAGCGTATCAGCGACCACTGCAGCAACATCGCGGTGGCGATGATCGAGCTGGAAAAGGACGCCTTTGACACCCACGACTATGTCGACAGCCTGATTGCCCGCAAGGACGAGGAGTTCTCGCGCTATTTCCGGAAGTTCAAGGAAAAATACAGCCTGGACTGAAAAAGATACGGAGCGGAATATGGCAAGAGAACTGCGGAAATACCAGACGGTCGAACAGAGCATCAATAAAAAATTCAGCAAGCGCCTCTGGCGGCCCTTCATCACCGCCCTGAAGCAGTACGAGCTGATCCAGGCCGGCGACAGAATCGCCGTGTGCATGTCGGGCGGAAAGGACTCCTTTTTGCTGGCGGTGCTGATGCGGATGCTGCAGAAACAGAGCGAGGTGCCCTTTGACCTCGTGTACCTCGTGATGGACCCGGGCTACAGCGAAAAAAACCGCCGGAGGATCGAGGAAAACGCAAGGCTGCTGGAGATTCCGATCACGGTCTTTTCATCGGATATCTTCGAGGTCACGGCTGCGGTCGGCGGCTCGCCCTGCTATCTCTGCGCCCGGATGCGGCGGGGCTTTCTCTACAGCCGCGCGCAGGAGCTGGGCTGCAACAAAATCGCCCTGGGCCACCACATGAGCGACGTGGTGGAGACCGTCCTGGTCAGCATGTTCTACGGGGCGCAGCTGCAGGGCATGCTGCCCAAGCTGCACAGCACGAACTTCCCGGGCATGACCCTGATCCGTCCCCTCTACGGCATCCTCGAGGACGACATCCTGGCCTGGGCGGCGTATAACGGCCTGCACTTCATCCAGTGCGCCTGCCGCCTGACGGAACAGAGCGCGCTCTCGGAGGACGAGATCGGCGAGAGCAAGCGGAAGGAAGTCAAGCTGCTGATCCGAGAGCTGCGCAGGCAGAACCCCAACATCGACAAAAGCCTCTTTCATGCTGTGCACGCCGTGCATCTGGACACCTTCCCCGGTTATAAATCCGGCGGCGAACCGCACAGCTTTCTGGAAAAGTTCAAGGACGAAGAAATCGTGCCTATACCAAACAGGGAGGGGTTTTCCATGGAGTATCTCGGCATTTCCTGTGATTACAAAAACAAACCGCCGCTGGATGAGGGCTTTCTGCCCTTCGGCGTCTGGGCGACGGCCTTTCTGGAGGGCGCCGAGCGGCCCTTCCGCGTGGCGCTGGAGCGCGACAACGGCAAGGTCTCGGTCTACTCGTCCTTCCTGCGGGGGGAGGAGTTCGCAGAGGCAAACCTGCGCTATCTCGAGCGCACGGTCAAGTTCCTGCTGTGGAGCATCGGCGGCTGGAAGGTGACGATCTGCGGCTGCGAGGAGACGGCGGAAAAGCTGCGGGACATCTACCGCCGCGGCGGGGAGCGGGATTTTGACGCGGGCTTTGCCTTCGACGTCTTCGAGCGCGAGCTGGAGCTGCACATCTGCACGGAGGCGGACTTCCCCGCGGAAAACGAGGAGGCCCGGTCCATCGGCGGCCATCTGAAGGGCTGCCGCATCGGCTTTGATGCCGGGGGCTCGGACCGCAAGGTCTCGGCGGTCATCGACGGCGTCAGCGTCTACTCCGAAGAGGTGGTCTGGTTCCCCAAGCAGTCGGAGGACCCGAGCTACCAGTACAACGGCATCGTGGAGGCCTTCAAGACCGCCGCGTCGAAGATGCCCCGCGTGGACGCCATCGGCGTGTCCTCGGCGGGTACCTTTGTGGGCAACAGCCCGATGGTCTCGTCCCTGTTCATCAAGGTCCCCCGCGCGCGGCGCGAGGAGGTCAAAAGCGTGTATGACCGGGCGGCGAAGGAGATCGGCGACGTGCCCATCGTTGTCTCAAACGACGGCGACGTGACCGCCCTGGCCGGGGCCATGAGCCTGAACGCGGGCGCGGTGATGGGCATTGCCATGGGCACCAGCGAGGCCGCCGGCTATGTGACGGGGGACGGAAAGATCCTCGGCTGGTTCAACGAACTGGCCTTCGCCCCGGTGGACCTGCAGCCGGACGCGCCGCAGGACGAGTGGTCGCAGGACTACGGCGTGGGCTGCAAGTACTTCTCGCAGGACGCGGTCATCCGCCTCGCCCCGCGGGCGGGCATCACCCTGGACGAGGGCCTGAGCCTGGCGGAGAAGCTGAAGGAGGTCCAGAAGCTGGCGGAGGCGGGCCATGAGGGCGCACGGCAAATCTTTGTGACCATCGGCAGCTATCTGGGGCACACCCTGCCCCTGTACGCGCGCTTTTACGATCTGAAGGTCCTGCTGGTGCTGGGGCGCGTGGCCTCAGGCATCGGGGGCGACCTTCTGATCGCGGAGTGCAACCGGGTCCTGCGGGAGGAATATCCGGCGCTTGCGGAGACGGTCACCGTCATGCTGCCGGACGAGAAGGCCCGCCGTGTCGGCCAGAGCATCGCCGCGGCCAGCCTGCCGGAGGTCTGAGATGGCTGTTTTTACGAATGCGAAGCTGTTTCTGCCCGGAGAGGGCTTCGTCCCCGGCGGCTTCCGCGTGGAGGGCGGGCGCTTTGCCGACATCTATCCCGCCGGAGAATCCCCTGCGGGGGCCCTCAATCTGCAGGGCGCCCGGGTGATCCCGGGCCTGGTCGACATCCACACCCACGGCGCCGCGGGGGCGGATATCTCGGACGGGGACGGGGAGGGCCTGCGCCGCATGGCCGCGCATCTGGCAAAATGCGGCGTGACCAGCTTTGCCCCGACGACCATGACCCTGCCCTACGAGACACTGGCCGCGGCCTTTCAGACGGCCATGGGCCTCGCCGAAGACCGGCCGGCGGACTGTGCCCGCGTCATGGGCATTCACATGGAGGGCCCCTTCTTTTCGGAGAAGAAAAAGGGCGCCCAGAACGGCGCCTATCTGAAGCTTCCGGATTTTGAGGCCTTCCGGGCCCTTTATGAGATCTGCGGCGGTCTGGTGCGGATCGTGGACGTGGCGCCGGAGCTCGAGGGTGCGGCGGCATTCACCGAACAGGCGAAAGCGCTCTGCACGGTTTCGGTCGCCCATACCGATGCCGACTACGAAGAGGCAAAGGCCGTCTTTCAGGCGGGGGCGACGCATCTGACGCACCTGTATAACGCGATGCCGCCCATCCACCACCGCAGGCCCAGCGTCATCGGGGCGGCCTCGGAACAGGAAGACGTGAAGGCCGAGCTGATCTGTGACGGCCTGCACGTGCACCCGAGCGCTGTCCGCATGGCCTTCCGCCTGTTCCCGGGGCGGATCTGCCTTGTTTCGGACTCGCTGCGCTGCTGCGGCATGCCGGACGGCGAATACGAGCTCGGCGGCCAGCAGGTCTTCCTCTCCGGAGGGGTGGCGCGGCTCTCAGACGGCACCATCGCGGGCGCTGCCAGCGACCTTTATACGGACATGCGCAACGCCGTCTCGTTCGGCATCCCGGCAGAGGAGGCCGTGGAGGCCGCGACGCTACGCCCCGCGCGGGAGATCGGCCGGGAGGACGAGATCGGCTCGATCGCAGTCGGAAAGCTTGCCGACTTCGTCGTCTGCGACGACGCCCTTGTCCCCTCCGCGGTCTACATCGGCGGAGAGAAAGTCTCATAAAAAACGAGGGCTTGTCCGAATCAGCAGGACAAGCCCGTACGAAAGGTACTGCCATTGCGCGGAAGAGAAAGACATCCCTCGCACCAAGCTTTCTCCGCCGCGCTTTTTGTTTTCAGCGTAAGTCGGAATGACAGGACCTCTCTCCCAATTGTGAGCGGGCGGCCTTTAATCCTTCGGCTTCATGTAGAAGTGGCCGCGGATCTCAGAGGTGCGGATGGAGTTGACAAAGGCCTCGGGGTCGACCTCGCGGATGGCCGTCAGGGTGGGCTTGACATCGGCGCCCGAGATGATGGAATAGACCATCTTGAGATGCCGGTGGGTGTAGGAGCCCTCGGCATCGAACACGGTGGCGCCGTGGTTGCAGGCATCGTGAATCGCCTCGCAGACCGCCTCAGCCTTGTCCGTGACGACGAAAAGGGTCTGCTTCTGATAGCTGCGGTACAGCGTGTGCAGGGTCTGGGTCGAGACAAACTGATAGATGATGGAATAGAGGGCGCGCTCCCAGCCGAAGAAGAAGCCGGCGATGACCAGGATGATGACATTGAAGCCGAGGACCAGGTTCCAGGTCTCGACGCCCCGCTTCTGCGAGAGATAGATGGCGATGAAGTCGGTGCCGCCGCTGGTGGCGTCCACCGAGAGGCAGATGCTGACCGCGACGCCGCTGAGAATGCCGCCGAAGACGGAGATGAGCAGGGGATCGTAGGTAATGATATACGAGGGCAGCATATCGGTCAGAATGCCGCTGACCACGATCAGCAGCAGGGACAGCAGCGTGAACTTCTTTCCGACATAGCGGAAGCCGATATACACCGGAAAGGCGTTGAGCGCCAGGTTAATCGGCGTGTAGTCGGGGATGAAGCCCAGAAACTTTTCGCACAAGCGCTGGATCAGCACCGTCAGGCCTGTGACGCCGCCGGGGAACAGGTCCGCGGCACGGACAAAGGTCTTGATCGAGACTGCCAGCAGCAGGGCTGCGAAAAGGATGGCGAGAACGCGTTTGAGGTCACGTTTCCAGTCAAGCGTCATGATGTCTCCTCCGAAGCGGCATAGCGCCGTGATAGAAAAATTATATGCCGAAGCGGGGAGCTTGTAAAGAGCAATCGGTTTTCTCTTGACGGCGGGAGGAATCTGAAATATAAATAGGAAAGAAATGCGAGGAAAGCGAGGGAGAGGACATGACAAGCCGACTGGAGCACGATGCGATGGGCGAGGTGGCGGTGCCTGCCGACCGCCTCTGGGGCGCCCAGACCCAGCGCAGCGTGGAAAACTTCCCCATTGGGGTCGGGCACGAGCACATGCCGGACGAGATCATCACGGCCTTCGGCATCCTGAAGCTGGCTGCGGCCCGGGCCAACCGGACGCTGCTGCCCGGGAAGATGACGGAGGAAAAGTTCGCGGTCATCGGCAGGGCCGCCGAGGAGGTCCGCTCCGGCGCGCTGAAAGAGCACTTCCCCCTGGTGGTCTGGCAGACCGGCTCGGGCACCCAGACCAACATGAACGTCAACGAGGTCATCGCCAACCGGGCAAACGCCCTCGCCGGGAAAGCCCTCTGCCACCCGAACGACGACGTGAACATGAGCCAGTCCTCCAACGACACCTTTCCCACCGCGCTGCACATCGCGGCGGTGCTGGCACTGGAGGAGGCGCTGATCCCGGCCGTGGAAGAGCTGAAGGAGGCGCTGTGCGTGCTCGAGCGCGAGAACGCCGGCATCGTCAAGAGCGGCCGGACCCATCTGCAGGA
>ONGJ01000093.1 GCA_900317375.1 uncultured Eubacteriales bacterium
TTCACGCTGGAAGCGGGGTTCAGGGCTTTCAGAAAGCTTTCCGGCTTCCGCTCGGAGCAGTTGGCACTGCAGCTCGAGCAATCATGACTGCATTCACTCATTTTTTCTTTTATCCTTTCGTCTTTGATCTATCTGCTGTTCAGGTTTTATCGTAGACAACGGAGGCCTCTTCGCTGTAGAACATCAGGATGTATTCCTCGAGGGTGATGCCAAGCGAGTGCATGTTCCCCGCGGCACCCTCGCCGACATAGCGGTAATGCCAGGGATGCCAGGCATAGCCCGTCTCTTCCTCCGAGCCCTCGGGGTAGCGCTGAATAAAGCCGTAGCGCCAGGCGTTTTCGCTCAGCCAGCGCGAGGTATCGGTCTGGGCCTGCCGGTCGCTGGTCTCGGTAAAATCCTCGTCCACCAAGTCGAGGGCGAGGCCGAGTTCGTGCTCGCTGCGCCCGGGCGCGGCAATTTTCCTGGAGACCTCCTCCTCGGCAAGTTCCGGCGAAAAGCCGCGATCGACGAGGCGCTGAACCTCTTCGTCGTAGAGGACCAGCTGGTCATCCACGCTGCGGTAGGCCGAGAGGATCATCGGGCGGCAGCCCGCAGCCCGGCAGTCAGCCAGCATGCGTCCGGCCGCCTCCGCGCACATCTTGTCAGCCAGAAAGCCCCCTTCGATCTCCGTCAGCTTTGGCGTGTACGCTATCTCCGAAACCGGGTTCCACGGGTTGACAAGAACCAGCTGCTGCTTCATCTCGGGCGGGGTCTGCCACATATGAAAGCGGACGGCTGCAAAGAGCACCAGCACCAGCAGGACCAGCAGAGCGGCCGCACGGAGGGTCGCAGATGTCCTGCCGGTATCGCGGGAAGAGGAAAAGCCTTCCCCGCTTTCAGCGGGGACGGCAGGAGGGGCAGCGGGGTCTGCTTTCGAATCAGGCATCGTCTTCATAGCCGTAATCACGGGCAACGCAGGTGCTGTAGATGCCGATGACCGTCAGTGCCATCACGAGCAGAGAGGAGCCCTGCCACAGATAGCAGCGCACATACTGGGCCGTCCGCTGGACCCGGTACTCGCCGAAGAAGCCGGCGCCGATCAGGCTTGCCACATAAAGCACAATGGCCAGAATATGATACCAGCTCCAGCCGTTGGTCTTCACTGAGATGCGCATGTAATGAATGAACACCAGCAGAATCAGCACGGCAGAAAACACCTGAGCAATCGAGATGAAGGAGGCATAGGGATTCAGACGCTTGATCAGGAAAAAATGCATCAGGGCCGAGTCATAACGGGTCGAATCGGCAATGATCTCAACGATGCCGACGAGAACCGCAAACATCCGGGCAACATTGCCCTCGTTGGGCCAGCCGTCCCAGAGAGGCTCGGAGCGGTAGCGGATGAAGAACACGCAGAGAATGATGCAGACCACAAGCAGCACGAGGAACTCGAGGAAGAAGGTCGCAAGACGAAACTCAACATTGCCGGCGGCATCCGTCCAGGAGACGGCCCAGGGCAAACGCTGATACGCCTCATCCGTGATCACGATTCTGCCCCGGCAGGTGGTATTGAACAGCGAGCTCAGGCGGATCAGAGCCAGGGTCAGGCAGAGGCCCGGAGCGACAGCGTCCAGCAGCTCGCCGGCAGTGGGCGTCAGGCGGAAAAGCCGTACGATCAGGGCCGCCAGCAGCACGCCCAGAATAATCCCCTGGACGCAGTAGCCGCCGAAGCTGTAGTCCGTCAGCGCCCGGAGCAGCGATTCGTACTGTTCAATGTGACTGTACCAGTGAATGAGCCGAGAGAGAAGGACGCTGAGGACCACGGCGATCGGAAAGAACACCCAGACCGCCGTGTTGTGCCGGTGGTCCATCGGATACAGGGCCAGCGTCAGGCAGAAGCCCGCCGCCATGCCCAGGGTGATGACAATGGCGCTCCAGTAGATTGTGATACTGCCGGTAAAGACCGCAATCTCGTTCATGGCGTTCCCTCCGTTTCCGGAATGGCGGTGGCAAAGTAAATGATATCGCTGACCTCCCGCTCGCCGCCGAAGTCGATGTAGTTGAATGGGGCGCCGCGCCAGACGATCTCACTGGTCTGGCCGCCGTCCAGGCAGTAGGCCTGCTGCAGACCGCGCTCGTACATGTGCTCGCCGAACTGATTGACGGTCCAGCGGGCTTCCATCTCGGGAGAGTGGTTCAGGGACATATAGAAATAGTGCAGATGGTCTTTCTGGCCAATTCCCGCACGGGAATAGCCGCGGTCAATTTCGCCGGCAGGGTACCAGTCGCAGACCTGCAGCTGGCCGTTCTCCACCAGCACGGGGCCGAAGGCAATCGAGAAAACAATGTGGTTTTCGTCGATCCAGGCCTTCATCTCGTCCGGCGTCGCCTCCTCCAGCCGGTGCCAGAACAGGAGGTCGCCCTGATCCGTCACAAACATCGTGTCGGTACAGTTGTATTTCTTATAGCTGCCGGTATAGTTCGCCTCGCTGAAGCGATACAGATCGCGGTCATAGACCACGATGCCGAAGTCCCGGAACATGTAGAAATCCGCATTCATCGCAACGACAGCGTTGACGCTGGCAGCCAGTGAGGTGGCAAAGAGCTTGTTGGAAGAGCCGAAGGTGTCGTCCACGAACTTGCGGCGGAACTGGCTGGCATCCGCGATCTTGACCTCGCAGCAGCTGACCGTGTTGCCGTTTATCAGTTCTTTCCAGAGGATGGTAAGAATCGTCTCGTCATAATAGTACTGAATATCCGTATCCGGCCGGAAATTCAGGTCCGGCGAGAAGATCATATCCTGTCCCTCCAGCAGGCCGGAATTCCTCGCCTGCTCAATCACGGGCAGGAGCTGAGCCGCATTGTCCGGGCTGACGCTGCCGAAATTCGCCTCCCGGGGTTTCGGAGCAACCGTATCCCCTTCCGGAATGCTGTAGTGTTTGGGGATATAGGTGATGTCGCTCAGGGCGTTGGCCTTGGAGTTGTTGAGACCGGCGTCGAGCCGGGAGACCAGGTTCGCAGTCCCCATGGGGCGCGTACCTTCGGAGGAGGGTGCGGCCGTATCCGGGTGCAGGTTCAGCAGGGACCAGGAAAGGACGACGAGAGAAACCGCTGCAAAAATCAAACTCAGCAGGCCGAAGCCCAGCTTTGCAGCGACGCTTTCCTTTTTCTTCCGCTTTTTCTTTTTTGGTTTTTTCCCGGGAGCCGGTTCGGCTCCGTTTTCGGCCGTCAGCTCCTCCGGGGCAGGGGGTGACGGCTCTCTGGAGCTTTTCACCTCGGGGACACGGAAAACCTGGGTCAGGCCGGCATCCCCGGGCAGCGGTTTCTGTCTCTCCGGAGCCTCGGCGGCCTCAGGGAGTTCTTCTTCGGAAACGCGGTCTGCGCCGGAGGAGTCATCCGCATCGGCAATGCTCTCTTCGCCGGCGCCGTCAGCTGCCGGAGAAGGTGCATCCTCGGCCGCGGGCTCGGAAAGTGCAGCACCGGATACGGGTACGGACGAATCCTGCCCGGCATATTCGGCCAGAATCTCTTCCAGATCATATTCTCTGCTCATACTCGCCCTCCCCTCAGCTTTCTCCGCCGACAAGCGCAGCCATCAGCGGCCGGTCGGTCACAATCTTCCATGCGCCGTCAACATACTGCAGTTTTATCTCGAGCTCGGTTTCGGAGCAGAGCGCATCCGGATGCGCAAGCGCCTCCTCCAGAGCCATGGCATAGACCCTGTCCGTAACCGTCTGCAGCGGCGCGCCGTTTTCATCATAAACCTCGGATACCGGTTTATCCGCCGTCTCCTGCTCGAAGATTTCACTTGCACGCGCCGCGACGGCGTCCTCCGTTCGGCGGATGTTCAAGACCCGGAAGCTGACAGGCTGGACCGCCTCCAGTCCGCTTACGCGGCAGCTCCCGTTCAGGGACCAGGTATAGGTCTTTTTCAGCACATCATAGATCTTCCTCGCCTCGGGCGTCTCCGGCTCCTGCTCAAGGCCGAGCGTCACATAGTCACTCAGGCAGGAATAAGCCGAAGGGTAATTGCCGATCCGGATACTGTCAAAAAACCAGGTGACGGTCTCAGCCGGGTCACCCTCCGGCCGGTTCCAAATGCTTCCGAACAGGCTGGAATAGACGCAGGCAAGCACCGCCAGCGCCGCAAACAGCGCAGTAAAGACCACCCAGAACAGGCGTATTCTTCCGCTCAAGTCCTCTTCCTCCCTATTCATCCAGCTTCAGCACCGCCAGAAACGCCTCTGTGGGGATCTGGACCGTGCCCAGCTGACGCATTTTTTTCTTGCCTTCCTTCTGCTTTTCCAGCAGCTTTTTCTTGCGCGTGATATCGCCGCCGTAGCACTTGGCAAGCACATCCTTGCGCAGGGCCTTGACCGTTTCGCGGGCAATGATCTTGCCGCCGATGGCCGCCTGGATCGGCACCTCGAAGAGCTGGCGGGGGATGTTTTCCTTCAGCTTTTCGGCCAGCTTCCTCGCGCGGGGATAGGCCTTGTCGCGATGGGCGATGAAGCTGAGCGCATCGACCTGATCGCCGTTCAGGAGCAGGTCAACCTTGACCAGATCGCTCGGCTGGTAGGAAGAAAACTCATAATCCAGCGAGGCATAGCCCTTGGTCCTGGCTTTCAAGGTGTCAAAAAAATCGTAGATAATCTCGTTCAGGGGCATCTCGTAATGCAGCTCGACTAGGCGGGTATCCAAATACTGCATGTTCTTATACACGCCGCGGCGGTCCTGACAGAGGGGCATGATGTTGCCAACATAGTCGTTCGGGGTAATAATCGAAACCTTAACATATGGTTCATAGGCCTCTGCGATCACGGCCGGATCCGGATAGTTATGGGGGTTATCCACCATGACGGTTGTGCCGTCGGTTTTTTCGACACGGTAGATGACCGAGGGCAGAGTCGTGACCAGCTCGAGGTTGAACTCGCGCTCGAGCCGCTCCTGAATGACCTCCATATGGAGCATGCCCAGAAAGCCGCAGCGAAAACCAAAGCCCAGCGCCACGGAGCTCTCGGGCTCGTAGGAGAGGGAAGCATCGTTCAGCTTGAGCTTTTCCAGGGCGTCCCGGAGATCGGGGTATTTCGAACCGTCCTCGGTATAAATGCCACAGTAGACCATCGGGCGGGCGGGCCGGTACCCGGGGAGGGCCCCCTGTGCCGGACGCGCCGCCTCGGTCACGGTGTCGCCGACGCGGGTGTCCGCAACGTTCTTGATGCTGGCGGTGAAATAGCCGACGTCGCCGGCGCAGAGGGCCTCGCAGGGCTCCAGCGCTGTGGGACGCAGATAACCGGTCTCCAGGACCTTGTACCGCGCGCCTGTCGACATCAGAAGCACTTCCGTGTCTTTGGTAACCCTGCCGTCGAAGACACGCAGGAACACGATCACCCCGCGATAGTTGTCATACTGGCTGTCAAAAATCAAAGCCTTCAGGGGAGCATCCGGGTCGCCCGCAGGGGCAGGGATGCCATGAACCACCGACTCGAGAACGGAATCGATGTTGATACCGGCCTTGGCGCTGATCTCGGGCGCGTCCTGGGCAGGGATGCCGATAATCTCTTCAATTTCGTTCTTCACCCGCTTCGGATCAGCCGCCGGCAGGTCAATCTTGTTGATCACGGGGAGAATCTCAAGATTGTTGTCCAGCGCGAGATAGGTGTTGGACAGCGTCTGCGCCTCGACGCCCTGGGAGGCATCGACGATCAGAAGCGCGCCTTCACAGGCGGCGAGAGAGCGGCTGACCTCGTAATTGAAATCCACATGCCCCGGCGTATCGATCAGGTTGAGGGTATAATTCTCTCCATCCTGCGCCCGATACTGCAGCCCGACTGCGCGGGCCTTGATCGTGATGCCGCGTTCTTTCTCGAGCTCCATATTATCGAGAATCTGATCTTCCATTACACGCGCCTCCACGGCGCCGCATTTTTCGATCAGGCGGTCTGAAAGGGTGGACTTCCCATGGTCAATATGGGCAATGATCGAGAAGTTTCTGATTTTACTCTGATCCGTCATGGCATCTCCTGCGTATCGTTCGGCAAAGGCGGTCTGAAACGCGCTTCCCGCGGCTTTTCATGGTTCAGGCGGTCTCTGTGCAAAGACTGCGACAGCATGATAGAATATTATACCCCAAATACGGGTCCCTTGTAAATACAAGAATAAATTCTCGCGCAGGCTTTTTGTTTGCTCTTGAAAAACCATTAGAAGCGTGTTAGATTAGGGATGTCAAATCTTATCATTTCGGAGGAGTTCAGTATGTTTGAAAACCTTATTGAAATTCTGAAAGCCAACCCCCGCAAGATCGTCTATACCGAGGGTGCTGACGCCCGCATTCTTTCCGCTGCCGCCCGCCTGAAGAAGGACGGCTTCCTCACCCCGGTTCTGGTCGGGAATGTGGGGGAGGTCAAAGCGGCCGCCAAAAAGGGCGGCTTCGATATCGAAGGCCTTGCCATTCTGGACCCGGCCACCTATCCGGGCATGGATGAGATGGTGGAGAAAATGGTCGAGCTGCGCAAGGGCAAGATGACAGCGGACGAGTGCCGCGCAGCCTTGAGCAAGGGCAATTATTTCGGCACCATGCTGGTCAAGATGGGCGCAGCCGACGCCCTGCTCGGCGGTGCCACCTATTCCACGGCCGACACGGTCCGCCCGGCACTGCAGCTGGTCAAGACCAAAAAGGGAGCCAACCTCGTGAGCTCGTGCTTTATCATGGTCCGCGGGGAAGAGATGCTCGCGATGGGCGACTGCGCCATCAACATCGACTATCAGGACAAGCTGGACAAGGAGGGGAATGTCGTTCTCTCTGCCGCGGCCCAGCTTGCCGAGGTCGCCGTGGAGACCGCAAGGACCGCGAAGGTCTTCGGGATGGAGCCGAAGGTTGCGATGCTGTCCTACTCCACCAAAGGCTCGGGGAAGGGCGCCGGCGTGGACCTCGTCCGTGAGGCAACCGCCATTGCCAAGGAGAAGGCGCCTGACGTCGCCATTGACGGTGAAATGCAGTTTGACGCGGCCGTTTCGCCCGTTGTCGGTCAGCTGAAGTTCCCGGGAAGCCCGGTGGCCGGCTATGCCAACACCTTTATTTTCCCCGAAATCCAGTCTGGCAACATCGGGTACAAAATTGCCCAGCGTCTCGGCGGCTTTGCGGCGTACGGCCCGATTCTGCAGGGCCTGAATGCCCCGATCAACGACCTGTCGCGCGGTTGTGATGCAGAAGAGGTCTATCAGATGTCCATCATCACCGCCGCCCTCGCCTGATCCCCTGAAAAGCTGAGCATCCACCCGCCGCAGCGGGTGGATGCTTTTTGGAGATTTGTCCATGGATCACGAACAGAACATGCATCTGGCGCTCGCACTTGCCAGAGAAGCGGGAGAAAACGGGGATGTCCCCGTCGGCTGCGTCATCGCCGACAGAGACGGAAATATCATCGGCTGCGGCCGGAACCGCCGGGAAGAAGGGCGGGATGCCACAGCCCATGCCGAAATCGAGGCCATCCGCGACGCCTGCCGGGCAAGGGGGAGCTGGCGTCTGGATGACTGCGTCCTGTATGTCACGCTGGAGCCCTGTCCCATGTGCGCCGGCGCCATCATCAACGCGCGGATACCGCGGGTGGTTTTCGGTGCCCGGGAAGAAAACACGGGCGCCTGCGGCAGCGTCCTGGATCTGTTCTCGGAGAACTTTCATCACCGGCCGAGCGTCTATGCAGGCGTCTGCGCAGAAGAAAGCCGAGCGCTTCTTCAGCGTTTTTTTCTGAATCGGCGGGATGAAGAAGCATAAAAAAAGCTCCGGAAGGAGCTTTTTTTATGCCTTGACGGTTCCGTCGGGGTTAAAGAGAGGGAGGTTCGCCAGAACGATGATGTCATCGCGCTCAGCAGCTGCACCTTCCGCCAGCACCGCCATCTTGCCGGCGATGATGCCGCCCGCCTGACGGACCAGCTCTTCCATGGCGCGGAGAGACTCGCCGGTAGAAATGACGTCATCTATGATCAGCATCCGTTTGCCTTTAATGAGCTCGGCATCCGCCGAATCGATGACCAGCTTTTGGACCCCCATGGTGGTTATCGACTTGACATTGACCTCAAAAACGCCGCTCATGTAGGCCTTCGGGCCCTTCCTTGCGAGGAAGTATTTATCCGCACCGCTCTGTCTTGCCATTTCATAGAGCAGCGGAATGCTCTTGGCTTCCGGGGCAATGATATAATCATACTCCGGCGCCCGCTTCAGGAGTTCCGCGGCGCAGTGTACCGTCATCTCCACATCGCCGAACATCACGAAGGCACCGATATACAGGTCATCGCTGACCTTGCACAGGGGAAGATTCCGTTTTAAGCCGGCAATGTCAATTTCGTAGGTCATGGTTTTGTTCCTTTCCTTTTTTCCGGCCCGTCGTCGGAAGCCGGTTTTTTGTTCCGAAACACCCAGTACTTCTGAATGAAAAAGCTGATCACAAAAAGGGCGGCATCGACCAGCAGTTTGACCGCGGTCGCCCCGCGGGTGTTTTCCACCTGCAGCAGATTAACGAAGAACGTAATCAAAGCTGTCGAGACCAATGCCTGCGGGATACACAGGCAGTAGTATTTCAGCACTTCCTTCCCGTAGCTTCCTCTGCTGCGAAAAACCAGACGATTCATATTGAAATTATAGAAGGAAGAAAGCGCTCTGGCCGTCAGATTGCACACCGGTTCGGCATAGATGCCGAGCGCGGC
>ONGJ01000049.1 GCA_900317375.1 uncultured Eubacteriales bacterium
GGCAAACCAACATCACTCTATACTTGGGGGTTTTATTTGCCAAGGCTTTTTTATCTACCCCTGGTAGAACCAGGGGTTTTGTCAAGCTAAAGCGCCAATGAGATGAGAAAACACCGGGTTAACCGGTGTTTTCTCATTCATAGACAGGGAAAGAATAGTCTTTGCCGCCGGAAAGCCAGCCGCAGAGGAATGCGGCGGCCAGACTTTTCGGCCGGACATTCTTTTCGGCCTCCTCCAGGCTGAACCATCGCCAGGCGTCGACCTCTTCGTTCGGGTGGGCGTCTTCCTCCGCAACGGTCACGGTATAGTTCAGCATCAAAGTGTTGCTCGGCGGGAAATAGCGGCTGCGGTTATAGCGGATCGATGTCACCGTCATGCCGAGTTCCTCGCTGACCTCCCGGACGGCGGCTGCTTCGGCGTCCTCGCCTTTGCTGACATAGCCTGCCACAAGGACATAGGTCGGCTTCCCGTACTGCAGAATCATCAGGACCCGGTCTGCAGCCTGATTCGTGATGATCATGCTGACCGCCGTGTTGAACACAGGAAAGCGCCAGCTGCCGCAGCCCTCGCACCAGGGGATGATGCCCTCAGAATGATGCCTGCGCAGCTCCAGCCTGCCGCCGCACTGCATGCAGTAATTCATGCTGACCATGCTTTACACCAGCTGGATGGCAAAACAGCTGCCCGCACCGAAGGTTTTTTCCATCTCCGCGCGATAGAAGGGGAAATAGTCAGAGGGCATCAGCGCCTGCACACAGCCGGCAAAGCCGCCCCCGTGCACACGCCAGGCACCTTTCCCGCTCAAAAGCTCGGCGCTGCGGTTGAGCCCCTCCAGAAGCCGCGTGTCATCGGTGGAGCTTGTGACGATGTTATTCAGCAGGTTTTCGGATGAGCGCCCGGATTCGTTCATCAGGCGCATGTATTCCTCACCGTTGCGGTTTTTCAGCGCATCCCGCATCAGAGGTACGCGCTCGTTCTCATCGAAAAAGTGCATGGCACGGCGAACCGGGCGGTTCGAAAGATCCCAGCCTCTGCTGCGAAACTCTGCAGGGTCGACATCCGCCAGCACGCCGCAGTCGAAAAGGTTTGCAATATAGGTCATATCCGCGGGAATCCGGGCGTAGGAGGTGTTCAGACCGTCATGGCTGCCGCCGGTGTCTGTCAGGCACATGGTCAGACCCATCTCGGAAAAATCGGCGTGGATCCGCTCAACGGTGTTTTCCTTCAGATCCAGATACAGCGTGTGCCCGTAAACACAGACCAGTTGGCTCGTAATCCCGCAGGGTTTGCCGAAGTGAACGTTCTCAGCCGTATGTGCGGCACGTGCGAGGACGATATCCTCAATCTTATCCTCGTTATACAGCCTGTTGAGAATGCGGGCAATGAGAACCGAAAAGGCGGCTGAACTGCTCAGCCCGGCGCCGATCGGGATCGTCGAACTGACCGTGGCGTCAAAACCGCCTACCTTCAGGCCAAGCTCATGAAAGGCCGACACGACGCCCCGCACCAACGAAACCGGCTTTCCGAATTCCGCAGGGCGGACGGAAAGCTGATTCGTGCGGATAACAATGGGATCAACATTTCTGCTGTGAATGCGGATGGTTTCATCGGCGTTTTCCGCATACTCCGCCTGAATGTTCAGATGGATCGCTGAAGCAAGTGTACGGCCGTTCTGATGGTCAGTATGATTACCGGCAAGCTCGGTGCGGCCGGGTACTCTGATAGTGGCCAAATTTCCTTCTCCTTCAACTGCTACAATTTTTTTAAACAAATCTTACAAGTTACATGATTAGTTTACTCCAACATTTGTGAAGAGTCAATAGAGCAATCCGGTAAATTCCCCAAAATCTTCCTGTTCACAGAGGCCGGGCCGATTGTTCCCTTTCTTCAAAGTGCGGCGTGGAAAGCTCCGTGCGAGGACACGCTTCCATGCCCGCGCAATGGCAGCAAGCTCAGCACGGGCGAACAGGGCAGGGAAATAACGCTTGCTATCGGAGCGCGGAGATACTATAATAGAGCAAAGCTGGAAAAAAGGGGATGAAAGCGCATGACAATCACAAAAACGCTCAACGGCTCAGAGTGCATACTCACGGTGGAGGGCAGGCTGGATGCCGAATCTGCGCCGAAGCTGCGTGCTGTCGTAGAGACGCTTGACGAGGTCAGCGACCTGACGCTGGACTTTTCCAGGCTGCTGTATATCTCCTCTGCCGGACTGCGCGTTCTGATGATCGCGCACCGCGTAGTCGGGGAGGACGGGAAAATCCGTGTCATTCATGCGAAGGATGTCATACGGACGGTCCTTGAAATGACCGGGTTTGCAGCGGTCCTGACGATTGAGGACAATTGACGATACAAGAAGGGTGGAGGTTTTTACGCCATGAAGACTGCGAACGGAATCAACCTGACCATGCTCTGCGACTTTTATGAGCTGACCATGGGAAACGGCTACTTCCTGAGCGACAGAAAGGACAGAATCAGTTATTTTGACGTCTTTTTCCGCCGGGTCCCGGACGCCGGCGGCTTTGCCATTGCCGCAGGACTCGAGCAGATTGTCAGCTACATTCAGAACCTGCATTTCGACCCGGAGGATATTGCGTATCTCCGCTCACGAGGCATCTTTGATGAGCGCTTTCTGAGCTATCTGGAGAATTTCCGTTTCAGCGGGGACATCTGGGCCGTGCCCGAGGGGACGCCGATTTTCCCGGGTGAGCCTGTCATCACCGTGCGTGCACCTGCTATCGAGGCGCAGCTTCTGGAAACCTACATGCTGCTGGAGTTCAACCACCAGAGCCTGATCGCGACCAAGGCCAGCCGCATCTGCCGGGCGGCAGAGGGCCGCACCGTTCTCGAGTTCGGTTCGCGGCGCGCCCAGGGCATTGCCGGGGCGGTCACCGGGGCACGCGCTGCCTTTATCGGCGGCTGTGCCGGAACGGCCTGCACGGTTTCGGATCAGATCTACGGTGTGCCGGCGGCGGGCACCATGGCCCATTCCTGGGTCCAGATGTTCGACAGCGAGTATGAGGCTTTTGTGCACTATTGCCGCACCTATCCGGAGAATGCCGTGCTGCTGGTCGATACCTACGACAGCCTTCGGTCCGGTGTGCCCAACGCTATTCGTGCCTTTGACGAGATTCTCAAGCCCCTGGGCATCAAAAAATGCGGCATTCGCTTCGACTCGGGCGACATGGCCTATCTGACCAAGAAGGCGAGGAAAATGCTGGATGACGCGGGATGGACCGAGTGCCGGATCACGGTGTCCAACTCGCTGGATGAACACCTTATCCGCGACCTGATCCGGCAGGGGGCCAGGATCGACTCCTTCGGCGTGGGCGAGCGACTGATCACTTCGAAGAGCGAGCCGGTCTTCGGCGGTGTTTACAAGCTCTGCGCTGTGGAGGACGGCGACGGGAAACGCATTCCGAAAATCAAAATCTCGGAGAATATCGAAAAGATTACGAACCCGGATTTCAAGAAGCTCTACCGCTTTTACGACCGGGAGACCGGCAAGGCCGAGGCCGACTATATCTGCCTGCGGGAGGAGACGGTAGCGGACGATCAGCCCCTGACGATCTGCGATCCGATGGCCCGCTGGAAGCGCAAGACCATGGAAAACTACCGCGCCGTCGAGCTTCAGGTCCCCGTGTTCCGGGGCGGCAAGCTGGTATATCAGCTCCCGACACTCAACGAGATCAAGGCCTACTGCGCAAAGCAGATTGAAACCCTCTGGCCCGAGGTCCTGCGTTTTGAAAACCCGCATCAGTATTATGTTGACCTTTCGGACAGGCTGATGGCGCTGAAGGACGAAATGCTGCATTCGGCGGGAAAGCACAGCCGAAGGTGACCGATGAGCTCCGTATCCCTGATCCCTGCCTTTGACCGGAGAAATGAACTGATCCCGCTCTACGAAGAATACGCCGCGATGCTGCTGGAGACCGACCCGGTATTTGCCAGATCGCTGGCTCAGCAGAACTATGATGAAGAGATCCTGCACCTGGAAGAAAAATACGCCCCTCCGAAGGGGCAGATCTATCTGGTGTTTGTGGACGGCGAACTGGCGGGCTGCGTCGGGATGAAGCCGTCGGACGACAGCCATGCCGAACTCAAGCGCCTTTATGTACGCCCGGCTTTTCGGGGACGAAATCTGGGCGAGACGCTGACCAGACGCATCATGGACGATGCGCGGAAGGCCGGATACCGCTATCTGCGGCTTGATACGCTGCCGGGCCTGAAGAGCGCGCTGAAGCTCTACCGGAGACTCGGTTTCCGCGAGATCGACCCCTACTATGACTGCCTGGTTCCCGGGACCATCTTTATGGAAATCGAATTATAATGCTTACCCCCGCCTCCCGGCGGGGGTTCAGCATATATAAACGGCTGCAGGATGTACTGCAGGTGTATGAAGCTAACCCACTCTTTTATAAGCGCCCGCAGTACTTTGGCTAGGGGCAGTCGGCATCTCTTGGCGCGCACGGCAGAGACTGACTGGGAGCATAACGACAAAAATCCCCCGCCGAGAGGCGGGGGATTGATGCTGTCTGTCGCTCAGCGCAGGATGGTGGGGTAGATGGTCAGCTTCTGGTTGATGTAGATGAGGTCGGGGTTCTTGATGTTGTTCCACTGGCAGATCTGCTGCACAGTGACACCGAAACGGATCGCGATGCCGGAGAGGACGTCGCCGCCGACGACCGTGTAGACGATGTACTGGCCGTAGTTCACATAGGAACCTTTCGCATACTGCTGCCAATTGCCGTAGCCGCCGGAAACTTCGTTGAGTTCTTTTTCGTTAATAGCCATTGTTCTTTTCTCCTTTAAAAAATTTTTTTATTATTTCCTGTTTTTTCTTTCGCGGGCTCATTGTAGCACAGTATCTGTCACAAAACTGTCACACAAAAAAACACTTGACAAAAAGAAAAGCTTGTATTATTGTATTAAGCGCTTAAGACAATAATACAAAGGAGGTAGAGAATGGACTGGAGCTTTCGCAGTGATCAGCCGATCTATTCCCAACTTGTTCAGCAGATCCGTCTGGCAATCATCTCTGGCACGTATTCGCCCGGCCAGCGGCTGATGTCCGTACGTGACATGGCTGCCGAGGCAGGGGTCAATCCCAATACCATGCAGCGAGCTCTGCAGGACCTTGAAAGGGAGGGCATGGTCTGTTCCCAGAGAACGACAGGCCGTTTTGTGACCGAAGACCCGACCGTCATTGAACAGGCCAAAACAAAGTATGCGGAGGAACAGATCCGCGTTTTTTTCGAAACCATGAGAAAGCTGGGCTATCCGCGCGAGGCGATTCTCGCGCTGCTAAAAGAGGAGGAGGGAAAACATGCCGATACTTGAATGCCGTGAACTGTCCAAGCATTTCGGCTCTGTGCAGGCGCTCGACGAGGTCAGCCTGACGCTGGAGGCGGGGCGCGTGATCGGCCTGCTCGGGCCGAACGGCAGCGGAAAGACAACGCTGCTGAAGCTGGCAAACGGACTGCTCACCCCGACCGGGGGCGAGATCCTGATCGACGGGCTGGCACCCGGAAAGGAAACCAAAAGGATCGTGAGCTATCTGCCGGATCGGCCGTATCTGGCCGAGTGGATGAAGGTAAGCCAGCTGTTGGATCTGTTTGAGGATTTTTATGACGACTTTGACCGCGACAGGGCCATCGAAATGCTGCTTCGCCTGAACATCGATGAGGAGATGCGCATCAAGGAAATGTCCAAAGGAACACGGGAAAAGGCCCAGCTGATCCTGGTCATGAGCCGGAAAGCAAAGCTCTACCTGCTGGATGAGCCGATCGGCGGTGTGGATCCCGCAACGCGCGATTATATCCTCGAGACGATCATCCGCAACTACAACCCCGAGGCGGCGGTGGTCATCTCTACACACTTGATTGCCGATGTGGAACAGGTGCTCGACGATGTGGTTTTCATCAACCAGGGCAAAATCATGCTGCAGGCCTCCGTGGACAGCATCCGCGAAGAACACGGCATGAGCGTGGACCAGTATTTCCGGGAGGTGTTTCGATGCTAGGAAAGCTTATCAAGCAGGAGTTCCGTGCCACGGCACGGATCATGCTGCCCGTGTCGGGGGCAGTGCTGGTGCTGGCGCTGCTGGCCAACCTGTCAATCCGCGGCCTGAGCGGAAACATGTCAAATGTTCCGGCACTTCGGATGCTTCTGGCTTTTATCGTGTTTGCCTACGGTGCGGCGATCGTCGCGGCGGCGGTGATGGCGATGGTCATCATGATCAACCGCTTTTACCGCAACCTGCTCAAAGACGAGGGCTATCTGATGTTCACGCTGCCGGTCAGCGTCCATGAACTCGTCTGGGCCAAACTGATCGTATCGCTGGTGTGGTTCCTGGTGACAGGTCTGCTGATTGCACTGGTCTGCAGCGCCACAGCCCTGAATATCTCGCATACCAGTCTGGCCGAGGTGTTCCGCGAAATGCCCAGCTGGTCGGAAATCCGCGATGCCCTGAAGGAACTCGGCGTGTATAACGGGCTGATTGGCCTGACAATGCAGGGGATCCTGGTAATCCTTCTCAGCATTCTCGCCCTCTGCCTGCACTTCTATGCCGCCATGTCGCTGGGGCATATGTTCTCCAAGGAGAAGATTCTGCTGAGCATCGTCTTTTTTGTCGTGATCAGCTTTGCCTTCAGCATGATGCAGACGGGCATCAGCATTGCCGGGTTTGAGGCGATTGACCGCCTCCATCCGGTATTGGATTCGCAGAACGGGATTCACGATTTCATGATGCTGGCCTGGATTTTCATCGGCATGAAGCTCATTCAGTCGGCAGTCCTGTACTTTGCAACCGTGCTGAGCCTCAAACGCGGCCTGAACCTGGAGTGATTCCCGGGCATAAAAAAGCTCTCCGTGAGGAGAGCTTTTTTATGCCTTTCTGAGCTCGCCGAGGATAGCGCCTCCGATGATGAGGACGGCACCGAGAAGTTGGGTCGGAGTCAGGCTTTCATGCAGGATCAGGGCCGAGAAAACCAGAGCGGACACCGGGTCCACATAGCTGATCAGCGCCACCGACTGGGCCGGAAGCTTCTGCAGCCCCGTGAAGTACAGCAGATACGCCAAGCCCGTGTTGACAAGACCGAGTGTGAGCAGCCAGGGAATGTCCGCAGGCGTAGGATGAGGAAGACCGACGGTGAGCAGCGTATAGATCAGGACCACGACAAAGGCGATATCCAGCTCAATGGCGGCGGTCTGCAGACCGCTCGTCCGGGTGATGCGCTTGTTGAAGACAATGAGCGCAGCATAGAACAGCGCCGCAACTGCGGCCGCAAAGAGGCCTGCAAGGCTCAGCCCCGACGAGGCAATGCTCCCGCTGATGCAGACCAGGCCCACCGCAACGATGACGACGGCCGCGATCGTGATGACGCGGATTCTCTCACCGAAGAGCAGGGGCGAGAACAGCAGGACCAGCATCGGACCGGCATAATAGATCAGCGTTGCCAGGCTGACATTCAGAAGACGGTAGGCCGTAAACAGCGCGACCCAGTTCAGCCCGAGGGCAACGCCGCCGCCGAGAAGGGCCCGGAGCTCCGCTTTTACGGAGGCCCGGTCAAAACCGCCTCGGACAAGCACAAGCAGACTCAGCATCAGCCCGCCGAGCAATGTGCGCATCAGGACGATCTGGCTGCTCTCGATCGATATGTGCGAGACGAGAATACCGTTCGTACCGAAAATCAAAAGCGAGAGAATATAGACAAAGTAATACAGCGCGGGACGATTGCTTTTTCCGGATGAATACATGGACATCACCTGCTTTGACAGAACTGTACCACAGAGTTCATGCGCCTGTCAACCGCGTTGAGAAGCAGGCATTCCTGCTGATTCTTATAGACGGGAGAAAAGACTTATGATACAATGAGAATGGATAATTGTATCATATGGATACAGATCCGGGGATTCGAATCGTCGGGAAGTGATCGTTTGAAAAGAACAGGACTCTGCCTTCTGCTCATCAGCATACTCTGCCTGTCCCTGTTCCCGACAGCCGGGGCAAGCGGAAGCATTACGGACGCGTCTCAGCTGAACAGCCCGACGGTGATTGTCGGCGTCGACCAGGGAAGCGCTGTCGAAACCGCTGTGAGCAGGGAACTGCCCCTGGCGCAGAAGGCATACTATAATGAAAAGTATCTGGGCTATCAGGCTGTCGCACAGGGAAAGATCGATGCCTTTGCCTATGATCGTCTGCAGATGGAGACTGCCGTTCGGGGCGGTATGCAGGGGGTACATCTGCTCCCGGGATCTTTGGGCGAGACACTGAAAATCGCGGTGGGTGTTTCCCCCAATGCGGCGATCCCCGATCTGATGAAGAAAACAAACGAATTTATTGCCGAACTGAAGGCGGACGGAACACTGGACAGCATGTGGGAGCGCTGGTGTGCCGGAGAGAATGAGAATGCGGAGATGCCCGACATCCCGGTCTCCGAGGACAGCGACATCATCCTGAAGGTTGGGACCAGCGGTGTGGTGCCGCCCTACAGCTTCTTTCGGGGCAATGAGCTGAGCGGCTATGACATCGAACTGGCAAGGCGCTTTGCTGCCTGGCTGGGGACGGGCCTGAAGCTGGAGGTTTATGATTACGGTGCCATCATCTCTGCCTGCACAGTGGGCGATGTGGACTGTGTGATGGCAAATCTCCAGGTTACGCCTGAACGCGCGGAGGAAATTGCGTACTCGGACATCCTGTATGAATCCGAGATCGGGATCATGGTGCGGGGGGCGGAAGAGAAACCGGCACCGGCCAATGGAGTCTATGGCTCAGTCAGCGAACTGGACGGGAAACGGATCGGCGTACAGACCGGCACGACTGCGGCGGCCATCACGCTTGAGAGTCTGCCGAATGCCCAGATCAGCTATTTTACGACCTTTCCGGATATGGCGGCCGCTCTGGAGGCAAACAAGATCGATGCCTTTCCGGGTGACGGACTGGTTTTGAGAATGATGGCGGCCGAGAACCCGGCACTGTTCATCCTGGACGACAGGATGAGCAGCTACGACTGCGGCGTCGTTCTGCCGAAAACCGGAAAGGGAGATCAGCTGCGCAGAGAACTGAACGAATGGATAGCCGGTATGAAGGAGAGCGGCCGGATGGACGCGCTGCTGAGCAAGTGGATCGAAACGCCCGAGGACGAGCGCAACCTTCCCGACTATCGCTCGCTGCCGGCGCCGAACGGGGTGCTCCGGGTGACGACAGAGGGGACCTACCCGCCGATGAACTATTACCGCGAGGGGGAACTGGTCGGCGTAGAGGTCGAGATGTGCGCGCTGTTCTGTGAGGAATACGGCTACGGGCTGGACATCAGCTCGATGAGCTTTGACGGAATGCTGGCGGCCGTGCAGAGCGGGAAGTTCGATTTCGCCCTCTCCGGCATTGCCGTTACCGACGAGCGGAAGGAGAGCGTCAACTTCTCCGATCCCTACTACAGCGGCGGATATCAGATGGCCGTACTCAAGTCTGACGAAGACCTGAAGGCCGAAGCGGCTTCCGACGGGAAGGGCCTCCTTGACCGGATCATGGAAAGCTTTGAAAAGACCTTCGTGCGGGAAGGCCGCTGGCGGCTGTTTGTGCAGGGCGTGGCAAACACCCTTGTCATCACCCTTCTTTCGGTTTTGTTCGGCAATCTGCTTGGCTTTCTGCTGTTTATGCTCTGCCGCAGGGGGAACCGCACCGCCAACCGCATCACCGGGGTCTGCCTCTGGCTGGTACAGGGGATGCCGGGGGTGGTCCTGCTGATGGTGCTGTACTACATCGTCTTCGGGAATCTCTCTGTCAGCGGGCTGGCCGTTTCGGTATTCGGCTTTACGCTGACCTTCGGTGCGGCTGTATTCGGCCTGCTGAAGACCGGGGTCGGGGCCATCGACCGCGGTCAGTATGAAGCGGCCTATGCCCTCGGGTATTCCGACCGGCAGACCTTTTTCCGCTTTATCCTGCCGCAGGCGCTGCCGCTGGTGACAGGCGCATACCGGGGCGAACTGGTCAGCCTGCTGAAGGCAACGGCGGTCGTAGGCTATATCGCGGTGCAGGACCTGACCAAGATGGGCGATATTGTCCGCAGCCGGACCTATGAGGCCTTCTTCCCGCTGATCGCGGTGACGGTGATCTACTTCTGCCTGGAAGGAATCCTCAGTTTGATCACTGGAAGGCTGGAAACCCTGCTGAACCCCCGCCGGCGCAGCGCGGAGGCAATCCGGAAGGGGGTGACGGAGGATGATTGAACTTCTGCATGTGGAAAAACGCTATCCCAACGCGACCCCGCTTAAGGATGTCTGCGCGAAAATACAGGATGGCGAGGTGATTGCGGTCATCGGCCCCTCCGGTACCGGCAAGAGCACGCTGCTGCGCTGCATCAACCGTCTGGAAACGCCCACCGCGGGAAAAATCATTGTGGACGGTGAGGACATCACCGCGCCCGGCTGCAGTCTGAACGCAGTGCGGCGAAAGATGGGCATGGTCTTTCAGAGCTTCAACCTCTTCAATCACCTGACGGTCATCGAGAACGTCATCGCTGCGCCCATGGACCTGAAAAAGGCCTCCAAAAACGAGGCCTGGCAGAAGGGCATGCGCCTGCTGCGCACGGTCGGGCTTGGCGACAGGGCCTACAGCTATCCGGATGAACTCTCAGGAGGTCAGAAACAGCGTGCGGCGATTGCACGGGCTCTCGCAATGGATCCCTCGGTGATCCTCCTGGATGAGCCGACCAGCGCGCTGGACCCCACCATGGTCGGTGAGGTCCAGACGGTCATCCGCGAACTGACGAAGCTCGGCAAAACGATGATGATTGTGACGCATGAGATGGCCTTTGCCAAAGCAATCAGCACCCGTGTTTTTTACATGGATGAGGGCGTTATTTTTGAGGAGGGCACACCCGGGCAGATTTTCGACCACCCGCAGAAGGAAAAGACGCGGCGCTTTATCCGCCGCCTCAAGGTGCTCGATCTGGAGATCAGCAGCCGAACCTATGATTATCTGAGTACGATGAGCAGCATAACCGAATACGGCGTCAGGAACCAGATTCCCCCGCTGCTGACCGGGCATATCCAGCTGGCTTTTGAAGAGCTGGTTCACCATCTGATCCTGCCGAAGCTGGAGAAACCGGCTGTCCGGATTGCAGTCGAGTACGCCGCCGACGAGGAAAAGGCGGTTATGACCGTCCTGTATGGCAGCGAGCCTTTCAACCCGCTCCTGTCGGGTGATACCCTTTCTCTGTCGGTCATCAAAGGAATTACGCAGGATCAGCAGTACAGCGAGAATCCCGCGGGGCCGGAGAGAAACCGCATCACCCTGATGCTGCAGGCTCAGCCTTCCGTGTCTCCGGTTTCCTCTCCATGACGGACCTCCCGGAATTCTGTGCCTATCATACGATATCCATGCCCGGCGGTCAAGAAAAACCGGCGGAACACCATCAACGGAGGTAGGACCCATGTTCAGCAGACAGTTTACACTAAACGAAGAAAGCCTTGCCATCATCCGGCAGTTCGGCGAGCATATGCCCGGCGGTTTCTTTCTCTATAAAGCGGACGAGAACGAAGAACTGCTGTATGCCAACAAAGCCGTCTGCGACATCTTCGGCTGCAGCAGCCTGGAAGAATTCAAGGAGATGACCGGCTTTACCTTCCGGGGCATGATCCATCCGGAGGACTGCGAGCGGGTATCGAACGAAATCCGGCACCAGATCGCCAATGCCGAGGACGAAGTTGACCATGTGGAATACCGGATTGTCAGGAAGGACGGAGAGATTCGCTGGATCGACGACTACGGCCACTATGTCGAGTCGGATGTCTACAGGGGACTGTACTATGTCTTCATCTCGGATATCACCGACCAGCGTCTGAAGGCGGAATCCGACAAGGCGCTGCGCACGGCAGTCATTGAGGCCCTGACCCGGGTTTATGACTCGGTCTGGATGATTCACAGTCTCGAAACCCAGCGGTTTGAACTGCTTCGGATCGATAAAGAACTGGTCCATACGATGCCTGCCAGCGAGGCCATGAGAATTACACGGTTTTCCGATGCCTTCGCCTTTTATTCTCGGCTGGTTCTCGAGGAGGACAGGCCGGGCTTCCTCGAAGCGGTAACACCGGAGAACATTGACCGGAACACCCAGAACCGGCTGATCTATTCCGTCCCGTTCCGCCGGGTATTTGAAACCGGTATCCGCTACTACCGGCTGGAATTTGCCAGGCTGGTCCTGAAAACCGGAGAGGTTCGGATCGTTGCCGGCTTTAAGGATGTGGACGAGGAGGTCCGCAAGGAGCAGCAGATTCAGCAGGCCCTCCGAGAAGCCATCGACGCGGCCAACGCCTCGAACAGGGCCAAGAGCGATTTTCTCTCCAGTATGAGCCATGATATCCGCACGCCCATGAACGGAATCATCGGCATGACGACCATCGCCATGAGCAATCTTGACAACCGGGAACGCGTGGCCGACTGCCTTCGGAAGATTGCCGATTCCAGTGACCACCTGCTCTCGCTCATCAACGAGGTCCTGGACATGAACAAGATCGAGTCCGGAAAGATAGAGCTGCTGGAAGAGGAATTCAGCCTGCGGGATCTGATCGGCAGCATGCTGGCTATGACCCGGCCGCAGATTCAGGCACGCGGCCACGCGTTTCGCCTGGATATGGACGGGCTCCGGCACGAGCGTGTGATCGGCGACAGCCGAAGGATCCAGCAGGTCTTTGTCAACATCCTCTCCAACGCCATCAAATATACGCCTGACGGCGGGAGCATCTCACTCACGGTCCGGGAAACACCCACCAAAACCCACGACTTCGGCCATTATCAGTTTATCTTTGAGGACAACGGCTTCGGCATGACGGAAGAGTTCCAGAAACACCTGTTTGAACCCTTTGCCCGGGCCAACGACAGACAGAACGCCGGCATCCAGGGCACAGGGCTCGGCATGACCATTACCAGGAACCTGGTCCGCATGATGGGCGGGGATATCGGTGTGGACAGCGTCTACGGCAAGGGCTCGCGCTTTACGGTCAATCTGTATCTGAAGATCGCAGATGCCAGGGACTCAGGCGGGTGTACGGTGAAAGAGAGTGTGGATGCGCCTCTGCACAGTCTGGAAGAGATGTCGCTGGCAGGGAAGCGCGTCCTGCTGGCCGAGGACCAGGACCTCAACGCCGAGATTGCCACGGACTTTCTGGAGATGACCGGACTTGAGGTGGACTGGGCAAGGGACGGGGACCAGGTCGTGGAGAAGATGGCAGCTGCGCCTGACGGGTATTACAGCATGATCTTTATGGATATCCAGATGCCCAACCGGAACGGGTATCAGGCAGCCCAGGCCATCCGGGCCATGGACAGGGAATGGTGCAGACAGATTCCGATTGTGGCCATGACGGCCGACGCCTTCACCGACGATGTTCTGAACAGCCGCAGGGCGGGAATGAACGAGCACATCGCCAAGCCGATCGACATCGACGCGCTTGCGCGTATCCTGAGCACATATGTGAAAGAGACGGAAAGCGGGGCACAGGATGAATAGAAAGACTGACTTCCCATTACGCTTGAGAAAGGCTGGGCTTCTCCTGGCACTGGCGGTCATGCTGACGATGCTGACAGCCGCCGTTCCGGCCGCAGAGGCGGAAGGCGCTCCGGAAACCACGCCTGCCGCCGTACACTATACCATTCCGGAGGACGCACCGGCGGCGCCGATGCCGGTGTATGACAATTACGGTGCGGCACCCGTGGATGAGGCATACAGACTCGACGAAGTGATTCAGAAGGCACGGGAAAGCGGCCTGCTCGGTGCGGACGAGACCGTAGCCTTCCGCTCAGACGCACCGTTTTACCGCGGGATGTATGCCCGCAACATCGAGTATTATCTCGACGACAGCATCCTCGTGATTCTCTGGAAGGAGAACATCGAGGGGAAGTGCTGTACCTTTGCCGAGGTCAAAATCGCCGACCCCTCCCAGCTGCGCAGAAAGCTGGCCGAAGATACCTACGGTTCTGAGTACCAGTATTTTGCCTCCGAACTGCATGAACAGGTGAATGCCGTCGTCACGATGAACGCCGACTATTATCTGCCCCGGGAATTCGGCATTGTGGTCAATAACCGTGAGCTCTGCCGCTTCGACACCGGCTATTATGCCGAGGGCTATTCCAAATACAACTGCGTGGACACGCTGTTCGTCAATTCCTCCGGCGACTTCCTGTATAAGAAAATGGGTGAAGAGAATACCCCGGAGAGCATCGAGAGCTTTATCCGCGACAACGACATCCTCTTCTCCGTCGCCTTCGGCCCGGTGCTTGTCGAAAACGGTGAACCGCAGCCCTGCACCTGGTACCCGCTGGGCGAGGTCAATCTGGGCTATTCCCGCGCGGGGATCGGTCAGATGGGGAAGGGACACTATCTCTACATGTCCCTGAACCACGGCAGCCAGGAAGCACGCTGGACGGTGACCGAGTTTGCCCGGCACTTTGCGGAAAAACCCGTACAGACGGCCTATTGCCTGGACGGCGGCCAAACGGGCGAGGTTTATTTCTGCGGTTCGGTGTATAATTATATCGACTTCGGCGTCGAGCGCCGCGTCAGCGATATTCTGTACTTCGCCACGGCCGTTCCCTCTGCGGAGGAGCCTGGCGCCTGACAGAAAAGAAAACGCAGGAACCCACCGGTCATCACCGGTGGGTTCCTGGCATATGATTCGGATTGCGCGGTACTTCAGCGAAGGGGAGCGACCACCAGAAATCTTGCGCTGCCACAGTAGGAAAAGGCATCCTCATCCATCTGCACATCGCTGCAGAGAATAGCCTGCTCCAGCACGCGGCAGTACTCAAAGGCATCCGCCTTCAGCACCGAGCCGGATTCGCAGAAGACCGTCTTCAGCTGCTTGCTGTAGCCGAAGCATCTTTCCCCGATCACGGCACCGGGCTGGACGATCAAGGTTTCCCCGGTCTTGCAGTAGGAAAAGGCACATCTGTCCAGCTGTGCCCCCCGCGGGATCACGATCAGATCCGGCAGAGAAGCGTAGCTGAAGGCATCGCCGCCGATGAACACGTCTTCCGGCAGCGTGAAGCGCTCGGAAACGACGCAGTACTCAAAGGCGCGCCGCTGAATCTCACGGATCCGGTCGGGTATGGTGAGACTCTTCACCTTGACATAGCTGAAGGCCTGATATCCGATTTCGGTCACCGGGTATCCGTCGAGCTCTGTGGGGATGACGAGTTCTTCCGCGTCGCCCTCATAGCCGCAGATGGTGACGCTGGTTTTATCCTCGTTGATATAATAGGAATAGTCACCGCTGGTATACACAGGTGGGGGGACGTAATTGGGATCCACCTCCGTCGCAGAGGCAGCGGCGGAACCGAGCATCAGGACAACGAGCATGCCTGAAAGCAGAACCTTTATCCCTCCGGAAAAAAACCGAGTATTCTGTTTTTTCATATGGCGATCCTCCTCCGAGGCGTCGAGCCTCATTTTTTTTATGCTGTCTGTTGCCATCATTATATCATCCGAACAATCAAATGCAACAGAAATCGTTTGTACCTGCCGCGGAAACTCTTGTAGGGAAAGGAAGTGTCTGGTATAATAAACGGGAAAGCAACCCAGAGGAAAAACAATAGAAAAAGGAGATCGATTATGAAAAGAACAAAAAGACTTTTGGCGTTGTTCCTTTCCCTGATGCTTCTGGCGGCACTCGCTGTTCCGGCTTCGGCCGACTACGATTATGCGGCGAACGCCAAAATCTTCCACACTGACTATACCGGCAAAACCGTCATTCTGCATACGAACGACGTGCATGGCGCTTCGAGGCTGCCGGTGCGGAGGTCTTTGTGGTGGATGGCGGGGACTACAGCCAGGGTTCCCCTTATGTCAGTGTCTCGAAGGGGGCCTCTGCCGTTGCCTTGATGAATGAAGCCGGCTATGATGTTGTCGCTTTGGGCAACCACGAGTTTGATTACGGCTATGCTGTGCTGAAAAAGAACATGGAGAGCGCAAATTTCAAGGTGATCTGCGCGGATGTCTATCTGGCAGAGACCGGTGAGACGATCTTCGACCCCACTGCGCTCATTGAGACGAAGGGCGGCCTGAAGCTCGGCTTCTTCGGCCTGGAAACGCCCGAGACCGCGGCAAAGGTCAACCCTCCCATGATCAAGGATGTTTCTTTTGCAAGCTTTGACGATCTCTATGCCAGCGCCCAAATCGCGGTGGAGAGCCTGAAAAAGCAGGAGGCGGATCTGATCATCGGCCTGACCCATCTCGGCGTTGACGACGAATCCGCGGAAAACGGCTACCGCTCACTCGACCTCTACGGCAAGGTCCCCGACATTGATTTCCTGATCGACGCACATTCCCATACGGTCATGACAGGCGGCGAGAACGGAGAACCAATTCAGTCTACCGGTACCGGACTGAAGTATATCGGCGTCGTCGTCATTGATAACGAGACCAAAACGGTTGCAGACAACTTCCTGATGGAAACTGCAGGCCTTGAAAAGGACGAAAAGACCGCTGCAGCGGTAAAGGCCGTCATCGATGCCGTGGATGCGGAATACGGCGAGGTCTTTGCTGAGAGCCAGGTTGTCCTC
>ONGJ01000116.1 GCA_900317375.1 uncultured Eubacteriales bacterium
ACAGAAAATGCGGTCCGGTCACCGGCGGATTCGTCATAACGGATCGGCGCATCCGCATGCTGCACGATCAGGTCGTTCATGAAGACGGATCCCGCTCTGCCTTTGAGCAGATGGTAGTTGTACTCGTTGTATGTCAGCTCTGCCGGCCCGACCGTCGGGCCGCCGAGGCGCGAGTGCACATAGATCACGCTGCGGAGGCCGAGTTCCTCCTTCGCCGCTTCGATCTCCTCCCTGATTTGAGGCGTCACCAGGATATCGCTGACGATCAGGTCCGTGACCTTCTCCTTTGCGAGCATATCCTTCCACATCCCGTTCGGGCGAAAAACCTGATTCGGGAGAAGTGAGACCTCTGCGCCGGTCATATTGAGCCCGAAGAGGGCAAACAGCGGCTCGGCCGCGATGACTCCGCAGAGTGCGGCGCGCGAACCGTTCTCCGCGCAGACGCCGAGGGCGGAGAAGGCCCCGGCATATCGCTCCCACTCACCGAACATCTGCCGGTAGGTGTATTCGCGTGTGCAGTCGATGAGCGCGGTGCGGTTCATCAGCCCGTCATCGGCGCTGATGCGCTCTTTGACATAAGCCCATACCTTCTGGCTGCTGATGCTGCCGTCCTTGAGCCGGGCATTGACTTTTCCGAGTCTCCTGACCGTCTCGGGCGTCTTTTTTCGGCTCTCGTGCCGGATGGCAGCCTGCTCCTCGAACCACGTGAGCATTCTGTCGGTCGCCTCGAGGCTTTTCGGGTGCTCGGGATTCGTGATGGGAAAGATATGCTGAAGCGCTTCATCGCCGAAGTAGATCAGCTTTGAGGTCCTGCCGCCCTTCTGCAGCGCCCTGTTGAAGCGGAGGGAGTAATTGTTGAAGGTGTCGCCGCAGCTCGTGATCAGGAATGCCGGAGGCATGTTGCCGATGATCTCCGGATGCTCGATATCCATATACTCGAGGAACTTTTTATCCAGGCGCCTGTCTCCGTAGATCTGTTCCTGCAGCGTTTTGTTGATATAGAACATGCCGCAGATAAAGCCCACCGCGGCAAAGGTCATTTTGGACGGCTCGTACCCGATGGCATCCTGAAGCTTTTTGGAGTCGTGCATGGCAGCGGCATAGGCGCCGAGATACGCGCCCGCGCTGTCGGCGACCAGGAAAATGCGGCTGAAATCCACATCGAAATGCACGAGTATGCGCCCGACAGTGTCCATGCCGGCGCATACGTCGTCAAGCTGCTGACAGAGGTCCGCCTTCGGCGCAAGCCTGTATTCGATGGAAAACACAAGGTATCCCTTATGGGCCAGCATGCGGCAGTACGGCCGCTCGAGCCCGCGGTCGCCCAGGAAAAGCCCGCCGCCGTGAACGGCGATGATGACCGGCAGCTCCCTGCCTTCCGACCCCTCCGGCCGAAAGATATCCATGGCCAGGGGCACCTCGCCGCGGTTGAGATAGGCGACGCTCGGGATTTCCTCCACATCCTCGTACACTGCGGGCTCAGGCGCACCGAAAAACTTCATCATGCTGTTAACATCCATGCTCTGCGCACGCTCGAACATGGCACGCTTGATCTCGCGGCTCACTTTCCTTCCGAGGCTGTCGTGACTGTGCATTTCCTTCCTCCTGTGGGATCATTCTCCCCTGTTCTGCTGCGGCATGGCCTCAAACAGAAAGTCCAGCGCTTTCTGCAGCTTGCTGAGGTTTTCGGGGCTCATGTCCATCTGCATGAGCCTGGCGAGCAGCTGCGGGGGGATCTCTACGCCGCCGAGCTGAAAGCCGCCCGGCTGCCCGGCGGAAGCGTCCGGCTCGGGCCTGGGGGCATCCGGTGTCCCTCTGTTCAGGCCCATGATGCCGGCAACGCCCTGCATGAACTGCATCTGCATCGTGCACATCATGCCCATCATCTGCATCTGCATCCCGAAAGCCTGCTTCAGAAGCTCCATGAGCTCGGCATCGATGAGCTCTTTCTCCGTACCGGCAGCATCCTGCGTGCTTTCCGTGTTCATCATGTTCATCATGTACATGAGCGGGTTCTTCTGGTTGTCAAAAAAATTAAACATCAGTCACTCTCTCCCTTTGTTTTGAAACAGCACTTTTATGAGCATGGCCATGTGTTCCGCATACTTTGACCTCCACAGACCGACGGAGGAAGCGGGGCTTCCCTTTTGTCTCTGTTCGGGCGCTGTGTTGAACAGCTCGTAGATGCCGAGCGCCGATCTGCCCTCCATCCCCTCGGGGAGGGTGCCGCCGGTGATGCTGTCCGCCTGTCCGGCCGGTTCCGCCAGAATATCCGTAAGGCGTCCGGCCTCGCGCACCGGGATGATGTTCCACGCCTCGCCCCTGAGCCTGTCGCGGGTAATTCTGTAGATATCGATTTTCCCGTTGGCGTTGCAGGGGATATCGTCCACCAGGAAGAACTGAGACGGCAGGACGCCGGTATCGAGCGCATCCCCCGCCAGGTAAGCGCTCACAAGGGCCCGGCGCACATCCTCCGCCGCCGCGTCCCCCGCGTGCTCGGGAACGATATACAGCGCAGGCACCGTGTCATGGATGCGTTTGTCGAGCACCGGCACCACGGCGCATTTCCGGATCCCCGGCTGCTTTGAGAGCTCCGTATCCACCGCCCCGGCCCGGAAGCGCACGCCGTCGTTGTTTACGAAGAACCGGTCTGCTCTCCCGGCATAGGAGAAGCTGCCGTCCGCGTTGATGCGGACCAGGTCGTTTGAACAGATAAAGTCTCTTCCGCCGATCTTTGTGTATTCGAACAGGACCTCGCCGTCAAGCTCATTCATGCACAGAGAGTCCGAGGCGATATACATGACGCCCGTTCTGACCCCGTCGTCCGACGAATAGAACTGCCCGTCATTCTCATCCTGGACGAGGAAATCCTCCTTCCGGTTCGGGAAGCCCAGGATGTCGTCCATGCAGCCGTCGGGCACCAGAAGCTGCGCGCCGCCCGTCTCGGACATGCCGTAGCCCCTGTGGATATACCCTTTGAAGCCGTGGCTGCGCACGAATTCCGTGTATTGCGCAAACTTGTCCACCGGGAGATAGGAACCGCCGCAGGAGAAGATCTTCACAGACGAGAAGTCGATATCGTCCGTATTGGGTCTGTTCATCCAGCTGTCGATCATGAACGAAGAGGTAAACATTACGTTGATCCCGTAATAGCCGACCGCCCGGACGAACTTCGGATGCATGAAGCCGAAGAAGGTGAGGACAACGGTATCCCCGACAGCCAGGCTGCTGTTGACGACCCCGCACATGCACAGGAAGGAACTGAAGTCAAAACTCGGCGCCAGCCTGAGCTGTTCGGGGGCATCGCCTTTGATCAGGCCGCGGAAGCCCGGCCCGAAATTGGTGGCCACGGAATTCACGGCCCGGTCTGTGAACGGGAGCGGCTTGCGCGTGCCTTTGGTCGTGCCGGAGGTATGGGTTATGACTGCAAGATGGTCCGGGTCGCCGGAGCCGTACTGCACAGGCGCACAGGCGTACTGCACGAGCAGGTCCTCCATGAACACGGTGCCCCTGAGCCGCTTGAGCATATACTGGTTGAATTCGTCATATACAAGCTCCGCAGGGCCTGTGCAGGGGCCGCCGAGGCGCGAGTGCAGGAAGATGACGTTCCGCAGGCCGAGTTCTTTCTTAAGCTTTTCGATCTCGGGCCACAGATCCGGCGTGATCATGATGTCGGAGAGCAGAAGGTCCGTGAGCTTCTCTTTCTCGATCATCGTCTTCCACTGTCCGCCCGGCAGAAAATCGGGATACGAGAGCATGGAGACACTTGCCCCCGTCATATTGAGCCCGTAAAAGGCGAAGAGGGGTTCTGCGGATATGGTGCCTGCAATGCCGACGCGCGAGGCGTTGGCCTCGGTCATCCCCAATGCGGAGAAAACCCGGGCATATCGCTCCCATTCTTCAAACATCTGCGCGTAGCTGTATTCCCGGGTGCAGTCAATGACCGCCGTTTTTTCGGGAAACGACGGGTCGGCGCTTCTGCGCTGCCGGATGTAGCTCCAGATACTCTGGTCGTTGATTGTCTTCATCGCTTATACTCCGGCCGCTTCTTCTTTCTGCTCTGCCTTCGGCGCTTCCCCGGCAGCCGGCTTCGCGTCCTTCTCAGGGGCGGCCTGCTTTGCGGTCTTTCCGGAAGCATCCGCCTCTTCGCCCTTTGCACCCGGCTCTGTCATCTTCTGTACCGTGTCGAAAACCTGCGCCATCATTTTGCGGTTCTGCTCGAACATGCTCTGCATCATCTGCAGGCCCATGCGGTTCAGGCTGTTCCATGCCTCCAGCGCTTTTTTTGCTGTTTTCATCTCGTTGTCCTCCGATCCGTTCTGATCTGTATCGTCCGCTTTGCTCTCACTGCCTGGCTGATTGCCTTTCATCTCGGCTGAGATGCCGTCAAACACCTCCTGGATCATGTCCGCGGGCCCCTCTTCATAGGGAACCAGTCTGAAATCCGTGATGCAGTCGAGCAGCTTCACGGTCTCCACCGTGAATGTCTCGCCTTTGACCTCGCCCCGGCCGATCTTGTACAGGTCGATCTTGCCGTTTCCGTTGCGCGGCAGTTCGTCTGCGATCATGACGCGGTACGGGATGCTCTCGGGCTTCAGGGTTTTTTCGGATACGAACACCTGCCGGAACGCACTGCAGATCACGTCTGCGGCTGCCTCTCCCCTTGCCAGCGTCTTCACGCAGAGCATAGGGATATTATCGTGCGTCGTCTTGACATAGACCGGGACCACACAGCAGCTCTCGATCCCCGACCGGCGGGCGATCTCGGTCTCGACACGGCCCGATTCGTATTTTCTCCCTTCCTCGTTGATGAAGTAGCGGTTGGCCCTGCCGAGGAAGGTGAGCCTGCCGTCCTCCTCAAGGCAGGCGTAATCGTTGGTGCAGACATAGGGCTCATCCCCGATGTACTCGTATTTTACGATCGTTCTGCCGTCGAGCTCGGGCGCCGCCAGAGACAGCGAGTTCAGATACAGGATCCCCTCGCACGGTGCGTCCTGCGGCGTATGGAACACGCCGCTGTCCTCGTTCAGAAGCCGGACGTTCACGCCCTCCAGCGGGCGGCCGATCGACTCGTCATCCAGATCCGGCGAGGACAGGCAGCAGGCCCCGCCGAGCTCGGAGATGCCGTACCCGTTGAGAAGCGTCACCCGGCCGGCCCCGTGCTTCAGCAGGAATGCGTGATATCTGCGCTTATCCGCCGCGGATACCGAGGTGCCCCCCAGCACCACAAAACGCAGGCTGGAAAAGTCCGGACAGTTGTCTTCCGGCATCTTCATCCAGCGTTCAAACATGGCGCTGATTGCGAACAGAAAGCTGATGCCGTAATG
This sequence comes from uncultured Eubacteriales bacterium, assembly GCA_900317375.1. Taxonomy (GTDB): domain Bacteria; phylum Bacillota; class Clostridia; order Oscillospirales; family Oscillospiraceae; genus Limivicinus. The sequence goes on from ONGJ01000116.1 coordinate 5,328, forward strand.
CGGGATGGCCTTATGGAACCACGGGTTGAGCACGCCGCCCGGAACGAGCGCCACGGACGCGCCCATGGCAAAGGGCAGATGCACCTGGTCGATCATGCTGTAGGCGTTGCTCAGATCGACGATCACCGCCGTCGAAAGCTTCTCCCGCGGGAGGTCAAGCCACTCGGTCTCATAGAAGCCTGCCGCCGCTGCGTTGAAGGACGCGTCCGAAAGCGCGACCGGCTTTCCCGCGCCGCCGGTGGTGCCAGAGGTATGCAGGATAAACGCGGTTTCACTGCTGTCTTCCTCGGTATAGGAAATCGGATGACTGCCGTATGCTTTCAGCAGCTCGTCCATGCAGATCGGCCCGTACAGTCCCTTCAGGAAGCGAAACTTGGCTTCCTGAACCGCCGTCCCCGCGGGGTGGACCGTAACGCCCGCCACCGGCACATGAAGTATGATCACATGGTTCAGGCCAAGCTCTTTCTGCTGTACGAGAAGGTCATTTATGAGACCGGCCTGGGCAAAGTCGTCCGTGAGGATAAAGTCCGTCAGCTTCTCGCTGCGGATGGTCTCGGTGATCTTATTCGTGAACATGGCGCTGTAGGCCGGTACGATCGATACGTCTGCGCCCACCGTATTCAGACCGTATATTGCAAACAGGACCTGCGCGCCGGTCGATCCGAGCAGGCCGACACGGGCGCGGTTTTTGCCCGTCATGCCGAGGGCCGAGAACACCGAAGCATAGCGTTCCCACTCGCGGAACATCAGCCCGTAGGTGTATTTCCCGGAGCCGTCCTCTATGGCGGTCCTGTTCAGATTGCCGATCTCGGTGTTGGTGACGTCGCGGATGTATTTCCACGCTTTCTGCCTCACCGGGATCCTTTTTCTCAGCGCTGTCTGTG
>ONGJ01000050.1 GCA_900317375.1 uncultured Eubacteriales bacterium
GCAAGCTCTTTCACATGCGGCTGTAGCTCAGCTGGATAGAGTGCCAGACTCCGACTCTGGAGGTCGTGGGTTCGAATCCCGTCAGCCGTACCAAGAAAAAACCGTCGATTTACTGAAAAGTCGGCGGTTTTTGGTATTTTTAAGGGCAATTTAGAACGGCCCGTTTTGGACTTGGCGCACATTTAGCGCACAACGCATGAAAAACTGGCGGTTACCGCTCCAAAACTGGAGTAGTAACCGCCTGTTTCATACTGCTTTCTTCCCACGGATAAACTCGCTGTATGCTTCCGCCGCTTGTGCATCGGCTTCTTTGAGCGCGTGGACATAAATACCCATCCGGTCATTCACCCTTGATTGTGTTAAACAGCATACGGCGGCTTCCCCCGCGCTCATCTGTTGCGCTGCTGCGGGCAATGGCCACCAAAATCATGAACAGCAGATCAAGATTCTTCTCATGGGTAAAGATGCGGAAAAACATCTTATTCGGGATCTTGCTCACGACCTTATGCTGTTCGGCATCTTCTTCATGTACGAATTGGCTGGTGTTCTCTGCATAGGCAAGCTGTTCGCCGTCTTTCCTGATGTCGTAGCTCGGCCCAATGCCGCCTTCCGCTTTGTCAAGGCGCGAGTCGATGGTGACGCCTATGGATTGTAAGTGCTTCCACACATCCATTCCGTCAAGTGTAAATGTGCTGTAATTGTCGATCAGAATAGAGTTCCAGTCTGTCTCCTCGGTGTGACCGATCAGATGATGGGTTGTCCGGTTTCTTTCATGATCTATAAAGTCAAACTCGTATGCGGAAAGCAGCGTGAAGCTTGTCATCCTGGCTTCATAAAGCACCCTGCGATCTTTGTCTTCTATGCGATGGCCAAATTTAGGCGTTCCGAGGTCGGTGATAAAGTACAACTCTCGTTCTTCACCCTTCTCAGAGGGAAGATACTGGATTTCTCCCTGGCTTTCTTTCAGTTTGCTGACGGACTTCTTTTGCCTGACTGTCAGGAAGATGATCGCCAGCAGGATCACTGCGCCGACCGCCATAGCGTAGACGCCGATGCCGTAACCGGATGTGATTTTGTTCGGATCAGCGGGATCATAACGGACTTCAACTGTGCCGCCTTCTTTATAGGAAGGGCTGTAGGAATCCAATACATTCGTATATTCTTTGCCACCTGCCGTATATCTGGCTGTAATGATATAGGAATCATGATCGGAAGCGGATTCCGGATCCTTCTCAATGGATATGATCGTTGCCGTCGTCTTCTCATAACCTGCCGACTGTATAAACGTCGAATATATCCCAAATGCCAGCGCAATAACGGCTATCACCGCAGCGAAGGTTTTAAATCCGGGCCCTTTTAATGAAATCATAACTATGCTCCTTTGCCGTAGAAATATTCATCAGCACAAATTTCGAGTTATCGTCTTGATTATACTACGTCTTTGCAGGTCGTGCAAATCATGCGTTTTTGAGGAATATTTCACCAAGTAAGTCTGCGTTCTGACGGTCCTCTTGAGAAATGCGGGATCTCAGGGTTTGCGAGCGCATCGGACGACAGTCTTACGGGCACACGGCGAAGCCCTGTCCCCAGAGGCAGCCGCCGCAGGCGGGCGCGAGGGAACCGATGCAGTCGGTCTCGTTTTCTTCCAGCAGCTCGCAGCCGCCGCAGAACAGGCAGGGCGCATACTTGAATTCGTGTACGCGCCGGCGGAAGGCCCGGTATTCTTCGGAGCCCCAGATCTCGCCAAGGCTCTGTTCGCAGACATTTCCAAAGGAATGATGCCGAATGCGGCGTTTGTGGTCGCCCAGGTAGGTGTCCGCCGTGTGGAGTAGCCCCATGCAGGGAGAGACGTCCCCGTCCCAGCGGATAAAGCAGTGTCCTTCTTCAATGAAACGACACCAGTCGGTGCGTCGGGTGACGGGATTCCCCTTCCAGGAGAACAACTCCGCCTCCTGCAGACTCTCCTCGTCCGGGAAAAGCAGATCCTTATAGTGCGTTGAGAACTTGAACATGGGGATCTGGGTCCCCATGTCAAAGCGCTCAAAACGCCAGGTATAGCCGATCTTGTCGGTAACGGCTTTGATGGCGGCCACGTCACACATGGGCCAGAGCGCCTGTTCAATATCCTCCATGCGGTTGGGAATGATATGGCTCAGGTTCAGATCATCGGCCAGAAAGTGCTCGGCAAACTCCCGGATGCGGCGGAGGCTGGCGATATTGTCCCGCATGACAACGGCCGTCATACCGAGCCGTACGTCTGTTTCGCGCCTAAGCTCGTTGAAGGCCTCCAGATTTTCCAGAACCAGACCAAAGTCGCTGCCGACCTGGATCTTTCCGTAATTCTCGTACAGCTCGTCGATGGAAACCCAGATCCGCGAGACGCCCGCCGCCAGCAGTTCCCGGGCCTTTTCCCGGGTCAGCAGAGTCCCGTTTGTGACAAGCTCTGCCTGCTTCCCGTGTGCTGACGCAAGCGAAGCCATCTCTGCCAGGGCAGGGTGAACCAAAGGCTCCCCCATGCCGCCGAAAAAGACTGTTTCCGCAGCGGACAGAACGGGATCGTCCATCACGCGCGCAAAGACCGCCGGATCGAGATCGCCGAAACGCTCTCCGACCCAGCTGTGCCGAAAGCACATCTTGCACCGGAGATTGCAGCGGGAGGACGCCTCCACATACAGTTTTTGAATCGCCTCTTCCATGTTGCCCTCGAATCTTTGTCGGTCAGATCAGAATATGGTCTCCATCTCCATGTCCAGAAGATCCGCCATATAGAGACGTCCGCTCTCCAGCGGCCGCCCGGCCAGAAGCCTGGTGCAGAGCGCTGTTTGCAAAGCGGCGCAGAAAGGCGGCGTGAAGGAAAGAGAGGTCTTGCTGCTGAGCCTGGAGCCATCCGGGTAAATCCTGTCAATGAGATCGTCACCCGGAAGAATGACAGCCGCCTGTGCGCTCCAGCCGCAGATCGCGCCGTGGATCAGCGGAATATTCTCGCTTGCGCACGCGCGGGCGAGGATGCGACGTGCGCCGATGTTATCCAGCGCGTCCAGCACAGCATCGCAGCCGCGGATCAGCTCCGCAGCGTTCTCTTCCGTCACAAATTCCGGGACCGAAACAAATCGGACATCGGGATTCACCAGCGCTGCGCGCGCTGCCGCAGCTTCCGCCTTGGGCTGGCCCAGAGCAGAAGGGGAGGAGAGCAGCTGCCGGTTCAGGTTCGAGGCTTCAAAAGAATCACCGTCAGCGGCGCGGATCGTCCCCACGCCGAGACGCAGCAGCATTTCGATGAGATAGCCCCCGAGACCGCCGCAGCCCGCCACGAACACCGTCTTCGTGCGCAGAAGGGCGCACTCCTTCTCCGTCAGCGCGCCGAGATTTCTGATATATCGCTCTTCCATGCCTCAGCCGCCCCCCACCGGCGGGAAGAGCGAAATGATATCGCCGTCCTTCACGCTGTCAGCGGGTTTGGAATGAAAACCGTTGATGAGCAGGATGGCGACCTCATCTGCGGGGATGTTAAAGCGGCGGAGAAGGTCACCCGCGGTGGAAGCTTCTTCAGCAGGGACCTGGGTGATCTTTCCCCGGCCTTCGCGCAGCGTGGCAAAAAAGCGTACTTCGATCATAGAAACACATCCTTTGCTAATCAAAAAGGGAGAGGCGGGCAGCCTCTCCCTTGCAAACATTATAGTTATTTTCCGACGCACTCGTCAAGACCCAGCTTCTTGAGGGTCTCGTCGGTCGGGAAAGCGTTGACCCAGCCGCGGGCGGCGTAGTACTCCGGCAGCGTAAGCGGGAGCTGGGAGAGCATACCCTTGGACGGGCCGTTGGAGATGGGCTCGGTGAGCAGGCGCTTGGGCAGACGGTCGTCCTCGGGCTTCATGCCGGCCGCCTTGTTGAACATACGCTCGATGTTGTAGATACGATCGCCGATCTCGAGGAGCTGTTCGACTGTCCAGCTCGTGCCGGTGGCAGCGTTGAGAAGGTCGGCGTATTCCTGCGCGCCCAGGGCGAACGAGGTGAACAGGCAGTTGCCCATGGAGTCGATGACGGCGGTCAGATCCTGGAAGGTCTTGGCCCATGCGGCCTTGTCGGTGGTGACGGTGCGGTCGAGCTGCTGGGGCAGACCGAGGACCTCGGGGGAGATCATGTAGCCGCGCACGTGGGCCGCGCCGCAATTGGCGGTGGCGTAGTTGATGCCGATGCCCTGGATGGCGCGGGCGTCGTAGGCGGGGATCTCCTGTTTCTTGACACTCATGGAGTACTCGGGGTGGCCGTAGTGCTCGCACAGGCGGGCGGAGCCGGAGGACATGAGCCAGTCAAGCTCGGTCTCGGGATCGCCCATGCGCTTGGTCCATTCGACCAGAGCTTCCTTGCTGCCCCATTCGAGGGGAACACCGGCGCATTCCTCTTCCTTGATATATCCGCGCTGATAAAGCTCCATCGCGGCGGCGATGGTGCAGGGTACGCCGATGGCGTCCAGACCATACTCGTTGCAGAGGCGGTTGCACTCATCGATGGTGTAGAGGTCATCGTTGCCGCAGTCACTGCCGTAGGCCCACAGCGGTTCGTACTCAGGACCGCCGACGACCTTGTCGCCATGGTTGATCACGCGGCCGCAGGCGATGGGGCAGTGGAAGCAGGCGCCAGGCTTCTTGAGATACTTCTCTGCCAGGGTCTCACCGGAGAACTGATCGGCGGTGGAGCAGTAGCTCTCCTGCCAGTTCTTGGTGGGCAGAGCGCCGATGCCGTTGATGATGTTGACCAGAACGGCGGTGCCGAGAGCACGCAGGCCCTGGCCGGTAACACCGTTGTCAGAGAGAATCTTCAGCGCACGCTTGTTGGCTTCCTTCAGAGCATCCACATCGGCGATCACATCCAGCTGCTTGCGGGTGGCCTTGACGACGATGGCCTTGAGCTTCTTGCTGCCCATGACGGCGCCGGTGCCGGAACGGCCGGCGGCGCGGTCCTTGTCGTTCATGACGGCGGCCAGCAGCACCTGCTTCTCACCAGCGGGGCCGATGTTCAGGACGGAGCAGTCGGCACCGTGCTTTTCCTTCAGCTTGTCGTCAAGCTCTTCACTCAGAACACCAAGATATTCTCTGGCGTCGAGGATCTCGATCTTGTCGTCCACGATATTCAGGTAGCACCAGTCGGGGGCCTGGCCCTCGACGATCAGCGCATCCCAGCCGGCGAACTTCAGCTTGGCACCCCAGATACCGCCGGAGTTGGCGCAGGCGATCATACCGGTCAGGGGGGACTTGGTCACGACCATGTAGCGGCCGGAGGACGGGGAGTTGGAGCCGGTCATGGGGCCGGTGATGTAGACGAGCTTGTTGTCCGGAGACAGCGGATCGACAGTGGCAACACCCTCGTCATAGAGGAGCTTGGTGCCGAGACCGCGGCCGCCGATGAACTTTTTCGCTACCTCGAGATCCAGCGGTTCCGTTTTGATCTCGCCGGTGGTCAGGTTGATTCTGGCGATTCTTTCATAGTAAGCGTTGCTCATGTGTATTCCTCCTGTAAAGTCTTGTGTTTTGTATCATTTATACAATTATCTATTCTGAGAGTATTATATTGATAAAGGAGTGATGTGCCAAGTGTTTGACGGGATTTTTGCGCGAACCGATATGAAAAAGCATATACCGGACATGAGCGAAAAGAACACGTTGTGCGAAACAGCACGATTTGACACGAAAACGCATGTAACTTCTTCATCCTCCTCTCTTGTACAACTTCCACAAAGCAGATATAATACAGAATTATGAAAACAATGAATGATCATGCGGAGGGATCGGGATGGCATCCAATAAATCACTCTCCACACTGGAGGTCGCAGAGATTCTCCATGTGAGCAAATCCACCATCTATGAGCTGATTCGCCGGGGCGAGATCAACTCGTACAAGGTCGGGCGCAAGGTCCGCTTCACCCAGGACGATGTGGACGCCTACATCGCCCGGTCGCGGCATGAGCAGAGTGTCCAGCCTGTTCGGCGGGTGGAGATCAACAGCACTCTGCTACGGCCCGCAGACAAGGCAGAGCCCCCCTTTATCATCTCCGGGCAGGATGTTGTGCTGGATATTCTGAGCAATTATCTGCATCAGAACGGCATCGTGACGGATCGCTGCTATCTCAGCAGCTTTGAAGGGCTGCTTGCCCTGTATGAGAAAAAGGTGGATGCAGCTGCCTGCCACCTGTATGCGGTGGATGAAAAAAGCTTCAACGTCCCCTATGTCAAACGGCTGATGCCGGGGGTGAAGGCGGTTTTGATCAACGTGTCCTACCGTAAGCAGGGCTTTTACGTGGCGGCCGGCAATCCGAAGGAGATCCGCGGCTGGAGGGATCTGGCCCGGCGCGACGTTTCCATTCTCAATCGCCGTCCCGGCTCCAGCGCACGCATCCTGCTGGATGGGCAGCTGTGCCGTATGGATTTGGACCCCAGGCAGATCAAGGGTTATGAACGGGAGATGAAATCCCACCTGACGATGGCCGCTGCCATCGCAGACGGAGAGGCGGATCTTGCTCTTGGCACGGAGCGTATCTCGCGGCAGATCGACGGGCTGGACTTCATTCCTCTGCTGGAGGAACGCTATGATCTGGTGCTGCGCAGAGATGCCATGGAAACCCCGGAGGGCGAGGCAATCCTGGAGATCCTCCGTTCGCCGGCTTTCATCAAGGAGATCCGTCACTTCACAGGAAATGACTACCGGGATATGGGCAGGATCGTCGCGGAGGTGTAGAGATGCTTGAGGTAAAGACTCCGAAAGAGGTTCTCCGGCTGATCGAGAAAGAGTTCAAGCCGCTCGGCCGGACAGAGACCGTCCCGCTCGCTCAGGCTCCGGGCCGTGTGCTGGCCGAAGCGATAACGGCGAAGGAATATGTACCGGACTTCGACCGTTCCACCGTGGACGGCTACGCCTGCCGCGCTGCGGATACCTTTGGCTGCTCCGACGCGATCCCGGCGATCCTGAGCGTTGCCGGACAGGTGCTGATGGGCGAGAGTGCTGACTTTGCGCTTTCGCGCGGCAGCTGTGTCTATGTGCCCACCGGCGGCGCGATCCCCAGGGGTGCCGACTGCGCCGTGATGATCGAATACACCGAGGACTTCGGCGACGGCACCGTCGGGATCATGAGACCCGGCGCGCCGGGGATGAATCTGATCTTTCGGGGCGACGACGTATTCCCCGGCAAGGAGATCCTCTCCGCAGGACGCTTACTCACTGCGCAGGACATCGGTGCACTGGCGGCCGTCGGAAAAACAAGCGTGCCCGTGGCGTGCCGGGTGAAGGTCGGCGTGATCTCGACCGGGGACGAACTGGTGCCTCCCGGCGAGACGCCGGGACCAGGCCAGGTGCGGGACGTGAATTCCCCGCTGCTGACCGCCATGCTGACGGACTTCGGCGCGGAGGCGGTGAACTACGGTATTGCAGCGGACGACGAGGAGCTTCTGCGCCGGAAGATGCAGACCGCAGCGCAGGAGTGCGACACGGTGATCCTGTCCGGGGGCAGCAGCGTAGGCGTCAAGGACGCGGCCTGCCGCATCATCGAAAGCATGGGAGAGCTGCTGCTGCACGGCATCGCCATCAAGCCGGGCAAACCCACCATTATGGGAAAAACGGGCAACAAACCGCTGATCGGCCTGCCCGGTCACCCTGTGGCTGCCTGCTTTGCGGCGCAGCTGTTCGTCCTGCCGCTGCTGGGTCGTCTCATGGGAAGAAAGCAGGAAGATTTTACGGTCACGGCGGAGCTGACCGAGAGCCTGGGCGCCAACCACGGAAGGGAGCAGATCAACGCCTGCCGCCTGCTGCGTGAGGGCGGGAAGCTTCTGGCTTCGCCCATCCGGTCCAAATCCGGGCTGATCACGCAGCTCGCCGGGGCGGACGGCTTTTTCATCATTTCGCGTGACTGCGAGGGCCTCCCCAAGGGCGCGCAGGTGCAAGTATATCTGTATTGAGGTGTTGATATGGGCTTTGAGTATTTGACTAACGTGCCGCTGGATCAGGCGAAGAAGGAATACCTCTGGAAGCTGCAGAGCAACGGCTTCCGTGCGCAGCTGGAAACTGTTCCGGTGCAGGAATCTTTTGGGCGTATCACGTCCAGGGCGGTCTACGCCAGGATCAACGCGCCGCATTACGCGGCCAGCGCCATGGACGGCGTGGCTCTGCACGCAAGGGACAGCTTCGGCGCCACTGAGACGACACCCGTCACCCTGCGGGAGGATCAATTTGTCGTGGTGGACACCGGGGACCCGATTCCGGAAAACTGCGATGCGGTCATTATGGTGGAGGACATCGTCAAGAACGACAACGGAAGCATCACGATCCACGCTGCAGCCGCACCATGGCAGCATATCCGGCAGATCGGCGAGGATATCTGCGCCGGAGAAATGATCCTGCCCAGCTTCATGGAGATCAACCCCGCCGCTATCGGCGCCATGATCGCGGGCGGGGTTCTGGTGGTCGAGGTCATCCGCCGCCCGGTGGTGGGCATCATCCCCACCGGCGACGAGATCATCCCGCCCTGTGCCGACCCGAAGCCCGGGGACATCCTGGAGTTCAACTCCTCCATCTTTTCCGCCATGCTGAAAGCCTGGGGCGCCGAGCCCAGGACCTACCCCATCGTGCCGGACCGTTTTGAGGATATCCGGGATATGGTCGCGAAAGCGGCCGACGAATGTGACATGGTGATCCTCAACGCCGGCTCCTCCGCAGGTCGGGACGACTATTCCACCGCCGCCTTGCGCGAAATCGGCGAGGTGCTGTATCACGGCATTGCCATCAAGCCCGGAAAGCCTGCAATCCTGGGCTTTCGCGGTGCCAGGCCCATTCTGGGGGTACCCGGCTATCCGGTGTCCGGTATCATCGTAATCGAGGAATTCCTGCAGCCGCTGATCGACGCCTGGTACGGCAGGGAGAACGACAAGGGCACCCGTACGCGGGCAAAGCTCACGCGTCAGGTGGTCTCCGGCCTCAAGTATCAGGAATACGTGCGGCTGCGCATGGGCTATGTGGGCAGCTCTCTGATGGCCTCGCCGCTGCCCCGCGGCAGCGGCGTCGTGTCCTCCTTCATGAAGGCGGACGGTATGCTGGAGATTCCGCAGGGCAAGGAGGGCTATACCGCCGGCGAAGAGGTTCGCGTCCGGCTTCTCAAGGACAAGAGACAGCTGAAGAACAGCCTGGTCGTCATCGGCAGCCACGATCCGCTGCTGGACGAGCTGACAGATCTGATTCACCGGGAGGATCACAGCATCTTCCTCTCATCGGCCCACGTGGGCTCCATGGGCGGGATCATGGCGATTCGCCGGGGTGAGGCGCACGCGGCAGGCATCCATCTGCTGGATACGGAAACGGGAGAATATAACCGCAAGTATATCAAAAAGTATTTCCCCCGCGGCGGCGTTTATCTGGTGCGCTGCGTGGGACGCCAGCAGGGACTGATGCTGCAGAAGGGCAATCCGCTGGGGATCGAACGCTTTGCGGATATCACCAGAGAGGGCGTGCGCTATGTGAATCGGCAGAAGGGCTCCGGTACCCGCATACTGACGGACTATCTGTGTCAGAGAGAAGGCGTCGATCCCGATCGGGTCTATGGCTATGAGCGGGAGGAAGTGACCCATAATGCCGTGGCCGTACAGATCGCCGGAGGCAGCGCAGATGCGGGCATGGGCATCTATTCCGCGGCCAGACTCTACGATCTGGACTTCCTGCCGATCTGCGTGGAGGAGTATGATCTGCTGATCCCGGAGAGCGTTTGGAATACAGGTCTTGTCAAGCAGCTGATCCGCACGCTCAAAAGCAAGGCGTTCCGGGAGCGCATCGAGGCCATGGGCGGCTATACGCTGGACCGGCCGGGCGAGCTCATCGACGTTTTCTGATGAAGGATTATGATGTGATCGTCATCGGCGGCGGACTGCTTGGCTGCTTTGCGGCGCGAAATCTCTGCCGCCGGAAAATGCATATCGCGCTTCTGGAGGCGCGGGAGGATGTCTGTACCGGCATCTCCCGCGCAAACACGGCGATCGTCTACCCCGGCTATGACCACAAACCCGGCACGCTGAAGGCCGAGATGTGCGTCCGGGCCAATGCCCGTTTCGACGCGCTCTGCCGGGAACTGGACGTACCCTTTTCCCGCTGCGGCTCGCTGATGGTGAGCTATGGGGAAAAGGCCGACGCGGTCCTGAAAAAGAAATATGAAAACGGGCAATCGATGGGCGTGCCCGGGCTGCGTCTGCTCTCCGGCGAGGAAGCCCGGAAGAAGGAGCCTGCTCTCGCGGAGGGTGTCTCTACCGCCCTGTACGCGGCCACAGCCGGAACCGTCAACCCCTGGGAGCTTGGCATCGCCGCCTGTGAAAACGCGGCGGCAAACGGCGCAGAACTCTGCCTCAACACCCGGGTGCTGAATATCCGCCGGGCAGCGGAGGGTTACCGGGTCGAGACCGATCGGGGAGATTTTTCCTGCCGTGCGCTCGTCAACTGCGCCGGCCTGGGTGCGGATCGGGTGCAGGGGCTTCTGTTTCCCACGCCGGTACACATCTCCCCGGACGCGGCGGATTATCTGATCCTGGACAGGGCAGCGAAAAACAAGCCGGCGCATATCATCCAATACGAGCCGGAGGACGACGGCAAGGGCTTCAACGCCGTCCCTACGGTGGAGGGCAGCCTGCTGCTCGGCCCCTCAAAGCGGAAGAACGAAACGGATTATGCCGTGAACGCGGAAGGGCTTTCCTTTCTCCGGAAACGAGCAGGACAAGTTTTGCCCGGGCTGGACCTGCAGGATACGATCCGCTCCTTTGCCGCCGTGCGCCCGAATCCCCAGCGCTCCGACGGCAGCAGCATCGGAAGCTTCGTGATCGACAATCCGGGCCCCGGCTTCTGGAGTCTGATCGGCATCAAAACGCCGGGGCTTACCTGCGCAGACGAGCTGGGACGCTTTGTGTCGGATAAAATCGCCGCGGAGCTGGGTGCGGAGGAAAATCCGGTCTTCAACCCCTGCCGCACGGGCATCCGCCGAGCCCGGGATCTCTCTCTTTCCGAACGTGCGGCGCTGGTGCGGGAAAACGCGGCTTACGGGGAGATTCTCTGCCATTGTGAGGACGTCACCAAAGCGGAGGTCCTGGAGGCCATCCGGCGCGGCGCTGACAGTGTGGACGGCGTCAAACGCCGCGTCGGCGCCGGCATGGGCCGCTGCCAGGGCAGCCGCTGTGAGCGCGCCGTCATGGAGCTGCTGGCAGAGGCACTGGACATTCCCGTCACCGCTGTCCGGAAGAACGGCCCCGGCTCGGAGATTCTGGAGGGCGGCCATGGAAAGAACTGAGCTGCTGATCATCGGCGCGGGGGCTGCGGGTATCTCTGCCGCCTGCGCCGCATGGGACGCCGGCTGCCGGAACATCGTGCTGGCAGACCGCCTGCCCTGCGCGGGCGGCATTCTACCCCAATGCGTTCACGAAGGCTTCGGGCTTTCTGCCTTTGGAATGGAGCTGACCGGCCCCATCTATGCCGAGAAACTGGCAGAGCGTCTGGCGCTCACAGGCGTGCGCTTTCTGCCGGGGAGAGAAGTCATGGCGGTGACAAAAGATAAGACCGCCGTCCTGTCCGGCAGCGGCGGCATGGAAGAAATCCGCTTTGAAAAGCTGATCCTGGCGACAGGTTGTCGGGAAAGGAGCATCGGCGCTCTCCACGTCGCAGGGACGCGCCCGGCGGGCATTTTTACTGCCGGGCAGGCGCAGGAGATGATCAATCTCCATCACTGGGAGCTTGGCCGCCGGATCGTCATTCTGGGATGCGGCGATTTGGGGATGATCCTGGCCCGGCGCTTCACCCTGGAGGGAAAGCAGGTCCTGGCCGTGCTGGAACAAAACGCGCATCCCGGCGGCATAGCGAGAAACTACCACCGCTGCATCGAGGCGCATCACATCCCGATCCGCTATCGCCGGACGGTCCGGGAGATCCACGGCATGCCCCGCATCACGGGCGTGACGGTGGAAGACCTTGACAGCGGCGAGCTGGAGCTTCTTCCCTGCGACACGCTGGTCACCGCCGTCGGCCTCGTCCCGGAGCGTGAGCTGGTGCGAAAACTCGGCGAGCCCCACTGGCTGTTTCTTGCCGGAAACTGCAGCCGGGTACACGAGCTTGCCGACTCCGCAGCCGAAGAAGGCGCGAAGGTCGGCAGATACGTCGGGAGCCAGCTTGTGAAATGATTTCATATCCTTTCGCTTCGTTTCGCACAATCTTTTCTGCTCTGCTTGCAGCGTGAGAGGCCAAGAGGTAGAATGCCCGTGTTTCAACAATCGCAGAAAGGAGAAAACAGCACATGAAGCTCAGCGCAAGAAATCAGCTCAAGGGCACGATTGCAGAGATCCAGGAAGGCGCTGTCAACGGCATCGTCAAGATCGATCTCGGCGGCGGAAATGTCATCAGTTCGGTCATCACCATGTCCTCGATACGCGAGCTCGGCCTCAAGGTCGGCGGTACGGCCTACGCGGTCATCAAGGCCAGCAACGTCATGGTCGGCGTGGACGACTGATTTTTACAAAACGGGAAAAGCAAAAAACACTGCGGCGGCCCGCATCCTGCAGGCCGCCGCAGCTGTTTTTTATCCGCCCAGGGTGAGAAAACGGATCATGAATTGCCGGTTAAAGCAAGTGACCGCTTCCTCCTCTCCCGAAAAGGTCACAAGTGTGCGGGGAAAGGCATAGCTGCCGATTTTACTCTCTTCCAACGGCTGAAGGCAGATCTCACAGCCGCCGACGGCATAGCGCGCTTCCGCGATCTGCCGCGCCGGTTCAAGGCCCTGCAGATATTCTTCGATCCTCGCCATGGGCAGCGCCCAGTTTTCCCGTATCGTCATATCAGCCTCCTGCCGCTTTCCCCTATCTTATAACAAAAGCGCTGGATTGAAAAGCAAAAAATCTATATATGTTTTCGTACATTTTCGTATCGTTTGGCACAAAAGCGGACGGTATTTGATTGAAATACCGCTCCGCAGATGCTACACTAAAGCCAAGTTGATACGCTTATTGGATAAGCGGTGGACGAGCCTCTTTCCGTGAGCAGGACCGGTGCAGCAGAGCTGTGCCTGTTTTGTCTTGGAGAGAGGGATTTTTTTACAGGAGGAAAACCAAATGAAAAAGATCGTATCCCTGATTCTTGCCCTGGTTATGACCCTTGCCCTGGTGGGTACGCCTGCGTTTGCCGACAAAGACAAAACCGATGCGCTGGTCGTCGACACCTGCATCCTCAAGGAAGCGGACGACGATATGATCAACAACTACAGCCTGCTGGCTGTCAATCCCGATGCGCCCTGGGTTGATGCCGACGGCAAGCCGGTCGCCGATGTGACCATCAACACGGCAGGCGCCGAGGCGCTGATCAACTGGCTACTCTCCGAGGAAGGCCAGGAACTGGCTGCCAACTACGGCTTCGAACAGTACGGCGAGTATCTGTTCTATCTCAAGGACGGCCGCCCCGTCTCCACCGCCAAGATCCCTGAGGCCACCAAAGAGACCAAAAAGATCCGGCTCTCCACCACAACCTCTGTCAACGACTCAGGCCTTCTGGGCTACCTGCTGCCCATCTTCGAGGAGAAGTACGGATACGAAGTCGAGGTCTATTCTGCCGGTACCGGCAAGTCCATCGCCAACGCCAAGATGGGCAATGCCGACCTGATCCTGGTCCACTCCAAGAAACAGGAGGAGGCATTCATTGCCGACGGCTTCTCTTATGTGATCGACGGCATGGAAGCCGAGCGTCTGAACTGGATGTACAACTACTTCGTGCTCTGCGGTCCTTCTGCTGACCCTGCCGGCGTCAAGGAAGCCGCTGACGTCAAGGCTGCCTTCAAGGCTATTGCCGACGGCAAGTACACATTCATCTCCCGCGGCGACGGTTCCGGCACCCACACCAAGGAGCTGAGCCTCTGGCCCGAGGAGCTGGGCATCACCGCCGAGCCCGAGAGCTTCCAAGCCTATAAGGACTGGTACATCTCCGCCAACACCGGCATGGGCGCCTGCCTGGTCATGGCCGAGGAGATGGGCGCCTACATACTCACCGACAAGGCCACCTTCCTCACCTTCGTCGCCAACGACGGCGTGATGGGTTGATTCTCTGCTGAAAAACATGTAGAATGATAGCCGCGGGGCTCGTCTCCGCGGCTATTCTCAAAAGGATTGTGTTTTATGGGTTCCTCCATCCGAAAGGCGATCGAGCTGATCCTCTCGGCCGATCCTGAACTTCTGAATATCCTCTCCACTACGGCGCGGGTCTGCCTGACCAGTTCGATCCTGGCGCTGCTTATCGGTGTGCCTCTCGGCATCCTGCTTGGAGCGGAACGATTCCCGGGGCGGAGAGTACTGCTGGTCCTCAACCGCACACTGATCGGCATGCCGCCTGTGGTCTGCGGACTGCTGTTCTATATGCTCTTCTCCGGTGTCGGGCCTTTCCGGCACCTTCACTGGCTCTTTACAGTGAAGCTGATGATCCTGGCTCAGGTCGTGCTCATCACACCCATCATCGTCGGCGTCATGGAGACTTTCGTGGCCGACACCGCCCCCGCCCTGCGCGAGACCGCCAGAGGCCTGGGCTTCGGTCGGATGAAAGAATACCGGCTGCTCATAAATGAGTGTCTGTATTCTATCTTCTCGTCGTATCTGCTCTCCTTTGCCCGCGCCATCGCGGAGGTTGGCGCTGTGGCCATGGTCGGCGGCGCGATCGCCTGGAAAACGAACGTCATGACCACCGCCATCATGATGTACACCAACCGCGGCAGCTTCACCCTGGGAATCGCCCTGGGGCTCATCCTGCTGACGCTGTCGCTGCTGGTGAACATCATCCTCAGCGTGATGCAGGGGAGGCTGAGCCGATGAAAACGACCGCCTTTTCCAAAACGTACAACGGCCGTACTGTACTCACCCTGCCGGCGTTGGAACTTCCGCCCGGACAGATCACTGCAGTCATCGGCCCCAATGGCAGCGGGAAATCCACATTTGCGAAAATCCTCGCGGGGATCGAGCGTGCGGACGACAAGAAACCGATCCTCTCCGGTATCTCGGTCGGCTATCTGCCGCAGAAGAGCTTTCCCTTCCGCATGAGCACGGAGAAAAACATTCTGCAGAACGGAAATGACCCCGCCCGCGCGGCTGCGCTGATGAAAGCGCTGGGCATCGAAGCCCTCGCCGGACAGAACGCGAAAAAACTCTCCGGCGGCGAGACAGCCCGTATGGCACTCTGCCGCATCCTGATGCGCCCCTATGATCTGCTGATCCTCGACGAGCCGACGACGGCCATGGATATGGAGTCCACCCTCGCTGCGGAAAAACTCATCTGCGAAACCAGCAGAGAGCAGGGCTGCGCGCTCGTGCTGATCACCCACAGCATCTCCCAGGCACGGCGCATTGCGGACTGTGTGATTGTCCTGCATCAGGGCAGACTCATCGAGCAGGGCGAGAGTATCCAGGTCCTGAGCAAACCGAAGCAGGAGAAAACAAAACGCTTTTTGGAATTCTACGGTTTGTAATCGCCGGTCATTGACCGTAATCAGCAATTCTGTTTGTTTATTCTTTGACCATATGATCGGGGAGTGTTTCACCGGAGCAGAAAATGATCCATTGCATCAAAGGACTGTTGACGGTTCTGTTGCAGACTTCCGGGCGCGTACGTCATATGCCCTTTCCAGCTTGCTTAAATCCATCTCCTCTACAATTCGATCTAAGAGCCGTACGCTGTCATCTGCTGGGATTACCTTTTCTG
>ONGJ01000051.1 GCA_900317375.1 uncultured Eubacteriales bacterium
CGCGTCGGCAGCTTCCTCCGGTTCTTCTGCCGGGACCTGCTCCCCTACCGTGATTTCCCCGGCTGCCGCTTCGCCGCCCTCGGCAAAGCCCGCCGCCGGGAGCAGGGACAGGCACAGCATAAGGCACAGCAGCAGTGCCAGATGCTTTTTTATGTTCTTATTCATGCGATTATCCTCCTTTTTGTTTAATTGCCAGAGTAATAACCATAATACCAGATATTCACAAAAAGCGCAATCAAAAATCCACTTTTTGTGGCTAAAATATGTAAAATCTGTGACTTCACACGTTGCTTCGCCCGATTTGCTTGATGACAGCGACGGAAACGATAGCGAAGACGAAGGAGATGAATAACTGATTCGCCGCGTTGAAAGCCTGCTTTGCCTGTAAAACCGCTTACAGTTTTGAAAGTGCACTTACACTGTAGTATCATAAAAACTTTACTCAATCCATTCACAATCACTTGCCGGAGAAAACAACGAAAAAGCTGGATGGCAAAAATGAGGCCGGAAGTGGCGGAACGCGCCGTCAATCCTGACCTCATTTTTTGTAATTTTACTTTGAGTTCAACAATTATACTCGGAAACGAATTGGTCTGCCAAAGAGAACGGATTGCCACACCAGTGTGCGCACTGGCTCGTAATGACAGATCGGCAAACATCAGCGTTAACGAGTGCAATTCCGAGAAGCAGAACTATTCAAGCGTAATAATAGCATGTTTCTCTGTCTTGCGGTATAGGATAGCTACCAATCCAGTTTTTCTCTGTCAGTTTGGCGTTGGAGTTCTTCTTTGGAAGAGCTGTGCGCATATTATCAAAGGTTTTTCCGTACGCCAAATCCACTTCTCTTTACACAAAGAATAATATGTGGTATTGTAAGTTCGGAGACAGAGCCTCTGAGAACAGCTTTCCTGCAGGTTAGTTTCTCTTTGCGCACGCGGATGATCCCCTGCGATCATCTTTAACAACATGCACGGTGTGTTGAAGCGAGGCTATCTGCAGGAGGTACTACAAAGCTTTCGCCAGAGCGCGATCGTTTTCATGGACATTACGCTGATTCTCTTCGCCACAAAAATCGGCGATGAACAAAGAGGAAACATGAGGGTTAGGGAGTATGTCACATTACTATGATTATCTGGTTGTCGGCGCGGGGCTGTATGGTGCCGTTTTTGCCTGCGAAGCCATGAACCGCGGGAAAAAGGTCCTGGTTATCGACAAACGAAGCTGCGTCGGAGGAAATGTCTATACGGAGAAGCTCGCGGGCATCGACGTGCACGTGTACGGCGCACACATCTTCCACACCAACAATAAAAGGGTATGGAGCTATATCACCCGGTTTGCAGATTTCAACCGCTTTACCAACTCTCCGGTGGCCAATTATAAGGGCGAACTCTACTCGCTGCCTTTCAACATGTACACCTTCAACAGAATGTGGGGTGTTGTGACACCCGAAGAAGCGGCCGCCAAAATCAATGAGCAGAGGAAAGAGATCACCGGCGAGCCGAAAAACCTGGAAGAACAAGCAATCTCACTGGTCGGACGGGACATTTTTGAGAAGCTTGTCAAGGGCTATACCGAGAAGCAGTGGGGACGCGACTGCCGCGACCTGCCGGCTTTTATCATCAGACGCCTGCCGGTCCGGCTGACCTTTGACAACAACTACTTCAATGCGCTTTTTCAGGGGATCCCCGTCGGGGGTTATACCAGGCTGGTTCAAAACCTGCTGAAGGGGGCCGATATCCGCCTGAAAACCGACTATCTTCAAAACAAAGAAGCGCTGGACGCCTCTGCCGACAGGGTGATTTACACAGGCCCCATCGACGCTTATTTCGGTTATCAGCTCGGAAATCTCGAATACCGCTCCGTACGATTTGAGACGGAAGTGCTGGACATCCCGAATTTCCAGGGTAACGCCGCTGTCAACTATACCGACCGCGAAACCCCCTGGACCCGTATCATCGAGCATAAATGGTTTACCTTCGGCAAAGACGAGAATGGCAATGACCTCCCGAAAACGATCATCAGCCGCGAGTACAGCTCGGAATGGAAACCCGGTGATGAGCCCTATTATCCCGTCAACGACGAAAAAAACGCAGCTCTCTATGCTGCGTATAAAGCGCTTGCCGACAGGGAAAAAAAGGTCCTCTTCGGAGGAAGACTCGGCGAATACCGTTATTACGACATGGATCAGGTCATTGCGGCTGCGCTGGACAGAGCGGAAACAGAATTGAAGGATGAAGGCTGAAATGAAAAACAGGGCGGGGGACTTTTGCTGATACAAAGGTCCCCCGCCGAAGCATTTATCCTGTTATCGGTGTCACAACAACGGGAGCGGTTTCTTCGGCGGGATTTTCCGCAACGGGAGAAACCGGTATCCCTTCCGTACCGTCAGGCAGTTCCGATTCCGGAACCGGGGCCGGCGTCTCTCCCCCCGCCGGGGAAGAATCCGGGAGAACAATGACTTCCGTCCCCTCTGAAGAGGGAGCCACGGTCGGTGTGGGTGCAGGCGTTGGTGTGGGTGTCGGTGTGGGTGTCGGTGTAGGTGTGGGCGTCGGTGTGGGTGTCGGTGTAGGTGTGGGTGTAGGCGTTGGTGTGGGCGTGGGCGTTGGAGACGGAGTAACAGGAAGCTCCGGCGTCGGTGTAAGCTCAACCTCAATCTCGGCGCTGGTCTCCGGCACCTCATCAGGCGTCGGATCGGGAACGGGCAGCGGCTCGGTATACCCGCTGCTGTCGGTTCCAAAGAGGCCGTGCAGGCGCTCACCGGCCCAGTCGCGCAGCAGCAGGAAGGCCGCGGCCGCGACAGCAAGGGTCAGCAGAATCAGGAAGAAGGGACGAAAGAAAGAGGACTTTTCCGGCCGAACCATCTCACGGTCATCTTCCAGCCAGAAAGCGTCCGATCCCGTGTATTCCTCATCCTCTTCATCTTCCTCCGCTTCAAATCTTCCATCGCCGCAGATACCGATCCCCTTTGAACGCACCACCTTGCCATAGAAAGCGGCAGGATTGTCGTAACGATAACGGTGAATGGCCAGAAGACGACCGAGGCGCATGGCAAGTCCCGAAGGCAGCGAAACATCCTCCAGGTAGATGAGCAGCATGGGAATGTTCCGGTCCCGGGCATAGTTCAGCTCGTCCAGACAGTTGGAGGAAGACAGGTAAGCTTCCGAAATGAGAGCAACCAGATAAGCACAGTTCTCAATCGCCCGGGCAATATGCTCATCCCACTGCGTTGCCGGTATGACGCCCTCGTCATACCAGACCCGAAAGCCTGCTGCCTTCAGATAACGAATGGTCTCGGCGGCGGCAGCGGCATTGCGGTGGGAGTAGCTGAGAAAAAGATAAGGCTCTTCCCCCTCATAGGGGGCAAGAGAACGATCTTCAAAAAGCATGTTATTTCACCTGAAATCAGCGATCAACAGGACAGGCGCCCAGTTTCCCCGCTGCAAATTATGTAAGAGTATACGACAAGGCGTGGCCGGATGTCAAGCCCGGGCAGACACCCATAAAATAAATTGAGGACTGCAACTTGTGTTTTCCAGGCCAATAGAGTATAATAAAATGAATAACTACACAGCGGAGAAGAATGACAGGAGAGAGAAATGAACGATCGGGCTGAATACAACAGATGGAAGAAAGCGGTCAGGGAACCGGACCTGAAAAGGGAACTGGAAGCGATGAATGCCTCAGAAGCGGAAGATGCATTCTATCGTGACCTGTCTTTCGGAACCGGCGGACTGAGAGGTATCATCGGCGCAGGGACCAACCGCATGAATGTCTACGTGGTCGCAAGGGCAAGCCAGGGATTGGCGGATTATCTTCACCAGGCATCGGAGACAGCGTCCGTGGTGATCGGTTACGACAGCCGGATCAAGTCCGATGAATTTGCCAGAAAAGCGGCGGAGGTATTTGCCGGAAACGGCATTCAGGTCCATATCTGGCCGACGCTTCTGCCGGTTCCGACGGTCAGTTATGCGGTAAGAGCCCTTGGGGCATCCGCCGGGGTAATGATCACGGCATCTCACAATCCGGCCCAATACAACGGCTATAAGGTCTATGGCCCGGACGGCTGTCAGATTACAACAGAGGCTGCGGCAGAAATCCTGGCAAAAATCAATTCTTTGGACATGTTTGATGATATACGCGCCTCAGCGTTCGAGAACGAGACAGACAGCGGTATGATTTCGTATATCGATGACAGCGTTCTTTCTGCATTCCTTGAAGAAGTAAAGAGCCAGTCTGTCCTATTCGGAGATGAGGTGGACCGGAACGCGGCGATAGTCTATTCCCCACTCAACGGTACGGGGCTGGTGCCGGTCACCAGAGTATTGGAGGAAAGCGGTTTTACCGGCATCACCGTTGTAGAAGAACAAAGGGATCCCGACGGCCGCTTCCCCACCTGCCCGTATCCGAATCCGGAAATCCGGGAGGCCATGGAGCTGGGGCTTGAAACCTGCAGAAAAACGGGCGCCGACCTGCTGCTGGCGACCGACCCCGACTGTGACCGCTGCGGAATTGCGGTGAAGGACGAAGAAGGAAACTATCGGCTGCTGAGCGGAAACGAAGTCGGACTGCTCCTTCTCGACTTTATCTGCAGTCAGAGGCAGAAGCATGACAGAATGCCGGAACATCCGGTTTTCGTCAAAACCGTTGTGACAATGGATCTGGCAGAGAAGATCGCGGCCCGATACGGCGTGGAAACCGTCAATGTCCTGACAGGATTCAAATTTATCGGCGAAGTGATCGGAAAGCTGGAGAAGGAAGGAAGAGCGCAGGACTATATCTTCGGATTTGAGGAATCCTACGGCTATCTGACAGGAAGCTATGTCCGGGACAAGGACGCGGTGAATGCGGCGTTCATGATCTGTGAAATGTTCGCATACTATCAAACCAGAGGGATCAGTCTGCTCCGAAAGCTGGAGGAGCTTTACGGCGATTACGGTTTTTGTCTGAATACCCTGCATAGCTATGAATTCCCCGGCTCATCCGGCATGGCGAAAATGCAGGCCATCATGGAAGCCTTTCACGATGGTGTTGCCGAAATTGCCGGCAGGAAGACGGAACGGACGGAAGATTATTCCAAAGGCCTGAACGGACTTCCGCCGTCGGACGTGCTGAAATTCTTTTATGCCGGGGAAGGTGCAGGCGGCAGCGTTGTCATTCGGCCGTCCGGGACAGAGCCAAAGCTGAAGGTCTATATCAGCGTGACGGCCGAGAGCAGGGAAGAAGCAGAGAAAACGGAGAAGGAAATCAGCAGAGAGCTTGGAGAACGGATGAGATGAATCATTATGGAGTGATCATGGCCGGCGGAGGCGGTACGCGCTTCTGGCCGCTTTCAAGACAGAAAACACCGAAACAGCTGTTGAAGCTTTCCGGGAAAGAGCTGATGGTCAACGAGGCGGTTGACCGTATGGCCAGCGTCATCGGAAAGAGCGGGATTTTTATCGTTACTGCCGAGGTCCAGGCAGCGGCAATGACCGCAGCAACCGCGGGAAAGGTTTTCCCCGGGAATATTCTGGCGGAACCGGCGGCAAGGAACACGGCAGCCTGTATCGGCTATGCGGCGATGGAAATTCTGCGCAAACACGGCGACGGCGTGATGATCATCACGCCGGCGGACCATTATATCGAAAACGTCAACGCCCTGACGGACATTTTTAAAACAGCAATCCTGACCGCGGAGGAACAGGACAAACTGGTGACAATCGGACTGAAGCCCAGCTTTCCATCCACGGGGTTCGGATATATCCGGTATGATATACAGGCTGCCGGAGCAGTGAAGCCTGTGATTGCATTCCGGGAGAAACCGGATGAGGAGACAGCAAGACGCTATATCGAGGAAGGCACCTATGCCTGGAACAGCGGGATGTTCATCTGGAAGGTGTCTCTGATTCTCGAGAAGCTGAAGGAATATGTTCCCGACATTTATCAGGACCTGGAAAGCATCGGGATGGCGATGAATACGGCGAAGGAACAGGAAGTCCTGCAGGCGGTCTATCCGAAAATCCGAAAGATCAGCATTGATTATGCCGTGATGGAGCCGTCAGCGGCAAAGGGCGACGTTCTGGTCATACCCGGAGAATGCGGATGGAACGATGTCGGATCCTGGGACATGATGGATATTCTGCATAAGAAGGATGGGAGCGGAAATGTCCTGATCGGCGATGCGATAGCAATAGATACGAGGGATGCGGTTGTGTATTCCTCATCCCGGACAGTAGCTGCAGTGGAAGTTGAAAACATCGTTATTGTCGAGACGCCGGATGCCGTCATGGTGTGCAGAAAAGACAGAGCGCAGGAAGTGAAGAAGATCGTCGACTTTCTGAAGCAGAACGGACGAACAGAGCTGCTATGAAGTGCCTGGTGCTTGCCGGCGGAAAGGGAGAGAGACTATGGCCGCTTTCCCGTTCCACGTTTCCGAAACAATTCATCAAAATCCAGAAAAACCACTCTCTTTTTCAGGAAACGATTGCCAGAAACATGGCATACTGTGATGAGTTTCTCATCGTTACCAACGATGCCTGGCGGTCGATTATCGAAAACCAGATGGAGGCATTCCGCGGCGTCCCTTATCGCTGTATTTTTGAGGAAAAGCCGAGAAAGACCACGGCCGCAATCGTCCTGGCGTGCATGGCACTCCAGCCGTCCGAAACCGTATTTGTCGTGGCGGCGGATCACCTGATCCGGTCGGACGGTTATAAAGAGACCGTTCTGAAAGGCAAGGAGGAAGCCAGAAACGGGAAAATCGCTCTTTTCGGGAAGAAGGCAGGGGGGATTGACAGCCGATTCGGCTATCTGGCAGACAATCGCCTGTACGAGAAACCCGACAGAAACGCGGCAAAAGCACTGGAAGGGAAAAGCGTCTTTCAGAACATCGGGCTGATCATGTTTCAGAACGGCGTGTTTCTCAACGAGGCCAGAAAGCTTGAGGGAGAAATCTTTCAACAGTGCGTTACGGCATTTGAGAGAAAAACGAATATTCCGGAAGGCATACGGTATTCCTCAGACGTCCTGGAAGGCATTGCGGCGGTTTCCATCGAAAAGAGCATACTGGAAAAAACAGACAAACTGTCCTGTATTGAGATTGATTTCATGTGGGATGATATCGGCAGTCTGGAAGACCTCAAAAAGACAAGCCTGGAAACAGGCGGTCTCGGCGTTGTCAATGAATGCAGCGACACGACGATTCTGAATCAGTCTCCGAATCAGGCAGTGGTTGTCAACGGACTGGACGACGTGCTGGTGGTCAACACGGCCGATGCCGTATATGTGGGGCGGAACGGCACTTCCCACCAGCTGAAGAAGATTCTGCATGACCATCACGCGCTGAACGCCTTTTCAGAGAAGGGGACGGTGATCTACCGTTCCTGGGGGTATCGGGAGAAGATCATCGAGGAAGAAAAATACAGAGTTCAGCGCGTTACCATCCTGCCGGGCAGAACGATCCATGAGCACAGGCATGAAGAAAGAACCGAAAACTGGACAATCATTCAGGGTACTGCGCAGGTCGTATTGAACGGCGCAGTAAAAACAGCCGGCGAAACAGAGAGTATCGAGGTCAGAGCGGGCACGCTCCATCAGATCTCCAACAGCGGGGAAAACGACCTGATCCTGATTGAGACGGCTGTCGGCGAGGTGCTTCAGCACGATATGGAAATCGGAGACGAAAAACCGGTAACGGAAGCCGCCCTCGGTTTTCAGATTGAACCGATGATCAAGCTTGTTCCGGCTTTCAAGGACTACCTCTGGGGCGGAACAAAACTCAGGGATGTCTACGGAAAACAGTGCGATTATGAGCTCATTGCAGAGAGCTGGGAGCTCTCCGCGCATCCTGCGGGTAACAGCATTGTCGCCTCCGGAAGACACAGAGGCCTGAGCTTTTCCAAGTATCTGGACACGGTGGGAAAGGAAGTGCTGGGCTGGAAGTGTGCACCGCTGCAGAATTTCCCGCTGCTCATCAAGTTCATTGATGCCAAGGAGGATCTGTCCGTTCAGGTCCACCCGGACGACGACTATGCCCTGGAAAAAGAAAACGAATACGGCAAGAACGAGCTGTGGTATGTGATCGACGCGGAACCGGGCGCCGGGCTGTATGTCGGATTTAATCGGAATGTGGGCCGCGAAGAGGTAGAAAAGCGGGTTGCAGAAAATACCATCCTGGATGTGCTGAACTTCTTTCCGACAAAACAGGGTGATGTCTTTTTCATTCCTGCGGGAACCGTTCATGCCATCGGAAGAGGAAACCTGATCTGTGAAATCCAGCAGAGCAGCAACAGCACCTATCGCCTGTACGATTATGGCCGAAGGGACAGATTCGGCAACCTGCGGGAGCTCCACCTGAAGAAGGCGCTGGATGTGCTGAACTTTCACGCATATGAGCCGGCAGACTTTGAAGTCAGACAGGAGGATGGGGAGAAGCGGATCCGATGCAAGTATTTTGAAACAAGCATCCTGAATATTGACGGAACGGGAAGAATCACCGTGGGGGACGACAGTTTTCGCTCGGTTGTCTGTATCGAGGGAAAAACAAGACTGTCGACCGGAGAAGAAGAGATGGACCTGCAGGCAGGCGAGAGCCTTTTTGCCGCTGCGGCCGGCACAGACATTCTGGTTACCGGGAAAGCCACTCTGGCCATTACAAGCATATAGGAGGGACACAATTTATGAAAAAAGCGCTGATTACAGGAATCACCGGGCAGGACGGCTCGTACCTTGCCGAATTTCTGCTGGAAAAGGGATACGAGGTTCACGGCATCGTGCGCCGGGCGTCTGTCCAAACAACGGCGCGCATCGCGCATATCCTTGACAGGCTGGTGATTCACGAAGGAGATCTTTCCGATTCCTCCAGCATCATTCGTATCGTCCTGCAGGTCAAACCGGATGAAATCTATAACCTTGCCGCCCAGAGCCATGTGCAGGTGAGCTTTGACGCGGCGGAGTACACCGGCGATGTCGATGCGCTCGGCGTTCTCCGCATCCTGGAGGCGGTGCATACCGCCGGACTGGACGACAGCTGCCGCATCTACCAGGCAAGCACATCGGAACTGTACGGAAAGGTGGAAGAGGTGCCGCAGAATGAGAATACCCCGTTTCACCCGTATTCGCCCTATGCGGTTGCCAAACAGTACGGGTTCTGGATGATCCGGGAATATCGCGAGGCCTACGGCATGTTTGCATGCAACGGCATCCTGTTCAACCACGAGTCCGAACGCCGCGGAGAGAACTTCGTTACGCGGAAAATCACACTGGCGGCAGGACGTATTGCCTGCGGTCTGCAGGATCATCTGGAGCTGGGCAACCTGGACTCTCTGCGCGACTGGGGATATGCGAAGGATTATGTGGAGTGCATGTGGCTGATCCTTCAGCAGGATGAACCGGACGATTATGTCATCGCCACCGGTGTTCAGCACACGGTGCGTGAGTTTACAACGCTGGCCTTCCGGAATGACGGCATCGAGCTGGAGTGGCGGGGAGAAGGCATGGAAGAAAAAGGCTATGACAGGGCCACCGGGAAAATGCTTGTCTGCGTCAACCCGAAATGGTACCGTCCGACGGATGTGGTCAATCTATGGGGAGACCCGACGAAGGCGAAGACAAAACTCGGATGGAACCCGCAGAAGACCAGCTATGAAGAGCTGTGCAGGATCATGGCCGAGCATGATCTGCAGCTGGCAAAGAAAGAGGCGGGTATCCAATGAAAGCGCTGATTACCGGAAGCGCCGGTTTTATCGGCACGCACCTGAAAACGGAACTGGAAAAGAACGGATACGAAGTGATCTGCTGTGATCTGAAAGCATCTGAAGATACCGTTTCCATGGATATCACCGACCCGGAGAGAGTCAAACAGGTTCTGCGCGAATACAGACCCGATCTCATTATCAACATGGCCGGACAGGCCAATGTCGGCCTTTCGTGGAAGAAGCCCCAGCTGACCGTTCAACTGAACACCATCGGGCTTATCAACATTCTGGAGGCGGTCCGTGAAGAGAACCCGAAAATCCGCGTGCTTGCGGTAGGCTCGTCGGATGAGTACGGCAGCTTGGAAGAGCGGGGTGCCAATGTAACGGAGGATATCCCGGTCAAGCCGATTACGCCCTACGCCATCTCCAAGCAGGCGCAGGAGGAATTTGCACAGCTCTATGTCCGGGCCTATGGCATGGATATCTGCATGATCCGCCTGTTTAATCTGGGTGGGCCGAATCAGGGTCTCGGCTATATGATCTCGGACTTTGCATCCGGCATCGCCGCGGTGGAGGCAGGAAAGAGAGAATACCTCTCCGTCGGGAACCTGAGCAGTGCCCGGGACTTTACCCATGTGCAGGACGCCTGCCGGGCGGTGCGCATGATCGCCGAAAAGGGACACGCCGGTGAGGTATACAACATCAGCTCGGGCACCACCCATACGGCGCAGGAGGTGCTGGACAGGCTGGCAGCGCTGGCGAGGGTCCCCGTGGAAGTGCGTCAGGACCCGGCCAGAATGCGCCCGAGCGACACGCCGGTGGTCTGCGGCAATCATGACAAACTGACTGCCCACACAGGCTGGCAGCCGGAAAAAACCATGGATGAAATCCTGGAAGACTCTCTGAACTATTGGAGAAGTCTTCAGTAAGAAAGAAAGAGGAATCCTTCCCGGGAGGGTTCTGGAAAGAATGGATATTTCAAAAGCGCGTATTCTGCATATCTCAAAATACTATTATCCCTTTATCGGCGGGACAGAGCAGGTTGCGCAAAGCCTGGTAAAGTCCCTTGCAGACAGCGGTGCAGAGCAGAAGGTCATCTGCTTCAACGAGGACGCAGGGGACGGGGCACTCAGCTGCCGGCGTGATGAAACCGTAACGGATGTGATCGACGGGGTGGAAGTCATCCGCTGCGGATGCCTGTTCAAGGCGGCATCCCAGTCCGTCTCTTCCGTCTACGGAAAAGAGCTCAGAAAGCTGATGGACCGATTTCAGCCGACGCTGGTCTTCTTCCACTATCCCAACCCGTTTGCGGCGCATTACCTGCTAAAATACAGGAACAGAGATTTTCGGCTGCTGATCTACTGGCATCTGGATATTACGAAGCAAAAGGTCCTGAAACACTTTTTCCACGGGCAGAATCTCGCGCTGATTCAACGTGCAGACAGGATTATCGGCGCGACGCCGATGCATGTCGACACATCGGCCTATACCGCCTTTTTCGGCAAGAAACGCTGTATTCTTCCCTACATGATCGACGAGGACAGCCTGCGCATGAACGATGGGGAAGCAGCATCCGGAAAGAGAATCAAAGAACAGTATGCGGAAAGCATCCTTGCTTTCTTCATCGGACGCCATGTGGCATACAAGGGATTAAACTGCCTGATCCGGGCATCGGGGGAACTGAACGGGACAAACATCCGCTTCCTGATTGCGGGTGACGGGGAACTGACGGACAGCCTGAAGGAACAGGCAAAGGGGGACGCGAAGATCCGCTTCCTCGGGAGACTGACCGATTCTGAACGAAAAGCCTATCTGTACGCGGCTGATATCATCTGTCTTCCTTCCGTTACCCGCAGCGAAGGCTTCGGCCTGGCACTGGCGGAAGGCATGTATTTCGGGCATCCGGCGGTCACCTTTACCATTCCGGGATCCGGTGTCAACTATGTTAATCTGAACGGCGTCACGGGCATTGAGTGCCCCAACGGCGATACCAGGGCGTATGCCTCGGCGGTCAGGAGACTTGCGGAGGACGAAGCGCTGAGAAAAACCATGGGGGAAGCGGCGCGGAAACGGGTGCGGGAGCTGTGTTCCCCTGCCGCGTTTCAAAGCAGGCTTACCGAACTGCTGAACAGTTTGTAAAGAAGAAGGGAAAAACGGGAAATACCCATGAAAATCATACAGCTTCTGACCCATCTCAACTGGGGCGACGCGATCAGCAACGATGTTCTGGCGATTGACGACACGCTCCGTGCCGCCGGCTACGAAAGTGAAATCATGGCCCTGAAAATCAATGAAAGGCTGAAAAGCCGGGCAAAAGCGGTCGACTTTTCTTCTCTGCGACCGGAGGACATCCTTCTTTTCCATAAAGCAAGCGGAGACGAATTGATGCGTCATGTGGTCCGACTGCCGTGCCGGAAGGGCATGATCTATCACAACATCACCCCGGCCCGGTTTTTCCTTCCGTATGATGCGGTGATGGCCTGGCATCTGAACCGGGGCAGAAGACAGCTGAGAAAATATGCGGCGGGAATGGATTTTGCCTGGGGCGACTCCG
Organism: uncultured Eubacteriales bacterium; assembly: GCA_900317375.1. Lineage (GTDB taxonomy): Bacteria > Bacillota > Clostridia > Oscillospirales > Oscillospiraceae > Limivicinus. The sequence goes on from ONGJ01000051.1 coordinate 12,229, forward strand.
GGTACAACTGCAGAGAGCTGAGAAAGGCGGGGGCGAAAAACGTCTCTGTCCGGCCGGTTTTTTTTGATTCCCTTCGGCCGGATCCAGATCCGACCGTTCTGAAAGGACTCCGGCAGGAAGCGGGGACGAAGATTCTGTTTATCGGAAGAATCGCACCGAACAAAAAGCAGGAAGATCTGATCAAGGCCTATGATATCTATCGGAACCGATTTGATTCCCAAGCAAGGCTCTATCTGGTCGGCGGCTGGGAAGGAACAGAGAAGTACTATGCGAAGCTGAAAGGCTTTGCGGCCGAGCTGAAGCTTTCTGATGATCAGGTCATCTTTACCGGCCGCGTGACAGACGGAGAAAAAGAGGCGTATCTGCAGGGTGCAGACGTTTTCCTCTGCCTGAGCGAGCACGAGGGTTTCTGTGTGCCGCTGCTGGAGGCCATGGCAAGAGACCTGCCTGTCGTCGCCTGTGCCAAGGCGGCGGTTCCGGAGACACTGGGAGAGAACGGGCTGCTGGTTTCCGGAAAGAACGAAGAGCACATCGCGGGACTAATGCACAGAGTCCGTACCGACCCCTCTTTCCGGTCGGAGGTCCTTTCGAGACAGAGAAAAAGCCTGGAGCGGTTTCGGAGAGAAAAAACAGAACAGAGACTTCTGCAGCTTATCGGGGAGGCAGGGGCGTGAGAAAACGGTATAAACCCCTTTGGATGATTCGCAACAGAACCTACCGGATCTACGCCAGGGGCATTTTTCAAAAAAGACTGCGGCTTTACCGCGACAAAATCCGACAGATTCTCTTCAGAGGAGCAAGATGAGCACATTAAAAGAAATCTGGGAATACAGGACCATGATCCAGTCTCTCGTGCACAGGGATCTGAGGGGCCGTTACAAAGCCAGCGTGCTGGGCTTTCTCTGGACCTTCATCGTCCCGCTCTGCCAGCTTCTGGTCTACACGATGGTCTTCTCGGTCATTTTAAAATCGAATATTGAAAAGTATTATCTGTTTCTGTTTGTTGCGCTGATTCCGTGGAACTTTTTTTCGAGCTGCCTGACGGGCGGGGCAAGCTGTATTCTTCAGCAACAGGGGATGGTAAATAAAATCTATTTCCCGCGGGAGGTGATCCCCATCTCCTTTGTGACAGGGGCCTTTGTAAACATGCTCTACTGCGAGATCGTGGTTTTTGCGGTGAGCATTCTGTCCGGGGTGCAATTCAGCCTGCTCTCGCTGCTCTGTCTGCCGGTGGTGATGCTGGTGGAGTTTGTACTGGCCCTTGGCATCACCATGATCGTGAGCGCGGTGGACGTTTACTTCCGCGATCTGGAGCATATTCTCGGGATCCTCTCCATGGCCTGGATGTTCATGACGCCGATCATGTACGACATCAGCATTGTGCCGGAGAAATATGTTCCATTATTTTATCTGAATCCCATGACGAGTATTGTGACCGCTTACCGCGACATTCTGTATCACGGTACGGTTCCGAAGCTGGAAACCCTGGGTATGGCAGCGGGAGTGGGTCTCTTTTTCCTGATCCTGGGCTTTGCAATCTTCGGCCGGCTTAAGAGACGATTCTCTGAGGTGATGTAAACGTGGATAAATCAGAAAATGTCGTTATCGACGTAAGGAATGTAAAAAAGAAATTCCGCATCTACTATGATCGGAGCGCTACGCTGAAAGAACGCATACTGTTTCAGAAGCGCAGAGAATACGAGGACCATTGGGTCCTGAAGGGAATCTCCTTTCAGGTGCAGAAGGGGGAAGCGATCGGCCTGATCGGAGAAAACGGCTGCGGGAAGAGCACCACGCTGAAAATGCTTACGAAGATTCTGTATCCCGATGCCGGAAGCATTCAGATGAAAGGCCGCGTGTCCAGCCTGATCGAACTGGGAGCGGGCTTTCATCCGGACATGAGCGGGCTGGAGAACATCTATACCAACGCCTCTATCTTCGGTCTGAAACGGGAGGAAATCGACAGGCGCCTGCAGGAGATCATCGACTTTTCCGAGCTGGGGGCCTATATTGACAACCCGGTCAGAACCTATTCATCGGGAATGTATATGCGCCTGGCGTTTGCCGTGGCCATCAATGTGGATGCCGATATCCTGCTTGTGGACGAAATCCTGGCCGTCGGTGACGCGGCCTTCCAGGCCAAGTGCTTTACGAAAATGCAGGAGATCAAGAAAAGAGGGACCACCATAGTGCTGGTTTCTCATTCCCTGAGCCAGATTGAGCAGATCTGTGAAAGATCCCTCTGGATTGAAGACGGGACCGTCCGGATGGAGGGTCTGCCCCGCGACGTCCATCCGCATTATATGAAATATATGTTCCAAAAGAACCATCCGGAGGAAGTGCCGGAAACGGAAGAAGAGGAACAGACGCCCGCCGTCGGAGAGAGCGGGGAGGACGCAAACCGGTGGGGCAGCAGGGAAGCCATTATGGATCAGGCTGTCATTCTGGACTCGGACGGGAGAAAGCGCAGCTGCTTTTCCCCGCAGGAATCCTTTACCGTACACATTGATTATTCCTCAAAAGAAGAACAGGCGAACGCGGTTGCGGGGCTGGCAATCTACCGAAGTGATCAGACCTATATTTACGGGACCAATACCCTGATCGATACTTCTCAGCCGATCACGCTGAAAAGAAAGGGCAGCATCGATCTGCGGATTGATTCGCTCCCAGTGGCGGACGGCAGATACTCGATCGATCTTGCTCTGCATCGCCCGGACGGGTTTAACTATGATTTCTGGAAGAACGTGTGTGAAATACAGATTCTCAACAACAGTCAGGCACCGGGAATCATCTTTCTTCCCCATCACTGGGAAGTCCACTGAAAAGAGGGGACCATGAACAGACAGGAAGACAGCATCGGCCTCACGGATAAAATACAAAGAGCGCTCAACACGCTTTATCATATCCGCGCCCATATCGCGGGAATCAACGAGCGCCTGACCGCGGAAGAAAAGCGCGTCGACAAAGCGGAGAAGCGTCTGGACAGGATGGAACAGCAGACGGCGGCGGCGCAGGAGCGTTTGGGTCTGGCGGAGAAACGTCTGGACAGGACGGAACAGCAGACGGCGGCGGCGCAGGAGCGT
>ONGJ01000139.1 GCA_900317375.1 uncultured Eubacteriales bacterium
ACGCAGTAGCGATACAGAATCTGCGGGTCCCACGGCACCGTAGTGCCGTGAATCTCTCTATTATTTATTTTGCTTGTCTACCTTGACAGGGGCTGATCAAACGCCCCTGTGCCTTTTGCCATTTTAACTCGTTTAGAAGAACTCGCCCGGGACCTCGAGCACGAGGTCCGAGGTCGGGAAGCTGCAGCAGGGGTGGATGTAGCCGTACTGCTTGTCCGCCCAGCGGCGCATCTCGTTCTCCTGCGGGATAAAGACCGTGCCCTCCAGCAGGCGCGAGCGGCACCAGCCGCATTCGCCCGCACGGCAGCGGGACGGCGCCTTGATGCCGGCACGCTCGAGGGCGACGAGAACGGGCTCGTCCGCCGACGCGGGGATCTCGCATTCGGCCGGCCCCTGCTTCACCTTGACGGTAAAGCGCTTGCCGCGCATGTCCTTCGGATAGTCTTCGCACTCCCACGGCGTCTTGGTGACGTCGATGAGCTTGCGGCGGAAGAGCCTCTCCGGTAGATTCAGCTTTGCGATCTCGGGCTTCAGGAAGCGGTACATGGCCTCCGGGCCGCAGAGATAGACCGAGTACTCTCCGTCCGCGGGGGCGTATTTCCGGATCATCTCGGCTGTGATGAAGCCGCTTTCCCAGCCGTCCTTCTTCTCGTCCGAGAGGACATGTATCACCTTGAACTTCGGGCAGGCCGCCGCGATGGCGTCCAGTTCGCTGCGGAAGAGAATGCTTTCCTCCGTGCGCGAGCCGTAGAGCAGGGTGAGTTCAAAGTCCTCGGTTCCGTCGCAGATGGCACTGGCCAGGGACAGGAAGGGCGTGATGCCCGAACCGCCGGCGAGGCCGATGACCTGCTTCTTGTCGCGCAGCGCCTCGTAGTAGAAGAAGCCCTGCGGACCGGATGAGAGAACGGTATCGCCCGCCTTCAGGCTTTCAAGCAGTCTGTCGGCGACGAAGCCGCCGGGATTCGTGCGGATGGTGATGGCATATTTCCCGTTCAGAGCTTCCTTCGGCGACAGGCAGAGAGAGTAGGAACGGGTAACGAAGCTGCCGTCCAGCGGGAGCTTCAGCGACAGGTACTGACCGGCGCGGAAATAGGGCAGGGGACCGCCGTCCGCGTTTTTCAGGATATAGGTCTTCGCCTCAGCCGCGCCGCGGTCGATAATCTCGTCGATGACGAGTTTCATCACGTCGGGGTGCAGCGCTTTGGCGTTTTCGTTGATGGCAAAAGTGCCGTTGACCTCTTCAGCGGGGGTGGCCTGAATCGCTTCTTCGCGGACCTTGGCCATGGTCGCGAACTTCTGCATGTCAAGCCGTGGATCCGCGCTGATTTGAATGTTCAGTTCTGCCATTACGCTTTCCCTCCTTCTTCTTTCCATTTCTTCAGATCCATCAGAGCGCTGCCGGCCATCAGCTGGCCGCAGATCATCGAGGCGGTGAAGCCGTCGCTGCGCGGCCCGGCCGCACCGACGGGCCGCAGACCCTTGATGGGATAGTCATAGCCGATCATCTGCATTCTGGCCATCATGCCGTCCCAGTCACGGGCTTCATAGCCGTAGACGGCGCCTTCCGGCACGCCCAGATAGCGCGCAAAGGTCCAGGGCGAGCAGATCTCGATCTCTTCCACGTGACCGGTCAGGTCGATGCCGGTCTTCTCCTTGAGGGTATTCAGCATCTTCATCGCACCCTCTGTCTTGAAGCGGAAATAGTCCTCCTGTTTCAGGTCGTTCCAGTCAACCGGCGAGCCGAAGGTCGTAAACGATACAACGCAGGTGCCGGGGGGCGAGAACTCGGGGTTCGTGAGGTTGTTGCAGACGAAGATCGTAAATTCGTTGGTCTTCATGCCGCCCATGATGTTGTTGTACTCGGCGACCGAGTCGGCCGTGCCGGGCATGAAGATCGTATAGTCCTTGATGCCGAGCTCTTCCGGCGTTGCATCGAGGCACAGATACATCGTGTACATGCGTCCGCCGAGCTTGCGGTCTCTGGCCTTTGAAAGCTTCTTCTCGCGCTCCGGGACCAGTTCTTTCGGCATCATCCTGCCGTAGATGAGATCGGGGTTGATGTTTGCCAGCACGTACATACAGTCGACCGTGCCCATGTTCGTCTTCACGCCCACGCAGCGGTCCCCGTTAAACAGGAACTCCTCCGCACGGCAGTTGAACCAGACATCGCCGCCCAGCTCGCGGAAGCGCTCGACCATGGCGGTGGAGAGCTGGTGTGAGGTGTGGGCCGGGATATAGGCACCGCGCGAGACATACTTGTGGACCATCGCGGCATAGTGGATGAAAGCGAGATGCTCCATGTCGACACCGAGATAGCTCCAGTAGGTCGACAGGATGTCCTGGCACTTCAGGGGCAGCTCGAGGGCGTCAAAGACCTCCTGGGTGCTGTAGGCGCCGGTCTTCAGCATGTTGGCATAGGTGGTGCCGAGGATCTTCGGATCGGGGTTGCCGCGGGATGCGGTGATGTAGGCGATGCCGTCCAGCACGACCTGGAACAGGTCAAAGAGCTGCTCCATCTTCTCCCGCGAGCCGGGCACATAGCTCTCCATCTTGTCGATGAAGGCCGCAATGCCGGCGGGCATGGTCACGTCCATGGGCGTGCCGTCGCGATAGGTCGAGATGCAGCGGAAGCACTCCGGGCACTCGTAAAAGTCCAGCTTGACGCCGTACTTGTCCAGCAGATTTCTCAGGTCGCCGGGGTTGTCTGCCGGACCGTAGTCGCACAGCTCGTGCAGGGTGGGGTCGATCTCAAAGCGGCCGCGGACGATGCTGGTCGCGGCACCGCCGGGCAGGTTGTGCTGTTCGATCAGCAGGGTTTTCATCCCGGCGAGCTGACACTGGAGGGCCGCGGACATACCGGCGTTGCCGGCGCCCACAACCACAATATCATATTTGGGCATGTGTACATTCCTCCTTTTTGCTGTGTATATTTTTTCTCTTTGCAGAGATTTTTCTTTTCCCTTCCGTATCTGCCTTTGGTCCCCGCTTTATGCATAATTTATCATTTTGTACCGATTATTGATTATAGCAAACGCACGTCAAAATGTCTACTTTTAATGCGGCGCAGTGGGCATTGAAAACGGTGTTCTGCGATGCTCGAATGAGAAAAGCTGACGGGTTTTGATTCCGTCAGCTTTTCTGAACTTTGACCTTTACTGGAACGCCTCCGCCCTGCGCGCCGCTTCACAGATCAGCTGTACACAGGTCTCGTGACCCAGCAGGCCGGTGTCCAGGCAGAGGGAATAGTTGTGGCTGTCGCCCCACTTCTTCCCGGTGAACTGTTCGTAATAGTTGCGCCGG
>ONGJ01000054.1 GCA_900317375.1 uncultured Eubacteriales bacterium
CTGAAAAACTGCAAAAAGGTGGAGGACGACTGCGAAATCTATCTCTGAGCAGGGTATATGAATGTGAAGGAGCTGCCTTGAAACACACAGAGGGTTTTGAGACAGCCCTTTTCAGAAGGTGAGACAATGAACAAGAAACAGAAAAAAATGCTCTGGCGCATTCTGACAGCGGCCGTGCTGATGGCGGTGCTGCATTTTGCGGTCAAGGCTTACGGCGACCGCGTACATGAGCCGGTATGGTTTTTCATGTACCTGATACCATATCTGACGGTCGGCTACGATATCCTGCTCAAGGCCTTCAAGGGCATCAGGAACGGACAGGTCTTTGACGAGAACTTCCTTATGGCTGTGGCGACGATCGGTGCCATGGCCATTGCCCTGATCAATCGCAACGGCGATTATACCGAGGCCATCGCCGTTATGCTTTTCTATCAGGTCGGCGAGCTGTTCCAGAGCTTTGCCGTCGACAAAAGCCGGAAAAACATCAGCGCGCTCATGGACATCCGTCCGGACTACGCGAATATTGAGCAGAACGGCGAACTCGTACAGGTCGACCCGGACGAGGTGGAGATCGGCACCGTCATCGTCGTCAAGCCGGGTGAAAAGGTGCCCATCGACGGCGTGGTCGTCGAAGGCGTCAGCACGCTGGATACCAGAGCCCTGACGGGAGAGAGCGTTCCGCGCGAGGTACATCCGGACAGCGAGGTCATCAGCGGCTGCATCAACCTCAGCGGCCTGCTGAAGCTGCGAACCACAAAGGAGTTCGGTGAATCCACCGTCTCGAAGATCTTGGATATGGTGGAAAATGCCACATCCAAGAAATCAAAGTCCGAGGCCTTCATTTCGCGTTTTGCGAAGGTCTATACCCCGGTGGTCTGCGCCTGTGCCCTGGCGCTGGCGGTCCTGCCGCCGCTCTTTCTGCTCATCGGCGGCAGAGACCCCAACTGGGGCAGCTGGGTTTACCGCGCGCTGACCTTCCTGGTCATCTCCTGCCCCTGTGCGCTGGTGATTTCGATTCCCCTCAGCTTCTTTGCCGGCATCGGCGGCGCCAGCCGCGAGGGCGTGTTGGTAAAGGGATCCAACTATCTCGAGGCGCTGTCCAAAGCGAAAACCGTTGCCTTTGACAAGACCGGAACCATGACCAAGGGTGTGTTTGAGGTAAACGGTATTCACCACAGCAGCATAGACAACGAAAAACTGCTCGAACTGACCGCCCATGCCGAGATCTTTTCCACGCATCCCATCGCATTCAGCATTCGCAACGCCTGGCTTGAAGGTCTGGTTTTCGGTCCGGACGGGGAACCGCTGGAAAAGCCGGCGAAGTCTGACGAGCGCAGGCTGGACCGGGAGCGGGTAGGCGAAGTGCAGGAGATCAGCGGCAACGGCATCATTGCGGAGGTTGACGGAAAGCAGGTCGCTGCCGGCAACACGAAGCTGATGGAAAGCCTGGGGGCTGCCTATATTGACTGCCGCCAGGTGGGTACCATTGTGCATGTGGCGCTGGACGGTGTCTATGCGGGGCATCTGCTCATTTCGGATGTCGTCAAGCCCACGGCGAAGGAGGCCATTCGCGCTCTGCACGATGCCGGGGTTACCAGAACCGTAATGCTGACAGGCGATGCCAGGAAAGTCGGGGAAGCGGTTGCAAAGGAAATCGGCATCGACGAGGTCAGAGCGGAGCTGCTGCCCGGCGATAAGGTTGCGGCGGTGGAAGAGCTGCTCGCGAATAAACCTGAAAACGCGGTGCTGGCTTTCGTAGGCGACGGCATCAACGATGCACCGGTGCTGACCCGCGCGGATGTGGGCATCGCCATGGGCGCGCTCGGCTCGGACGCTGCCATCGAAGCGGCCGATGTGGTCCTGATGGACGATGAGCCGAAGAAGATCGCCCTGGCCATCCGCATTGCCAAAAAGTGCATGCGCATTGTGTATGAGAACATCTGGTTTGCCATCGGCGTCAAGGTCATCTGCCTGGTGCTGGGTGCTCTCGGCATCGCCAGTATGTGGCTTGCGATCTTTGCTGACGTGGGCGTCATGGTCCTTGCCGTTTTGAACGCCATCCGTGCGATGTTTACGAAGAACCTGCGCGTCTGACAGAATCAGGGAAAACAGAAGAACCGAGCTTGCAATCGGGCCTCGCCATCATCATGGCGGGGCTTTTTTGCAAAAGGCTTGACAGCGCTCACGGAAGTAATTATAATGTATGTTATACAACATAAGTTATATAAGGAGGGAGAAGGGTGCCGCCGAGAGTCAAGGTCACAAAAGAGATGGTTGCCGATGCCTCCTTCGAAGTCATCCGGGCAAAGGGACATGAGAATCTGAATGCCAGGACGATTGCGGAGTATCTGGGGTGTTCCACACAGCCGGTGCTTTACAGCTTCAAAACCGTGGATGAAATCCGGGAGGCTGCTTACAGGATCGCGGATGCGTATCATACCGCGTTTATCATGCCGAAGGGCTCCGAGAAAAACCCGATGCTCGCGCTGGGGCTGAACTATGTGAGGTTCGGATCGGAGGAAAAGAATCTGTTTCGCTTCCTGTTTCAAACGGACAAGTTCGGCGGAACAGATGTGAAGACACTGATGGAAGACCCGAATCTTTCAGGCATTCTCGAAATCATGGCAAAGGGGCTCGCGTGTACGGCCGACGAGGCCAGAGAGATGTTCCTGACCTTCTTCTGCGCGGCACACGGCCTTGCAAGCCTGCTTGCTAATAACTCGATGGGATATGATGAAGAGCAGTGCGCAAAGATGCTGGAACAGGTTTTTTACGGGATGATCGCTGCCCGGAAAGGAAAACAGAATGCAGAAGCTGTATGAGAAACAGGAGGTCCTCTTTGCGGTTCTGTGGATTGCGGCGTACTGCACGGTGATAGCGCCGATCAAGCAGAGATTCGGGTTCGGAAGCGTATGGATGCTGCTTGCGCTGCTGGCCTTCGCGGGGTCGATCACCGCATTTGTGAAAGCCAATCACGCAGTGGGAAAATACGGTCTCGCGGGATGGCCGAGAGATACGAAGAGGTTTCTGTACTTCCTCCCGATGTGGATCCTTGCCACGGGAAATCTTTGGGACGGCTTTGTGCCCTCCTGCCGCGGGACGGAGCTGCTGATCTCTGTGCTGTGCATGAGCCTTGTGGGCTTCGTGGAGGAAATGCTGTTCCGGGGCTTCCTCTTCAAGGCGCTGCTGGCAAAAGAGAAAACTGCAGTGGCGATTGTGGTTTCGTCCGTGACATTCGGTATGGGGCACATCGTCAACCTCTTTGCCGGACAGGCGAGCTTTGAAACCTTCGTCCAGATCGTGTTTGCGATCAGCTGGGGCTTTATCCTGACCATGGTGTTCTATAAGAGCGGAAGCCTGCTCCCCGGCATCATCGCACACGCCATGATCGATGTGTTCTCGCTGTTCGGAGCAGACAGCGCGCTGACCGATCAGATTTATGTCGGAGCAACCATCGTCACGGCAATCGTTTACTGCAGCTATCTGGCGAAACTGAAGAACACGGGACCGGCAGCTTCTTCCGGGAGTGCCCGAGGAGGCTGTGCTTCTGTCAATTGAGACCCCCCAAGCAGCCCCTGCTTCCGGGGATGATACGATTCGTGTCACGGATGTGACAGAGCGATTCTTTCCTTTCCAGCGGTTTTCTGCTATTTTCAGGCTGCCAAAACGCACAGGCGGCGGCAGAAAACCGGAAAGGAAAAACCATGATGGAAGGAAAAAGAAATCTGCACAAGGGCATCGGGTTTCTCAGTGCATTTGTGCTGTGGACCGTGCTGATTCAGCTGATTGATGTACAGGCGGCCGGGCCGAAAGGAACAAGGATCGGGTTTGCAGCCTTCAATGTCTGGTTTCATCAGCTGACCGGCGTACACATGACGGTCTATGCGATTACGGACTGGCTGGGACTTGTTCCCATTTTCATCTGCCTTTGCTTCGGCGGGCTGGGATTTTTGCAGCTTATCAGAAGGCGGAGCCTGAAGCGGGTTGACAAGGACATCCTTCTGCTGGGAGCCTATTATCTTCTGGTTATCTCAGCATATCTGTTATTTGAGATGATTCCGATCAACTACCGGCCGATCCTGATCGAAGGAAGACTGGAGGCCTCCTATCCGTCATCCACGACACTGCTGGTGCTGAGCGTCATGCCGACTCTGGTGTTTCAGACGGAAAGGCGGTGTGCCGATCCGCGGATTCGGAAGACTGCGGCCCGGTTTGCCATCGGGTTTTCAGCGTTTATGGTGATCGGGAGACTGATTTCCGGTGTTCACTGGGCAACGGACATTCTCGCATCTGTTCTGCTGAGCGCAGGGCTGTTTCTGCTCTACCGATCAGCCGTACTGTATGCAGACGAAAGGAAAGAGGACAGCAGCCCGGGGAGAGAAAATGGAGTTCAATGAAAAACTGCAGGAATTGCGGAAGAGCAGATCACTGACGCAGGAAGATCTGGCAGAAGCCCTGTTCGTTTCCCGAACGGCGATTTCAAAATGGGAATCCGGACGGGGATATCCGAATCTCGATTCCCTCAAAGCGATATCCAGATACTTCACGGTATCGATTGACGAACTGATCTGCCCGGAGGAGATCCTCTCCGCCGCAGAGCATGAGAAGAAAGCATGTCTGGACAGGGTTCTTTCTCTGATCTGCAGTGTGCTGGATATCTTTATGGCACTGCTGATGTTTCTGCCGGTCTTTGGAAACGGAACGGATTCGCCGTCTTCCGTATCGCTGACTGAGATGACGGGGCTGAGCGCGTGGATCCGGGCCGTATTTGCGGCTCTGATTGCTTTGACGGTCCTGAACGGGATCTGCGGGCTGATCATCAGCCATTTTGATAAACCGGTCTGGAACCGACGCCTGCTGCTTACCGGCATGGCACTGACGATCGCAGGCGCAGCGGTCTTTATGCTGACCAGGCAGCCGTACGCAGGCATCTTCTGTCTGGCCATGCTGGTGGTGAAGGGCCTGCTGATCGGGAAGGAAAGGGGATTGCCATGATGCAGTCAGAGCGAATCAGAATTTACCCTGCGAGCAGGGAGCAGATGGAACAGATTCTTCGAGCCGAAGAGGATGAAGACCTGAGGAAAGCATACCGGGAAATGCTGGAAGGCTGCCTCTCACATCCCGAACAGCGGGAATGGTATGCGATGTGGATGATCGAGAAAACAGACGGGACGCTTTTAGGCGACCTTTGCTTTAAGGGGGTCCAGGATGGCCGCAGCCCTGAGATCGGATACGGAATCCGGGAAGCGTTTCAGGGACAGGGGTACGCAACCGAGGCGGTCAGGCTGGCACTGCAGTGGGCGTTTCAGCATCCGCAGGTATCCGCCGTCGAAGCAGAGACGGATCCGGACAATGCCGCCTCGCAGAGGGTTCTTTCAAAGTGCGGTTTTCAGCCGGCCGGGATCACAGGGGACGAAGGGCCCAGATTTATCGTGTTCAGGGAGGAAAATATGAACGCAAAAGACTATACGATCCGTTTGGAGAAAAAAGAGGATGCCCGCGAGGTTGAAAACCTGGTCCGGGAATCCTTCTGGAACGTGTACCGTCCGGGATGCAGCGAGCACTATGTGATCCATGTGCTCAGAGAGGATCCGGCCTTTGTAAAGGAACTGGATTTCGTCATGGAGAAGGACGGAAAACTGATCGGGCAGAATATGTTTATGAAGACAATCATTGAGGCAGACGACGGCCGCGTGATCCCGGTTCTGACCATGGGGCCGATCGGGATTACACCGGCGCTGAAACGGAAGGGATACGGGAAAGCGCTGCTGGACTATTCCCTGGAGAAAGCAGCCGAGATGGGCTTCGGCGCAGTACTGTTTGAGGGGAATATCGATTTTTACGGCAAAAGCGGCTTCGATTATGCCAGCAGGTTTGGAATCCGGTATCACGATCTGCCGGAAGACGCGGATGCGTCCTTCTTCCTCTGCAAAGAGCTGATCCCGGGGTACCTGGATGACGTCACGGGCGTCTATCAGACGCCGCAGGGCTATTATGTGGACGATGCCGATGTCGAGGAATACGACAAAGGCTTCCCCGCGAAGGAAAAGCTGAAACTGCCGGGACAGATTTTCGGATAAACCGACATCGGGAGCCTGAGATTCGGACGCATGCTCCCTAAACAGCGGGAAGGCGCTTTTCACAAAGGAGAAACGCCTTCCCGCTGCCGCGTATGCATTATCTGTCTTTCTCTTCGTACGGCTTGTCCCATGACCCGATTTCGATCAGATTGCCTTCCGGGTCGGCGATGTAGCAGGTCCTCTGCCCCCAGGGTTCTGTTGTGGGTTCCAGCACCGGCTGGGCGCCGTTTTCCACGGCCTTCCTGAACGCGGTATCCACTTCTTCAAAGCTGTCAACATAGAGGGCGATTTCAAAATGCCCGTTCAAGCCCCTGATATAGTCATACCTGTGGCCGGTCATCTTTTCAAAGTCTTTTCTGCCGTACAGCAGGAACAGCGTTCCGTCTTTTACGAGATACACATTGGAGCTGTCTTCCGCTTCCCTGATCTCGAAGCCGAGGACGTCCCGGTAAAAGCGGATCATGGTGCCCATGTCGCTGACCAGCAATCCAAAACCGTCTAATCTCATATGTTTTCTCTCCTTACCGCTTACAGTCGTTTGATCATCATATACTCGTTCACAAAGCTGCCGTCTTTCATCCGTATGGCATCCGGCTTTACCCCTGTAATGCGAAAGCCCATTTTTTCATACAGGCCCCTGGCCCGGGCATTGCCCTCAACAAAATCCAGCTCGATCTGGCGAATGCCGCCCCGGTCTTCGGCTGTGCGGAACAGTTCTTCAAACATTTTCGTCCCGATCCCGAGACCCCAGAACTCCTGCAGAAGCGCAATGGCAACGGAAGCTCTGTGACGGTCCTTCAAGCCGGTGCGGAAAGAAATCAGGCAGTTTCCGGCCAGCTTCCCGTGCACTTCGCAGAGGATCATCATTCTGTCCGGGTCGTTGTAAGCATCGCAGATAAAAGCCTTTTCCTGTTCCAGTGTAAAGTCGGCATACTCCTCCGGAAACTTCATCAGGTAATCCGTCTCCCCGGATGCCCGGATGATGAAGCGCAGCATTTCCTCTGCGTCATCCTCGCAGGGACTGCGGAAAAGCGCTTCCCGGCCGTCTTTCAGTTTGCATCTCTTCTCCTCAAAAATCACGGGTTATCCCTCCTGACTTCAATCTGCATCGGCGCGCTTGACAGTCTATATTTTTCTGATCGGATGCCGTATCACGGTTTTCAGCTTCTCGGGAGCTGTTTTTCTGGCATCGCTGAGATAGATCTCATGGTGCAGGCGCTGAGCCGTGATGTCCAAAGCATATCCCTGCTCTTCCATAAACGCATGCATCATGGATACGGTGGCGGGCTCTTCATCATAAGGCCCGATGTGCATGCACTGTACGCACAGCCCCTCGTGAACAGTCAGAAACTCTGCCTTTGAAAAGTCTGCTTTCTTTTTTCTCTCTGCTTCTTCAACCGCCCATTCAAAATCGTCCGCGGTCACGAAATCCGGCAGACGAATGACGGAGATCCACCGAAAGGCCTCTTTATGGGCATAGTCGATCTCCGCAGCGCCGTCCTGCCACCAGAACCCTTCCAGGGGAGGGACCACATAATCGAAGTAACCGTCGATGCGGCGGTCACCCATTTTGCTCATCTTGACGGTAAAGGCGATGCCGTACAGCAGGCCGATGGACTGCTTGTATTCGCCGTCCTCCGCGTTCGGGTCACCCTGTCCGCGAACAGCGATATAATTCATGCTCGGCACGGTCACAATGCCGGGTTTGTTCTTCGGCATGTAGAACTCTTTGTATTCTTTCTTGAAATCAAACGCCATCTGTCAGCCCTCCGATTCTTCTTTTCTGTCGGGTACTGCCTCGATGATACTCTCTGACACCGTGAGAGAGTCAAGCCCTCGCCGGAAAAAGACCGAGGACTCTGCAAAACGGCCTGTGCCGGCGATGCTGCAGGCCTTGCTCATCATTGTCAACATCTTCACCTCGTGTCCCGGGTCCGCTCCAAAAGGCACGCGGCCGTTCAGTCACCTATTATGGCGACGGAACGGCCGCGTGTCAAGCTTTTCTAACGGGCTGATCCTGAAAGGAACTGTCATATGAAAGATGAGAAAGGCCCTTCCCCATAGCGGCTTGCAATCCACATACCCTTTTGTGTTCCGATAGGCGAGATAGTATGTCAGGTATCCGACTACGCCCATCATCGTAAGTACACACAGCTCAGATACTGCCGAAGCGACGACATAGGACTTGTCGTCAAAAACGTTCAGAACAGAAAAGGCCCCTGTGATAAGAGAAAACACCAGGAATGCTGTTAACAGTCCGGCTCTGTTTTTCCCATTTTGTCACCCCCGCTTCATCTGCTTTTCGAAGAGGAACATGCCGTCACGGTCTCCCGCAGACTCGCTGCCGTACTGCCCGTCGGGAGCCGGTTCATCCGGGGATTCCGGTTCGGGATGACGCCTGTTGAAGAACTCGACAATGTGGAACCCGCATTTGTTGACATAGAAGTGGATATTTCTCGTCTCAAAGTACGGAGTACATGTTTTCCATACGAGTGTTTCGGGATACAGCCGCTCGACTTCCTGCCAAGCAGCAAAGCCGATGCCCCTGCTGTGGACCTCCGGATTGACAAACAGAAGTTCCAGCTCGTTATGCTGCGTTTCTTCATCGATCTTCAGAACAAGACCGCCGACGATCCTCCCGTCCTCACGGATACGGTAGGCCGCACCGCCGTCGATGCTGTTCTCGATCGTCCTGCGGGAAATGATCTCGCCGTCTTCCTCAAGATGATCGTCCCGCATCCCGAACTCCTCCATCGCACCGTACCGGAATGCGCGCTGGTTGTCGAGAATGAACTGTTCCCGGTCATCGTCTGTGAGCCGGGTGAGGGTAATGACTGACATGAAACAATGCCTCCTTCAAGAAAAATGCTCGGCAACAAAAGGCTTCTCCAGCCATTTGTTCCGAGCTCACTCGACATCTTATCCAACAGGCGGCCTGCAAAGCTGACGCTTTGCGATCCCCTACGCTACGGCGTACTGTCCTCCGATGACCGATATGATATTGTGATGTGTTCTCCATCGAGAACGCCGCTACTATATCACAGCAAACTGAAAAACACAAGTTTTTTACCGCTGCAGAGAATCCAGGACCGCCCGGATGTTCCTCTCGTTCGGGATGACCGTGTCACGGTCAATCTCCGGGCGTTCGCGGAGATAGGCCTCAAGAAAGTCAATCAGGTTTTCTTTTGATGCCATATAGTCGGCGACGATCGTCCGGTCGTCAGCACCCAGCCTTTTCAGAAGGATCGCCGAAACAACACCGGTCCGGTCTTTTCCGGCAGTGCAGAAAAAGAGAACCCGTCCCGGAGCCTCCTCGATCGTGCGGATGATCCTGTCCATCTGCCCGTCGATCATGCCGAGGTACGACGAAACGACGGCCTCCGAAGACTCCGGCACGCCGCTGCCCCCCGTGACCGGCAGATGGTAATACGTGAAGCCCTCTTCGGATTCCAGCCGGCAGGGCCGCTGTGTATATTCTCTTTCTTCCCGGAGGTCAACGACGGTCGCAACACCGTTCTGCCGCAGCCACATGACCTCCTCGTCCGAGAGGCGGTCCGGGCAGTCACTGCGGATGTACCGCAGGTCTCCGAAAGGCAATGCGCGCGTGTTGCGGGTGGAAGGCAGCAGGGAACTCATGATACCGTCTCCTTTCTCCGCGTCTCAGCGGCGTGCCCGTTGTGTGCGGCTTCCAGCAGGAAGGATACGGAATAAGAATTGACGGACGTGCGTTTCCCCACGATCGCTTCCAGCATGGCGTCCTTCTGCGTGATGATCCGCCCGTGCAGACGGTCAATGCCCAGCCGGAGCAGCGCCGGACAGCAGCTGACACTGGGCCCGGTCATGATGACCTGGGCATTCCGACTCAGTTCCAGCAGGCGGGGCAGCGTCTTGTTGATCGCGGCGCTGCCGGTGATGATCACGAGATCGCAAAGCGGCAGATAAAATTCCGCTGCGCTGTCCGGCATGGCGCCGGGCTTGTCCTCCCGGTCCATGATATACAGCTTTTTCACAGCCGCAAAGCTCTCCTCCGTCATGTTGCTGTTGCCGATCATCCTGCCGATCATGCCGACGGTTCTGCCCCGCATGTCGATTCCGTCCAGCGTCTTGCTCTCCGGAGCGGCACAGGGACAGTCGACGGAATTATAAAAGGCATTGACAGCCGCCAGGGCTTCGCTGGCCTCTTCCATGTTCCAGGACAGCAGAGCCCTTCCCGCTTCATGCAGAGAGCGGCCGACCAGACTGTCAAACACCCGCGGGACCGCATCCCCCGCGGTATGCATGGCGACGCCGACTTTTCCGTCGCTGAGCACGGCCGCGGTCCAGGAGACGCCGTGCACCAGCCGTGCGACACGGAGATCCTCCGGCAGGCCCTGCTGCAGAATATCATAATAACCGAAATTTGCCATGGCACTGTCCTCTTCCGCTTTTTTACCATCATAACTGATTTGCAGAATTCCTGCAAGTCCCCCCGGGGGATTGCAAATGCATGGCTGACGCTCCGTACCGGTCACAGAGAGGGCTTTATCAATTGCCGTACGGGAATTGACAAAGCGGCTGTGAGCATATACAATAACCGCATATTTTTGATCATTCCGTTACGACAGGAACAGGAACATGGCTGACACCCAAACCGCACAGATGACAGACCGCGCCCTGTATGCGCGCATCACTGCTCTGACCTGGCCGATCATCCTGCAGAATCTTTTGAGCGCTGCGGTGACCTCGGCCGATGTCATCATGCTCAATTTTGTCGGGCAGGCCCATATCTCGGCGGTTTCACTGGCGGGGCAGTATGCCAGCGTACTCTTCATGGTCTATTACGGCCTGGGAACTGGTGCGACCATGCTGTGCGCGCAGTATTACGGAAAGGGCGATCTGCGCGCGATCGAGGCGGTCGAGGGCATTGCGCTGCGGTTCTCGCTTCTGATCTCGGTGCTGGCGGCGCTCGCTGCCTTTACGGTTCCGGACCGGATGATGCGCATTTTTACGCCGGATCCCGAACTCATCGCCATCGGCTCAGAGTATCTGCGCACGGTGGGGGTTGCCTATCTCTGCTGGGGCGTGACCGAGATCTATCTCGCGGTACTGCGCAGCGTCGGCCGTGTGACCATCGCCACCGCGATCAACACGACCGCCTTCACGCTGAACATCTTTTTGAACGCCGTGTTCATTTTCGGGCTCTTCGACGCGCCGCGCATGGGTGCAAAGGGCGTGGCGCTGGCCACCTCCATCAGCCGCCTCATCGAGCTGGCGCTGAGCCTGATCGTCTCGTCGCAGAGCCGGGATGTGAAGCTGCATCCGCGCTGCCTGTTCAGCCACAGCAAACCGCTGTTCCGGGATTTTCTGAGAATGGCGCTGCCGGCACTGGTGAACGACATCAGCTGGGGTCTGGCCTTTTCCATGTACTCGGTCATTATCGGTCAGTATCTCGGCTCGGATATGGTGGCGGCGAATTCCTTCGTTTCTCAGGTGCGCAGCTTTGCAACGGTGCTCTGCTTCAGCATTGCGAGCGCGGGCGGCATCCTGCTGGGCCATCTGATCGGCGAAAACAGGATGAAGGACGCCGACCGGGCAGCGAAAGCAATTATGCGCCTGACGGTGCTGTCGGCGCTGGCCGGAGGCATTCTGATTCTGCTGACCATGCGGCCGGTGCTCGCCTTCGCCCGCCTGACGGATACCGGAAAGCGCTATCTGCGGGTCATGCTGATGATCAATTCCTATTACATCATGGGCGCGGCGGTGAACACCACGCTGATCGCGGGCGTTTTCCGCGCCGGGGGCGACAGTCGCTTCGGCATGATCTGCGACACGATCGACATGTGGTGCTACGCAGTGCCGCTGGGCTTTCTGGCAGCGGCCGTGCTGAAGCTGCCGCCGCTGTGGGTCTATTTCCTGCTCTGTACCGACGAGTTTGTCAAATGGCCCTGGGTCCTCAGTCATTATAAGAGCAAAAAATGGCTGAAGAACATCACAAGAGATGACCTCCAGCTGGAGTAAAAGGCCTCAAAGATCAAAACGGGATTGCCTGCTGTTTCCTGGGCAATCCCGTTTTGTAATAGAGGTTCATTTTGTGGCTTTTTCTGCCGCTTCGATCACATGCTTGCAGAGCACCGCCGCAGTGACCACCCCGACCCCTCCGGGAACGGGGGAGATGGCCTTCACCAGCGGTTCTACCTCCTCAAAGAGGACGTCACCGCAGATGCCGCCCTCCGGGGCGGCGTTGATACCGACATCGATCACGACCTGATTGGGATTGACAAAGCCGGCATCGACCATCCCTGCTCTCCCGACAGCAACAATCAGGATGTCTGCCTGCCGGCAGACGCCCGGAAGATCAACGGTTTTGCTGTGGCACATGGTGACCGTGGCATTGCGGGCCTGCAGCATCATCGAGACGGGCTTTCCGATGACTAGACTGCGCCCGATGACCGCGATGCGTTTCCCGGCAGGGTCGATCCCGTAATAATCCAGAAGCTCCATGCAGCTCTGCGCGGTGCAGGGGGCGAAGCCGTCACCCCGGCCTGTAAGCACCGTAAGCAGGGATGTCGGTGTCATGCAGTCCACATCCTTGCTGGGAATGAGAGTGCCGGCAGCGGCCTGCTCGTCCAGCTGCCGGGGAAGAGGGCGAAACATGATACAGCCGTGAATACGGGGATCCGCATTGATTTTTTCGATCTCTGCCGTCAGAGCGGCCTGTGTGCATTCAGCAGGCAGGAGAACCGGCATGACGCGGATGCCGACCTGATCATAGTGCCCCAAAATGGCGTGCTCATAGCTCAGGTCGCCGTCCTGTGCCCCGACGCGCAGAACTGCCAGACAGGGTTCAATACCCTGCGCCCGGAGCCTGGCCGCACGGGCGGTCAGACCTTCGGCGATGGCCTCGGCGACGGGCGCGCCCTTCAGAATGTCAGCCATCTGCAGTTCATCCGCCCCTGATCAGAACAGACCGGTAATGCGGCCGTTCTCGTCCACGTCGATCTTTTCGGCGGCGGGCACCTTCGGCAGGCCGGGCATCGTCATGATGTCGCCCGTCAGGGCAACGATGAAGCCGGCGCCGGCCGAAACCTTCAGATTCCGCACCGTGACGGTAAAGCCCTTCGGTGCGCCCAGAAGAGCGGCGTTATCCGAGAAGGAGTGCTGGGTCTTTGCCATGCAGATGGGCAGCCTGTCAAAGCCCAGTTCGGTCAGCTGCTGCGCCTGCTTTTTGGCGCCGGCCTCCAGCAGCACCCCGTCGGCATGATAGATCCGCCGGCAGATGGTCTCCAGCTTCTCCTCGATGCTTATGTCCAGCGGGTAGGCAAAACGGAAATCGTTGGGCTGGTCACAGAGGCGGACAACCTCTTCCGCCAGGGCGATGCCGCCCTTGCCGCCCTTTTCCCAGACCTCCGAGAGCGCGACATTCACACCCAGCTCCAGGCACCGGGCCTCAACCAGCTTCAGTTCGGCCTCGGTATCGGTGGGGAAGGCGTTGATCGCCACCACGCAGGGCAGACCGAAGACGTCCTTGATGTTGCCGACATGCTGCAGCAGGTTGGGCAGCCCCTTCTCCAGAGCATCGAGGTTTTCAGCGCTCAGTTCGCTCTTGGGGACACCGCCGTGATACTTGAGCGCGCGCACCGTGGCCACGATGACCACAGCGTCCGGATGCAGGTCGGACAGGCGGCACTTGATATCCAGAAACTTCTCCGCGCCGAGGTCGGCGGCGAAGCCGGCCTCCGTAACCACATAGTCGGCCAGCTTCAGGGCCGTGTGGGTGGCCGTGACCGAGTTGCAGCCGTGGGCGATATTGGCAAAGGGCCCGCCGTGGACGAATGCCGGGGTGCCTTCCAGCGTCTGGACCAGATTCGGCTTGATGGCGTCCTTCAGCAGGGCCGCCATGGCGCCCTCGGCCTTCAGGTCGTGGGCGGTGACGGGCTTTCCGTCATAGGTATAGCCCACGATGATGCGGGCCAGTCTTGCTTTCAGATCCTTCAGGTCGGCAGCGAGGCACAGCACGGCCATGATCTCGGAGGCCACCGTGATATCGAAACCGTCCTCACGGGGCACGCCCTGCGCCTTGCCGCCCAGACCGTCCACAATGTGGCGCAGCTGGCGGTCGTTCATGTCGACGGCGCGCTTCCAGGTGATGGCTTTCGGGTCGATGCCGAGAGAGTTGCCCTGCTGGATGTGGTTGTCGAGCATGGCGGCCAGCAGGTTGTTGGCGGCGCCGATGGCATGGAAGTCGCCGGTGAAGTGGAGGTTGATGTCCTCCATGGGAACGACCTGGGCATAGCCGCCGCCGGCCGCACCGCCCTTTACGCCGAAGACGGGCCCGAGAGACGGTTCCCGCAGGGCGACGACGGTTTTCTTTCCGATCTTCCGCAGACCGTCAGCCAGGCCAACGCTTGTTGTGGTCTTGCCTTCGCCCGCCGGTGTGGGGGTGATGGCAGTGACCAGAATCAGCTTTGCCTTTTCCGGCAGGCCTTTCAGCGCGCCGATGTCGATTTTGGCTTTGTATCTGCCGTAGTTCTCCACTGCCTCGTCGGGAATGCCCAGGGATGCGGCAATTTCATTGATCGGTATCAGTTTTGTCTCCTGCGCGATTTCAATGTCCGTCTTATAAGCCATCTTTCTTGCCACCTTTTCATTTGATAGGGGAAGCCTGCCACAAGATCTGCCGGTTCGGGACAGATTGCTTCCTGTATTTTGTATACCGGGTCCTCATTATACTATGGACGGGGGATGAAGTAAAGCACCATCTTCAGGCAAAAATCGCAGCTTCTCCTTTTCGCCGGGAATAAAGAAAAACGGCTGGAAACTTTCCAACCGTTTTGGTGACCCGTACGGGATTTGAACCCATGTTACCGCCGTGAAAGGGCGGTGTCTTAACCACTTGACCAACGGGCCTTCAAAAAGGCGCAGGATTTG
>ONGJ01000056.1 GCA_900317375.1 uncultured Eubacteriales bacterium
ATCGCAGTAAGGAATAAACTGTTCCAGCTTGCCCTGCCAGAACTCACGCTCTTCCAGCTGGTCCCCCCAGGTATTCAGCCATTCCTGCGCCCCGGCGAGGTCACCCTCGGCACAGAGTCGGTAGAAATCCTTGCTGTGATCCATGGCTTCCAGGATGCTCTGAATACAGGCATCGCTGTCGCGGTAGCCGTTCAGCGATCCAAACAGCTCCATCACGGCGTCCGTCAGGGTGGGCATGCCCTCTTCCGGCACATCGGCCCGCACCAACTCCGCTGGGTCATTCCCGCAGGCAGCAAGCAGGCTCTGGGCACAGGCGCTGTCCGCACCCGGTGCCTGATCACCGGCCAGCACAAAGCGGCTCGCGGCATCCGGGTCCGTGCTGAGCTGGGCATAGACCCCGCGGACATCGTTCTCGCGGATCACGTCGCAGAGCGCGATAGCCTTCCGGTAAACCGCCTCTATGGCCATCTCGCCGCTGTTTCCGTAGTTCCCCAGTGCCCGGAAGCGCCGGCAGGCCTCGCTGTAATGCCGTTCCTCCAGCAGTGCCGCCGCCGTTTCATAGGCCTGCTGTTTAGCTATCTGCTCCTGCGCGGCGATGCCCTCGCGGCATCGGGACGCTAAGGCTGCGCTGTCCGCATGGTCGCCCAGGCCTTCGAAGGCCTCCAGGGCTGCCCGATACAGCAGTATGGCTGCGGTCTCGCCCTCTTTCACGTCTTCCTGCGTCTTCCCGATCTGGGACAGAGCGGAGACGTCCCCGGCATCGGCACGCTCCAGCAGCTGCACAGCCTGCTCATAGGCGCGGTTTCTCTCTGCCTCTGCGGGGTCCATCGTCGGTTCGGGGGGCGTGGCTTCGCTTTTCTCCGTCGCCTCCGGCGTTGTCTCGACTGCCTCGGACGGTGCTGCCGCGGCGTTTTCCCAACGCTGCATGATCTTCCCCGATCCGAAGAGCAGAAACGCCATCGCCGCCATCACGATCACCGCCGCCGGGATGACGGCCCAGGGTGAAAGCCTGATTTTCTTTTTGCCGTCTGTCTCTTCCTCGTGCTGCTGTTCGCGGTCCCGCCGCCTGTCCGTCTCCTTTCGAAGCTCTACCGTGTTGACCCGCGTCAGCGCCTTGCGCACGCGGCGGCAGCGGCGGCAGCGGGCCTCGGCGGCCGTGTTCACGGTGCCGCAGGTGCAGTACCAGATTGCCTCCCCTTCCCAGGGCAGATAGCGGCAGTCATCCCCGAAGCGGATGCGGAACTGGTCCGCCATTTCCTCATCCCCGTAGGCCTCTTCCAGTGTCTGCATGGGCGGTGCCAACAGCCGCTCCGCCCCCTCTTCCGCCTGCCAGGCCCGGCCGTCCGCAAAGGCGGCTTCCACCGCCTCGACGGTAAAGGCAACAGCCTCCCGGCTGTTCAGCAGAGCCTCGGTTTTCCCGCTGACCGTCCCGTCCTTCCGCACCGACAGGCCGGCAAAACGCTGCTGCTGCGCCGGACTGAGAGCCTTCCCGTCTGTATCCGTCGGGGTGATCAGAACCGTAACCGCCCTGATCGGGTCATCGTTGACACAGGCCATCTCCAGCTGACAGCGCAGCCGGCCGGAGCCGCCATCCTTCACCAGGCACCCCGATGTGATCACCACCGGCGCCCCTGCTGTATAAGGTATGTTTTCCAGAACAAAAACCTGTGAGTTTTTCTTTTTCATTTTCTGTCCACCGCCCAGGTGATAGTACCCCTTCAACTGTGGTCTGCCTCGAAAGCTTACAGCATCATCGCATTGGTCACTTTGCCTTCATAATTGTCATTTTAAGTCATTTTATGTCGATTGTCAAATATACAATGATTAGCGGATTCCTTTTATCTGTGACACCGCCGGAAGTCTCCCCAGCAGCTGTAAACCGCGTAATACTTCACCGCAAGTACAAGCATCGCCGGCACAGCCGGCGTCACCCACCCCACCAAAAAACCGGCAGCACAGGCAGCGCCGATGCAGATCAGCACGAGCAGCAGGGCATCCCGGCTGATATGGACTGTGTTCATCGCGGTTTCTTTAAACTCCAGACGGATTTCGTATTCGATCGCCGATAAGACCGTCACAACGCCCTTGTGATAGGAAATGCGTAACAGAAGCAGCAGCATGCAGGCAAGCGTCACCAGCAAAGGCCGGACAGGCCCCAGCAGCTTCTCTCCTCCGGATAAGAACAGCTGATAGATCTTGATCCCGCTTTGCGTCAGGCCCATGATCAGCGGCACGCAGGTTGCCGCAGCAGCCAGCAGCAGCGCAATCGAGGCGATATAGATCACTTTGTGTGTGACCTGAAACAGCTTTGCCCCCTGCAGTGCAAAGCGCAGAAGCAGCGCCGCAACGGCTTCGACCGTCATGCAGATCAGAATCACCGTCATGATGATCGTGACTGCCCAGCAAAGGTACTTCCCGATCATCCCTCCGTTCGGGATCCTGCCTGGCAGGATGAGAGCCGTGATCTTATTCGGCAGCAGAACAGCCAGGATCTCCAGCGGCAGCGCTCCGGCCTTTCCGTCAAACAACTGTTTCATATAGTCAAACAGCCGGAATACCCAGAACATGGCGACCGCGCCTTCCGCCGCCTTGATCAGCGCGACAAGTGCCGCAGAAGGCGTCTTGATATATCTCTCGGGTTCCGCCTTCAGGATGAACATATAGGGGTTAGACGCATGCGGATTCATACCCTCATCCCTGCCCTTCCGTCTGCGGCACCATATCCTGGATATTCTGGATCAGATTATTCACGCTCTGCTGTACCGACGGGTCATTCATCGCTTCCTGCACCGTATGATTGACCGTATCTACCGCACTCTGTGCCGCCTGCGTGGCTGCCTGTTCCGCCTTATCCCTGATGGCTGACGGATTCTGCATCCCTTTCACAAGCAGGAATGCCACCACCAGCGCCACAACCAGAAAGACCAGTATCCCGAGTGAGCTTTTCCTCATATATCCCTCCAAAGAGTCAATCACTGGGAACAGTCCCAATGGCGCTAAGATAAAGGGTATGCCATTGAAACCGTCCCCATTGTTTTGATATCCATTTCTTTTATTCTGCTTTATCTATAACAACATTCTTCGATCCTTTGAAAGCATCCTCGGCAATAGAAACGGTACTGGATGGAATGCGTACATAGAGCAATTCATCGCAGTCTGCAAAAGCCCTCTCCCCAATTGATTTACACCCATCCGGAACAATGACGCATTGGAACGCCCCATTCTCAAATGCACTCTTCCCGATACTGTCCAGTTGATTCGGCAGGTTGAGGCAAAACATGTCCTTGATGGCTGGGATCGTAATCTTCTTGGTCTGGAATACAAACGCCGTATTCTTATACTTTGCGGAGACATATGTCGCGGATCCGGACTTTGTCTCCGTCGGGGCATTGAACTTCGTTCTGGTTGCAATTACCGTTTCCGACTCATTGTGAGATGCGTCTCTCCTGCATTCTCTCGCCGCCGTACAGGTACTGTTGGCATCTGCCCAAGTATATGTAATCTCAGTCCAGTCATGGCCAAGAGCAGGTATCTGCTCTACACCGACCAAATCTTCACATACGGTGCATTTCCCGCCGGCAGTGTTGCCCGCAGTCGTGCAGGTCGGCGCCACAGCTTCAACCGGTGTCAGCGCGCCATGATTCTCGATCACGCTCTGCACGTTGTGCGCCCGGATCCAGGTCTGGGCATAGCTGCTGCAATTTGCGTGGAGAACCAGCGCTTTGCAGCCGGTAAAGGCGTTATCTGCAATCGTGGTGATACTGTCCGGTAAATCGAGACGGATCATAGCCTCGCAGTTTCCAAATGCGCTGCTGCCGATACCATTTACGGTATCCGGCAGCGTAACGGTTTCCAGTTTTTTGCAGCCCTTAAAAACATTGTTGCCAATGGTAACAACAGGATCCGGAATATTCACCGCCGTCAGATTGGCGCAGCCGTTGAAGATCCCGTTTTTCATTTCGGTATACCGGTTGTTCGTAGGAAGCTGTACAGTTGACAACTGTGTGCATCCGGAAAAGGCGTTTGCCTCAATATTCGTCACACTGTCAGGAACCGTAATCCGATTAAGAACAGCGCAGTTAGCAAATGCGCTGGTTCCGATCGAAGTAACCGCATTATCAATCACGACTGTTTCCAGACTGCCGCATCCGCTGAAGGTATAATCGCCGATGGTCTTCAGCAGTTTCGGCAGGTACATCTCTGTGATTCCGCTATTTTGAAAAGAATAGTTGCCAATACTGAGGATCGCGTCCTTGTCCGAAAAAACGATTTCGTCAAGTACAGTACAGCCTCGGAAAGCATTGTGTCCGATGCTGGTGCAGCTTGCAGGGATGCGGACAGACTTCAGCGCGCTGCAGCCATCAAACAGAGAGTTGGAAACAGAAACAATGCCCGGTTTCTCCGGCTCTTCCGGCCCGGGAATATACATTTCAGTCAATGAATTACAGCCGGAAAAGACGCTCTCTCCAAGATATACTAAGTTATCCGGGAGGACAATATGCTCAATCGAGGTACATCCTGCAAAAGCAGTGCGCTCTATGGAAACTACATGCAGCGGGATCTCGACCCATGTCAGGTTCGTGCAGCCGTTGAAAGTGTCCGCCGGAACAATCGTGATATTATTTGGCAAATGCAAACCTGTGAGTGCCGATTTTTTAAAGACACCCGTACCGAGTTCGGATACACTGTCAGGTATGATCAGATGCTCCAGATTCGTACATCCTGCGAAAGCACTGCTGCCGATACTGGTACAGTCCTTTGCGAGTATCTTAACCTCCAAAAGCGCCGTGCAGCCATTGAACAGATTTGCCGGAATTGTTTTTACACTTTCCGGAATGCTGATCTTCTCCTCACTGACGCAGCCCTGAAAGGCCCCGCTCCCAATTGCCTGCAAACTGTCAGGCAGTTGTACCTGTGTCAGTCTGATGCAATTTGAAAACGCACTGTTCCCGATCGATTCCAGCTCGGTATCTTCCAAATTAATCCGCGTCAGATGATCGCAGCCACTGAAGGCATTGTTGCCGATGCTTTTCACGTTTTTGCTGAGCGTGACTCTCGTTACAGTCGTTTTACCCTGAAATGCACCGTTCCCAATACCTGTGATTTTTTTACTTTTACCATACTGTTGTTGAACTCCTTGTTCAACTTCTTCAAGATTTATATTACCGCCATAGCCATTGTATTTTTTGATCACCACATGATCATCAACAATATCAATAGTGAATTGGTCGTATTCCGTTGATGCAGCCGAGGCAAGCACAGATGGAATCAGCAGAATACAAGCAACAATAAAAGAAAATAGAAGCTTTCTTTTCATCTCTCAGCCACCCTTTCCTGATTATCAAAGCTTATATCAATAGAATGATTAAACGAATTATACCCCAAGATTCCTTCGATTGCAATGCTGTTTGCCGCGCCCCCGTAGGCAGGGCCTTAAAGCAATCCGTGTGCAATGCTCATGATCCGCTTCCCGACAGCACCCCTGACATGGCAGGAT
The DNA here is from genome assembly GCA_900317375.1 of uncultured Eubacteriales bacterium. Lineage (GTDB taxonomy): Bacteria > Bacillota > Clostridia > Oscillospirales > Oscillospiraceae > Limivicinus. Next base: position 5,498 of record ONGJ01000056.1, read on the forward strand.
CATCAATATATTCAGGGATATCGATATCCGATTCCGGTTCAAGATAAAAGAATTTAAGACCGTTCTCTGCCGCATAGTCTTCAGCTGTGCTGTATGGAAGCACCCCCAGGGTGAGGTGTTTGTTCCCGCTGTCAAACACGTCTTTTCCAAAAACGGTTACATAGGAAGGGATCAGGACCAGCCACAGTCCGTCGCAGCCCGCAAAAGCGCGGTCATCGATCCTGGTCAGCGTTTCCGGCAGCGAGATCGCTGTCAGGCTGCTGTCGTTTATGAAAGCCTCCTCCCCGATCACGCTCTGGTTTTTCGGAAGCGTCAACAGCTTTTCGTAATAATCCACGATCGCATAGCCGTACTCATCATCGCTGTACAGCTTTTCCAGCGCAAGACTGACAGCCTCATTTTGTCCGTAGAAATACGTATAATCCCGGGCGAGCAGAATCGCAACATTGTCACAGAGCGCGGCGCCCGGTTTTTTTCGGTCTGAATAGGTATACCCCTCAAATGTATAGGATTCGGCAAGCGGGAAGTAGAATTCAAAATCCCCTTCCTTCAGTTCATCCTGAATTGCCTGAGTCAGTGGCTGTACCAAAGCATCCTCAAAGTTCAAAAGATAGTAGTTGCAGTCGTAAGAGACGGCGTTATACTTGTCGCTGAAATTCGGATGGTCCAGAGCCATGATCTCATAGGGCAGGCCGAAATAGAGATGATACTCCTTCCCCGGGCCGGGATCGTCCCAGGTACAGTCCAGGTAATACCAGTTGTCGAGCATCTTTACGACATTCCAGGCGTGTACGACATTATCGATGTGCTCGACCTGAAGCCCCGCTGCGCGCGCCAACAGGACATAAGCCTTGGCATAGCTGTCGCACACGCCCGTACCGGCCAAAAGCACGCCGTCCGGCCCGTAGTGCGCATAGTTGTAGTCATAGTCCGCATTCAGAGTCAGCCAGTCATGCAGCCAGAGAGCTTTCTGATAATCAGTCTCACAGCCTGCGGCGAGGCAGGCCTCGACAATTTCATTCACCCGTGCCGATATGGGGGGAGCTTTCTCGGAGTGGAAGGAATACGGAATCTCTTTATACTTTGTTATGTTGGTGTCCAGGTCCTTCACCCACACCTGCAGCACATAATCGGCACTCATCAAAAGCCTGTAGCTCAGGAAATTGGTCGGCTTCTCCCGAAAATAGGTGATCGTTGAATACCTGCCGAAGGTGAGAGCCGGGCAAAGCAGATAGATGCTGTATTGATACTGCCCGGAGCCGCCGGTTACGTTTACCGTCCAGGTCACGTCCTCTTCAAAGGGGACCCCGCTCATGGACACCGTAAAGTCCAGCCCGTCATGCCCCTCCACATGCACGGGAACCGGCAGGATCTTTCTTGTCCAGGTGTTGTTATCCAGATCAAACACATCTACCCAGAGCTCATAATCCCCGTTTTCCTTGAAAGTATAGGAAAAGCTGTTGTCAGGGACCTTGATCAGCTTTCCCCCTGGAGCAGTCCAGCTTTGCTTCACACCGCCCACGATTTCCGGTTTGACCACATAATAGGTATAGAGATAGTTTCCGCTTCCGCTGGTAACGGTGACAGTCCAGGTCATACGTTCAAAGGGCTCCCCGCTTTGCATGACCGTAAACACCGGTCCACTGTTCGTCGCGTCAGAGAAGTGCAGGTCCTCGGTACTGATGAGCTCTTCTTCCGGAACAGGCGGCATGCTGTATTCCGGTATGCCGTCCGGGAGGACAGGGTGTTCGCCGGAATCATCCTCCGCCGCAAAAGCGGCAGGGCAGAGGGAGAGCAGCAGCACAGCAGCAAGGAAAAGACATAACCCTTTTTTCATTGATATTCCTCTCTTCGTCGTCGGCAGAATCCGTGTCCGAAAAACGCAAAATGTCTTTATAAAATATTAACACATGCGGCTCTTGCTGGCAAGAAAAAACTCCGTGATAACGGACAACGGGGACCGTTCTGATGGAACAGTCCCCGCTTTCCTCGATCAGAGATCAAAAAAAGTTACCGTATAAATCAACGCCGTTTTGTTCTGCCTGTCAGTAATCATGACCCGGAAGATGTCACCGGCTGAAATGGCAATGGATGACGGCCGAAAAATCACACAGCCGCGCTGTCCATACCAATCATTATTCACGTAGAACTCTCCGTCCGCGCTCTCACTGGAGAAGTGCCAGTTTCGGCCATCCGATTCCCGGATCAAGGTCACATTGACGGCATCCATGTTTATCACTTTGTCGAAAGACACGGACCAGGCATGGGTTCCGGCGTTGATAAACCGCGAAAGCGGCATCTGCTGTGCGGGCCACGCGACAGGCGCCTGTCGCCCTGAGCCGGAGCGGTCAAATGCATACATGCCGCTGTAGCTGTTGCGGTAACTGCCGCTAACGTCACAGCAGTAACCAAAGGTTGTCTTTCCCATAGGAGGATTGAGAATCCAGCGGCGATGTCCGACACGGCTGATGTTGCTGTAGTTTGAATCATACAGATATCCCAGCACGGCGTTTGCCATGTTGTTCATGCCTGCATACAGATTGCTGGATGACGCACCGTCATATGCCATTTCATACAATTCGTCGTAGACGCTGTCGGCCAGCACCTCAGGCCGCCTTGGATTGTGTGACAGTTCTCTGTTCAGGTAGTTGACCAGTGCAGCAGCGCCAAGCATTTCCTCCCTGTCAGCCGCATTGACAACATCTGCGTTGAGCCCGGCAATGAAACGGACCTGATTGACCATATTCAGCGCGTTCTGCATACTTTGTTCCGAAATCAGTCCCGGGGAATAAGGTTCTGTCAGACTCGGCCTGCGCCGAAAAGCCGTAGCCGTGTTTGTCTCTGCCGGGTGTGCATGAGCAAATTGACGAATCTCTTCCTGGGAATGTCTTTCTACACCAAGGTCGGTAATGATGAGCGCAGGGATATTGTTATTCGAGCACCACTTTTCAGCGTAGCTGCCCCGATATACCGCAGCTGCGAGATTTGGGCAGCCCTCAAAGGCATTGGGTGCGATATAGGATACTCCGGCCGGAATAACTACCGTCGTCAATCCGGTATTTGCGAAAGCCGTAGCGCCGATATATCGGAGTTCATCCGGAAGCCAGAGCTCCGAGATTGGGACATTTTCGAAAGCACCTGCCTCAATCCGTTCTGTCTGATTCGGCAGCTTGATATTCTCCGCTCTCGCCTTCACGCATGGGAAGAAGCTGAATGCCATACACATCAGCAACAGTATGCTCAGCGTTTTTTGTTTCACAACAGTACCTCTCTTATTTCTTTGCATAATGGTTTTCTCCATTTTCATGAGCAGACGAGGGACCAACACGTATTTCAACCTCTCAGCCTCCTCATAAAAGAAAGCGACGGTGAGCGGCCGCCGCTTTCGAAAGGAGACGATGAGAAGTGTGAACTATGAAGATAAGCACTCTCATCAGGTGTTATCATATCATCTTTTCGTCATAAGTACAAGGACTTTTTCACATAGCGACCATCGTTGCCTGGCAGTATATGAATTGATTAACCGCTCTTTACTTTCTCCCGCATCTCCTCCGCAACCCGGCACCGGCGCCGGACCGTATTCTCCAGGAAGAAGCAGTGCCGGAAGCAAAACCCCAGCAGGGCCGCCAGGTCCAGCATGGTCACAGCCGGAACAATCCCCTTCCACGGGCGCATTGCATCCCGGTGAGCAGCTCAGTCAAGTCGCTACGGATTCCGCTCTCTCCTTCCGCATTATTTCTTTTTCCTGATCAGATACACAACAATCGCCGCTGCTGCCGCTGCCGAAAGGCAGCCGACCGCAATCCACAGGCCGATGTCGCTCTCATCTCCGGTCTTTGGTGCCGTGCTGACCTTAAAGGTCCCTTTCACCGAGCCCAGGTCATCAATACCCGTGTCAAAGACAATCGTATGATTTCCGGCAGCCAGTGAACGGACAAGTGCTTTTTTCAGGGTTACCTCGGTGCCGTTTTTCGTACCTGACAGCTCATACCGGTCCGGATCAATGGTTTTGCCGTCGATTTTGAGCTCAAACGGAATATAGACCTGGTCAAAGTCGCAGTTCAGAGTAAAGTCATATTCACTCCCATAATGCGCCGTTCCCTCGTTACCGTCGTTGATCTTCAGATCGCTTTTCCATTTTGCATACAGGGTCGTGTTTTTGCTGATCGCGGTCTTGAAGTCGTATTTCTTTTCGAGTGCCTTGTCGGTACACCACACGACGAATTGATAGCCCCTCATGCTGGGATCTGTCGGTTTGGTCGGCGTACCTCCGATTTCGATGGTCTGTTTAACCGGTGCGATGCCATGCTTGGTGCTGAATGTGACTTCGCATTTCCAATGGGCATAAAGAGTTTTGGCCGTGTTGAAAGCGGTCTTGAAATCACATGGCTTTTTGAGCTCCTCATCGGTGCACCATTCTGTAAAGACGTAATCATCAGCGGTCGGATCGGTCGGCTTTGCCGGTGCTTTGCCAATATCGACATTCTGCCATGGCGTGGCTGTTCCGTAATCGGAGGCAAAGGAAACTTTCTGTCTTCTCAGACGATGTGCCAAGGCAGAAAACGGTCTCCCTGTCTTCAGTTCAGCACTCCCCGGAACAATACAGAAAGGCAAATTAACTGGTGTACTGACTGGTGCAAAATCATATGCAGGCTATTTTCATTCCTTCATTACGCCGGGAGATCAGATCATTCGGGCGGTAATGTATTGCTGATTTCGACTGTTGGGCTTGTCGGGAACGGTCCTCACAAGCCGCCCTGAGTCCAGCAGCGGGTTCAGATACTTGCGAATGCTTCTCTTGTTGCGGTAGCCGAGCATCTCTCCGATTTCCAGCGCGGTTTTCGGCTCATTCTGGCAGAAAGCCAGAATCCTCTCCCGCAGCAGCTGTTCCTTGTAGCTGGCTTCATCAACCAGAAATTCCGGGGGATTTCCGTCATAATGGCGCCAGGCAAACTCCGCACACAGATCCAGCCATCCGCGAAGAAGCAGAGACACATCACTGCAGCTTTGCTCCCCCTCCTCGGAAACCAGAGGAAGCTCCAGTCCCATCTCCTCCCCAAGCAGTTCCTTCATCTGCGCGAGGATCCGATTCACCTGCTGTGCCTTAAAAGCTCCGCAGGCACTCTCCGGACAGGCAGCGGCCAAAGCATAGAATTCGGAAACCAGGCCGGACAACTGCCGGTGCAGCAGACGGAAACGGTCCCAGCCCCGCTGCCCCTCGTGGCGCTGGATCACCCGCTCGTTCACGTCAAAATAGGTATTCAGCGAGAGCATGGCGCGAAGAACAGCAATGTGCAGCTTTTCGCTCTTTGTCATCCTGAGGAGTTCCTTCAGCTGGTAATCCACACTCGATTTCAGTGCGAGCCTGTAAGTGGAATCCGACCATTCTTCCGGCGTTCCGTCCGGGAGACACTCCTGCGGAAGCAGCCAGCCCTTATCCGTGCCCATAGCCATACTCCAAAGAGGGCACCTCACGTCCCCGTATATCGTACTTCTTTTTATAATGCCGCCACGCAAAGGAGGCACCCAGATCCAGATACGTCCGGATCAGAAGAGAAACATCACTGTAAGTCTGCTCATTCTCTTCAGAGATCAGGGAAAGCTCAATCCCCATATCCTGCTCCATCAGTGTCTTCAGCGGCTCGAGAACCCGGTTCACCTGCTGTGCCTTGAAGCTCCCGCAGGCACTCTCGGGCCGTTTCCGTCCGAAAGCAGTAAACTGCTCATTCAGCCCGGCAAGCTGAGAATAACAGAGTTCAAACCGATCTCTGTCCTTCAGGGCCGCACCGTTGTATCGGAGAGCCTCCTCATAAAGCTCCTGAATATTCTCCACAGAATTGGAAATGCCTCTCAGGTGACTGAGGAACCATTCATCATCGGTAGCCTCCCGCATCTTTTTCAAGGAATCCCTGATCCTCTGTATTTCTTCTTCAAAACTGCAGTCTTCCATCCCCTGCTATCTCCCCTCTTTATGCACCTTTTCGATCTTTCACCCTCAGAGTACCACAACAGAAAGTGCATGTCAAGCATATAAACACAATATATTGTATTTATATCATATTTTTTCCTAAAATTCTTCTCTATAATACAATATATTGTGGAGTGTAGAGCAGCTCCTCGTGTTCACTGTGCTTTCTGACAGCTCCTATAGTCGCTCCTGTCAGAGACTGATCAACAGACCTAACAGACAGGGCTGATCTTTTCCTTGCGACTCTGCTGTCGACTGGATCGGAATCCGTGCTATAATAACAAAGATAACAAAAATTGTATAAAATCTTAAAAAATATATAAAGAAACAAAAGGAGCTTTCCTATGATCGACGAGATCTTCTCTCCGTCTTTCGGCAACAAACTGCGGGAACTGGTTTTCTCCATGCCATGCTGAAGGACCCGATTCAGAGCCAGATGAAAGATCTTGCCGAACGTCTTCAGGTGCCGGCATCGCATGTTCAGGTATATAAGAAGCGTCTGATTGATGCCGGCATCATCCGGCAGGTTACAAGGGGCATTATCCGTTATGATGTCCCAATGCTGCGTGAATACCTTACGGAGAATTGTGAAGAGTCCTGACGAATGGCCCTAAAAGGCTGTTTCATATAGCCAATCATTCTATATGAGATGGTCTTTTTTTGTGCCTATTCCTTTTTTCATGGTTAAACAATTTTACGTCATTTACGTCAAGTATGGTCACAAAAATCTTCAGGAAGAACACATTCACGACAAAGATCACGATGCCCCAGCCAATCTGCAGCCAGGTACATTCTCCGTGCGAGGGATCAGCCAATCGTCCGCGCAGCGGCAGAATGCTGCATTCGGGCACTCCCCCGCCCAATAACAGATATCTTACGCGTTTTTCCGTCTTACGTCAATTCTGAATATACACGATCTCCGGCGGGTTGTTCAGCCGCGGTACCGGCGTCCGGTTTGCCAGTCCCCTGCTGATCACCAGTCTGCCGTCATGCACCCCTTCCGTCAGGCGCGGAAAGAGCCCCTGCGACGGCGCAAAGAGTCCCTGCCGGCCGATCCGCCACTGCCCGCCATGCGCATGCCCGGAAAGGATCAGGTCGATGTCCCGACCCTTCAGATATCGCGGATAATACTCCGGATGGTGGCAGAGCAGAATCCGGTATCCCGGCTGTCTTTCCAGTTCCTCCAGCCAGCCGATGTCCGGTTCTGTGATCACGCATCTCTCGTGTCGGCACGCCGGGTATCTCTTCTGCTTCTCCTCCCGCAGATGCCGGCAGTCCAGGACGAAATGCGAGGTCAGGCCGCCGAGGACCATCCCGTTATATGTTGTCCAGCTGTTGTCGAGCAGCACGCATCCCGTGTCCCGGATTCTCTGCAGGTCTTCCCCGCACACAGCCTTTTCATGATTCCCCAGGGACAGAAAGGTCGGCGCAAGGGCGCAGCAGGCCCGCAGAAACGGCAGGACAAGCTTCTGCGTCTGAATCAGAAGACGTCCGTCTTTCGGCGGGTCGCCGAAGACCACATCGCCTGCGATGCAGATGATTGCCGGCCTGCGATCTGACAGCGACTGCATGATTGAAAAATACGGCCGGTCATGCAGATCGGCAAGCAGCGCCACAGTCGCCGGCACCGGTAAATGATAAATGGTCTCTGTCATGTGTTTCTCTTATTCCATGTTTCGCATCTCAGCCCGACAGGATCGGTGTCAATGGAGACAGTTCTAATGCATCCATCCCTTATGCTATATCGCTTACAAATGAAAAAAGGTACACCGGAGATAGTTAGATTAGAGCCATCCTCGATATACCAATCACATCACATCAGCTTTCACGCCGTTGCAGAAAGGGCAGACCGGTTATATAGGAAAGTCGGGTCTATATCGATCTCTCCGTCCAGCCAAACAGGTACTCAGCAGGGCTTCCCATATTCGTAAATAATGTCGCTTGGCAGATCTACCTCATCATTCCAATACACGCAGGTTCTGCTCTCATCCAACCGGACATTCTGATATAATCCTGGCTCTTCCCTTAGAGCGGAGTAGCCGGGTAGATTCATATCCTCCGAAACATCATACAGCACATGTCTGCCATCATCAAACGTGACAGACAGCAGGTAATTTGGAAGCGGCTTCAGTTCCTTAATTCGATTAATCATGATGAACGCCCCTTACAGCGGCGGAAGCTTGCTGATCATCTGCGTATCCCACATTTTCTGCAGTTCATCCTGGTGCAGCGACAGCCACTCCCTGACAATTTCCTGTGCCTTTACCGGAAGATCTCCTTTCTCCATCTCCATAGTACGGACACCGAATTCTCCCATATACTCTCCATAAAGCGCATGGATATGACTCGGCTCGTGTTCTTTCGGCTTGAAATACATTTTGATAACGATCCCATAGAATCTGGAGATTTCCGGCGTTGTTTCATCACTCCATCCGGCAATATTGATTGCACATCACATATTATATCTGAATATAAAATGGTCTGCAACTATATTTATGATTTCAAATCTTGCAGGCTTCTATCATGTCGGCTTACAAAACGTTCCTTTTATTCACTCCGCTTCTCCCGCATTACTTCCGCGATTCGGTACCACCGCTGGGCGGTGTTCTCCAGGAAGAAGTAGTGCCGGAAGTAGAACCCCAGCAGCACCGTCAGCCCCAGCATGATCACCGCCGGCACGATCCCCAGCTCCGGATGCAGCAGCACCAGGTCCACCGTAAACAGCTCATCTCTATCCAAATAAATACTGTCTGCAGAAGTCGGCAGCAGTGATAATTTCCACGTTACCAACATGTTTGAGTACAAGCAGATCTTGATCTCCGCTGACAATATACAGTGACTTTGAATCGACGGCACATTCAATAAACTTATCATCGTCCGGATCTCTCGATAACGAGAATTCCGAAGTTGTCGTGATCATATGAAGACTTCTGACGAAAGAAGAGAGGACGCCCGGAGACAGGTTTCCCTGCTTGCGTCGTATCATTTCTTCTACGATTTCGTTATATTCGTCAACAATCTCCACTGTCGCAAATGCTGTTATCTTCTTCTCAACGACAGCTTCCAGGACCCGCCGAGGAAATCCGCCAAAAAAAGTCCCCGAAATAACCACATTTGTGTCGATCACAATATTCATCTATGTTTCCTGGCCCTGACCTCTTTGATAATATCGTCAACATCCTGCTCAGCATACCCTACCGAGGATGCCCACACCTGGGCCTCATCAAGCTTTGCCTTAAACTCATCTGTTGATGGCATCCGCAAAACCTTGAGCATAATAACATCATCCGATACAAAGGCCGCAAGTTTGTCGCCAACGTCAATCGACAGGGTTTTTCGAATCGAAGCTGGAATCACTACCTGTCCCTTAGAAGATAAAGTCAGCACATCCATGTACATGAACTCCTTTCATAAAAGTAAGATTTTCTTACCTTATTATAGTAAAACAACTGGCAAATTGCAATTGTTTTTTATCGCCGCTTGCCAGTATATGGTTTTATATCCTGTTCTTTCGTTTCTCCCGCAGCTCCTCTGCAATCCGATACCACCTTTGAACGGTGTTCTCCAGGAAGAAGTAGTGCCAGAAGTAGAACCCCAGCAGCACCGCCAGCCCCAGCATGATCAGCGCCGGTACGATCCCCAGCTCCGGGTGCAGCAGCACCAGGTCTACCGTGAACAGCTCGCAGAGCACCACCATCACCGTGACGATCAGATGCACCAGCCGCTCATGCTGTACCCAGGCAATCATCTGCAGATGCTCTTCCAGCAGTTCCTCCGTCGCCTCTCCTGCTTCCACCGCTGCCGTCACTCTCGCCTCATGCTCCCGGCAGAACCGCTTCATATGGATGCCGAATCTGTCACTTTTCATCGGGTTTTTCAAACCTTTACCTCTACTGTCCTTTTCCGTATTCTATGATCACCTTCCTGCACATCGGGCAATGCCAGGCCGGGCAGGTCGGTGCCGTGTTGTTCTTCTCAGAAAGAGAGACTTCGTCATTCTTCGGACTGAACAGCACCCTGTGAGGATGTTCTGTAAAGAAGATTTCTCTTGCAGACTGAACATAGCCTTTTATCATCGGCTGACTGCAATTCGGGCAGACTATATTATCCTCGCTCCGTAACAGCATTTTCATCATCTGCTTTCTCGAGATTGATCCGATATGCCATACCGCTTTCCTCTCCCCTGCTTGCCTGCACACTAATCATGCCCTGATGATTGATACGCGGTCTGCCGGTCCGGGTGGATCAGTTTATCATCGATCAAATATGCTTCTCCAACCTTCTCATAAATCTTCATCAATTTCTTTCCGGACTCTGTAATCCGGTACTCTCCTGAGGCAGCTTCTTCAATTGTTCCTGTTTCCAACTGTTCATGAAACCGTTTCTGAAAAGCCTGATAGTCGTGGACATACCGCTCGACGAAATAATCCTCCATCTCCTGCTCATCGAATGATTGATCCTCATTGTCCGTCATGTAGCCCAGCATAAAGACCGTAACCGAACGGTCAGCCGTCACCGGAACGTGAGTAAAGAAAACCACGTTAACGCAACAGAAGATTATGAATAGCGTTATCACATCACGAGGGAGGAAAATGTCCTTAATGCAGCGGCGGAGAAACGCAAGAACAGCGGAAATAATGACACCCCAAAAGATGATCAGAGCAAGGCCGCGATAGAAGAATACATCAAGTCCGGCAAACAGCGGGGTATGGAAGCTAAACACAGCAAGAACTGATCCCAGCAGGAACAGCGCAAGCATAATACCGATGTATATTAATGAATTCCTCGTTTTCATTCCTTCTGTCCGTCTTCAAAAATCTTCTTTCGGTGCCAAAGATACACACTGCGTTTGCTCTCTATAACAGGTTTCTTGATTTCTAGATCAAACCAATGACCAAATGCCTGCTCAAAATGAGCTTCATCATAATCAGAGAAAATATCCTCTCGCGTGGCGAGCAGGACCTGTACTTGTGAATCGTCTTTGGGCACGAACTCAATGATCAGATTATCTGTCATTTTTACGACCCACGCTGCGATTTTCTCAAATGGCACATTGTTGCTTATTGCCATATGGTGTATCACTGCCAACATCATGATGCAATCTGGTTTTTGCCGTTCGCTGATGGTCTTCCGTTCCTCATTTGCAAAACCAATGGCAGGACTCGGCGCAGATAAATCAAGCACCAGCGGGAGCATTTTTTCATGAGTCTCCTTCACATGCTTCCAATTTTGCTCAACTGCTCTGTAATCAAGATCAAACGCCACAGCATGCACACCCATTTCAACTGAGATCCTGCTGAATCGCCCGTCATTGGCCCCAAGATCCCATACATGCTTCAAAGGAGCCACTTTGCCCAGCATCTCCCGGACAATCTCCGCTTTGTCTCTTGAACCTGAATCCGTATAATTTGTGTTGGAATAATAGTTGCCCCACTCAGAGGCAGAATCTATCCGTCTCAGTTTCGCCGTATCGCTCCTGATCGACTCGCAGAACGCTGTTAACGCTTTTTTGCTCATGACAGTCTGCTTGACAGCACCCTTTTTTCCATCATCATTGTGCGCATTCACTGCTTTAGAATGAAGGACAATATGTTTCTGCGCCGCAAACCCGCCTCGTCCTTTTAACAAGGAGGCAGCAAGATCTAACGGTATGCCGTCAATAAAAGACTGCATTATTCGGCCCATGCGTTCATCAATTTCGGACATCAACAGCAACGGCGCAAAGAAGTGCCGACAGAATTGGCCATACGCCCCCCATGGAGAGCCCTCAGAATAGAAATCAAAGGATAGCGTATCGATCAGCACCGTGTGCCCGTTCAGAAATTGGATATTATAGGCGCTGGCATCCTTCAGAACCATCCCGTATTCCATCACAGCATTCTGAATATCCATCGTCGCCAGCGCAGCGTCCCGATATTGATCGAAACACCATTCATACGGATATGAAATAAAAGGAATGCGTTTCGGTTGAATGACAATGCCCTCATCAAAACCGTCGAGTTCCACTTCCTTATGTGGGACAATCAGGCGGCGTGAGAGCAGCGCTTCATATAGTCCGGATTCCATCAGATGATGGTATTGCGGCATATACTCTGGGCTGATCCAACGGAAAATCTTTCCGTCTTGAGTGAAAACATACCCTGAACGATCCCGAAAAGACGCAGCGTCTTTACTCATCGTCTATGTCCTCAAAACCGTCGTCCGCCTGGATTTCTGCCGCGTTCTCTTCAGTTACGGATTCTTCATCTTTCTTTTTGAAGATCTTTTTACGAAGTCCAACAAAAAACGCAGCGGCGACAGGGATCGCTCCCAGAATCACCTGGATGATCATAGAGCCAGTACCGGGATCAAAATACATATGTTACTCCCCCTTATAATAAAGATATTCGTAATTTCCTTTTCCCACGAAATGGTTGACAAGATAGCGAGTTATATCCAACGGATCAAGAGGCTCCGTGAGCGAGCCATATTTCTCCGGAATGCGGACAGCAGAGATGGTGCTGAAGTTCATAGCCAGTATTTCTTCATTTGAATACCCTTGTTTCTCAAGTTCAGCTCGGCTATTTAGTCCGTGAACTCCGTGATCCGCCTGTATTATTATTACTGCATCTTGATTGCTCTCGAGAATTTCATCTGTCATGCCAAGCATGACTTTGCTCGCATACTTCTGTTGAGGCATATACATTCTCATATCATAAATTACTCCCCCGCCATGATCAATTCCGTTCTCATCATATTTAAAAGGAAAATGGGGTAGGAGATTCTGAAAGTAAACGAGCTTTGGACTATCTTTCTTTACTGTTTGTTCAAACATTGCTGCAGATACCCAGTCGTAGTGCTCTATTGAATTAAAGCTGAAATTCGAATTCGAATTGACATAAGGAATAGTATTGGGATCGACCCGACCTTCGTAATTTGAGATTCCGGAATGAATATTGATAATCTCAGATAGACTACCTTCAAAAACCGATAGCAGACTATATTTTGAAAGGAGTTCTGCTATACCTGCTTTCTTCCCTAGTTCATATGCATTGCTGAAAAGATAATCTGTTGGAACGCGCTCCATTCCTCTTCCAATATCATAAACCACATAATAAACAGTGTAATTATTATCTAAAAATGCATTAAACAGTTCAAGTTTTGGATAGATGTTGTAAATCGAATACGCTTCGTCGCCCAGCGCAGCCTTTCTTTCTGCGCCATTGATATTTGACATGTCCATTAAACGATCATGCATATAGTTGTCATATATCGACGGACTTGTTAATCCTGGCAGCGCAAACGCGGTCCAACCAATATTTAGATTTGCTTTTTCATTTACAACAAACCCCCGATCAGAGAGGCAATCTTTCAATTCTGTTTGATCATCATCAAAAAGTTCTCCAGTTTCTGAAAATCCCATCATTCCATCCATATGAAGCCAATACACATCCGGATGTCTCTGGCTATCATCATCGACAATAAAGGAGGACTTTGTCTGATACCTATCCTCATTCATCCTCAACAAATGAATAGTATGATAAATCGCGCTTCCAAAGTTATATAGGAATAGCAGACAAGTAACAGCAATCAGCGTTATTCCTATAGTCTTATCAAAATGAATGTGAAATAAGCAATACCCTACTGTACCAAATATTACACTTACAAGGGCGAGTAATACTGTTTGATTTGGGTAGTTCACTTTTGCATAAGGATAAACCCAAAACAGAAACCATATCAGCAGCAACAGAGCGAGTGACAATACTCTGTCCCCTTTATATGACAATAGCAAAAAAACGCTTATGCTAAACAACGCCAAAATCGCTGCAAATCTTATGCAGTCTAAAATGATGAAATTCACTGCGTTAAGACTGACATAATGAAATAATACTATTGATGGCATGACCCCCGCTGCCAGTAAATATGAGATGAATTCACTAACTGTTATTAATTCATTTCTTTTTTTCTTATTCCTCAGCCAAAGGGTTACAGACGCTGTGTATAAGGATAAACATGCCAGCAAGATTAACACCATTATATGAAATGGCACCGGTAATATATCTGTTAAAAACCAATGCAGCAGCATTGCATAAAAGGCACACACCACAAATAGTATAAAAATTATAACTGTACGTTTTGCTTTTTTACTATGCATTAGTTGTTTTCTCCAAACATGATATGATATCATTTTGCAGAATGTATCAGTCTATTATGCTTCTTCCTCGCCAAACATCGCATCTAAATATGGTTTCAATATTTCTTCTATTGAATCTCCATTAAAATAACGTTCTTTCATCTCGTCCGTAAAATCAAATCCATTTATGGCAGTGTATTCTATCCCTTCAAGTGCCTCTAATCCATATTGATCCAAAAGATCATTTCGCAAAAAAACTGGCATCTTAGCTGCTGTCAAGCCTGTTTTCCAAATATATTTAGATTTTTCCAACGCAATAAGTTTATAATCCGAATAAGTAATAGCTTTTCCATAGACCAACTCCAAATGTGGTTTTCCTATGATTAAATCAGGATATCCTCTATGCCGCCACTCCTCCAAAGTCCTTTCTGCTTCCATATGACTTGGCCTGCGATGATAAATATACCCTTTATTTGAGTCTCCATGATTCAGGTTAAAGAATATGTTACCTTCGAAATATGCATTGACAGGAACCGCTGTACCAATCATTACAGTGTTTACGTAATCTTCATCACCTTCCGAAAACGGAACTAACGAACCATCTTCATACCAACATCCTAGAATGAGAAGATTTGTTAAATTATTTTCTTCCAGAAACTTTGCCACTCTTCTACTATAATAGTAATCATATCTCACATCATGGGCAGAAGATAACACGGTCCATATGATTGGAATAACTAGACATGCCATACCGATTAATACGTATGCCGTCCTGAGTAGTTTAAAATCCTTTTCTTCAACAACAATCTTCCCCATCAAGAAATGCCCGATCTCAAAGCTATCTTCTTCTCGACAAATATATTCTGCCCAAAACAGGAAAAACATAAAAGCAACACCAAGATGGTGACCAGAAAAATATACAAAAGCAGAAAAAGCTGCCAGAAAGAAATACGGGATTAAAAGAAAAATAAGATTCTTTTTTGAGGCGCTGCATATTATCAACAGCCAGAGGATGGCACCGATCAAGCAAAGGATAATCAATTCTGCGTATGGAATATTAGAGGTCTGCAATAAAGACCGATCGATACTAAACCAACTTGAAGAGGTCAGAAAGCATTCTGCAGGAAATGTCAGAAGCGCACAAATTAAGCACAATAATAATGAGTTTTGCTCCTTATAGGCAACATAAAATGTCTCCGGCTTTGGAAAAATCTCATAAAGCAATAATATAGCCAACATCAGAAGAGCAAGGAGCGAGACAGATCGTGAATCTTTGAAAAAGGTGTCAAAGGTCTTCTTAACTCCTTTATCCTGAAAGATTTCAATAACAAGACATACTGCTATCCCCCCAGAAATAACAATTCCATAAGCGCTGCACAGACAAAGAATACTTAACAGGATAGTAATCCTCCAAGGATGCCCTTTCCTTTGAGAAAGGTTCATTCCAAGAAGCAGAAGGATAAGAATCATCAATCCATATGGACGAACTATCACTCCATATTGATAAAACAAGAAGTAAGAAAATGGGAGACATAACCGAACCGTTCTCGGAAGTCTGGACTTGAAAACCAGGAGAAAAACAGTAGCCAGCGAGATTATTAAAGCTATTGTTTTCAAACCAATTTCGAAAGGAACTCCGAGTTTTGCAGGGACCATGAGAATCAAATGCCATAGTGGAGGATGACATTCGTAATGGGGTATTATAAACAGTATCTCCTTTAAGCTGGCACCTTTGGCAATTTCCCACGCCTGCGCCTCATCAAACCATGGTTCGTGAAAAATAGAAACAAAAATATAGACAGAAGCAAATAACAAAAGCACAATCCATTCTAACTTTTTATCTTTAAGCATTTTGCACTTCATGTTTTCTTCTCCTCGTAATAATCTTACGACAGCTGGTTTACAATATATAATATAATATATTCCTTGAATTTATCTTTTTAATGAAACAGATATATTTTACTCTGGCAAATACCTCTTGTCAAATCCTGCATTTATAAAGCAACAAAAAACCGCCGATCCTCTTCTGCGCTTTTAGAGAATTGACGGTGTTGAAAAAAGCTAAAATAAACAATATATAAGAAACATACTCTACTCGTCAGAAAAAGGCCCCATCCCGCATGCTGGGACAGGGCCTCGTTCCGGGATGCCACCCACTCTCTTCCCGGAGTAGAGGGGTAACATAATATGATCACACTATCACGCTTGAGTAACGACAGAGTATCTAAGATCAGCTGAAAGATATTACAGCGTTTGCTTTACCCTCTTCATATGTAATTGTGCAGCTGCCGCCTTTATGCGGAACCATGCTGCCAACATCATTGCCACCAATTTCATCAGCTGGTCCCTGCCACTCATTTTCACTCTGCTTGAGAGGAACAGTTTTGACCCATTTAAAACTACCCGCCGAACCAGTGCGAGTAACACCCTGAGCCGCAACATCATCATCAGGATCTTCAGCGGTATCGGTAAGAGCCGCAGCCATAACTTCCGCATATGCACTACGAATATTTGCCATATCTGTTGCTTCCTTAGACTTCTCCAGCTGGCTGGTGAAAACCGGGATCGCGATGGCGGTCAGGACGGCGATGATCGCAACGACGATCAGGAGTTCTGCGAGGGTAAAGCCTTTTTTGTTGTTCTTCTTCAAGTTCTTATCCTCCTTTAAATTTTTATAATGAACGCGAAAGAGCTTGCTTCCTCCGCGTTTTATACCGTAAACCAAAACGCTTTGTGAAGCTGGTTTATTTCAAGGCTACCGGGAATAGCCTGAGAAATCTGGGGGGTTCAGCGAGAATCAAGGATAATCGCGAAAAACTGCGCTCATATCATGATTCTTGACTTTCTTGTGATTATACCACGTAGTTTCAGAGAAATCAATACATTTCGGTGTCAACTTAATAAAATTTTAAGAACCGGGGATTTTCTCAGAAATCAGTCTGTTAATGGGGCAGAAACGCGCTTACATGACGCTGTACATGCTGAAGATGGACATGTAAATGGCGATGACGATATAGCCCGCGATGGCGGCCATGACAACCAGAAGGGCCGGCTCCAGCTTCGAGATGGCGGAGTTGGTTGCCGTCTCGAGCTCGACATCATAATAATTCGCGATGGTGTTCAGGGTGGACTCCATCTCGCCGGTCTCTTCACCGACCGAGACCATGTCGATCAGGATGTCGGGCATAACGCCGCTCTCGCGCATGCTGGCGCCGAGAGAGTGGCCCTCTTCGAGCTTGCCGGCATACTTGCCGACCTCCTGGCTGATAAAGTAATTGTCGATGACCTTGGCCGTGATGGAGATGGCCTTGGTCATGGGAAGGCCGGCACCCAGCATGGTTGCCATAGAGTTGGCAAACTGGCTCGCGGAGCTCAGCTCGGCGATCTCGCCGAGGACCGGCAGCTTCAGCTGCGCCTTGGCCAGGTTCAGGCGGCCTTCCTCGGTGTTGCCGTAAATCTTGTAAAACAGGAAGATGGCAATGCCGATGCCCAACATGACCATCCAGTAGTTTCTAAAGAAGTTGGAGATCGCAATCAGGGACTTGGTGATGGCGGGGAGTTCGGC
The DNA here is from genome assembly GCA_900317375.1 of uncultured Eubacteriales bacterium. Taxonomy (GTDB): domain Bacteria; phylum Bacillota; class Clostridia; order Oscillospirales; family Oscillospiraceae; genus Limivicinus. The sequence goes on from ONGJ01000056.1 coordinate 23,144, forward strand.
GCCGTAGCTGTCGAAAATGGAGGTGAAGGTCGGGACGACCTTGATCATCAGGACGGCAACGACGACGACGGCGATGATCATGACGAAAATCGGATAGGACAGGGCGCTGCGCACTTTAGCGCGCATCTTGGTCTGTTTGTCAAGGTGGTCGCCGACGGACTGAAAGGCCGAGTCCAGGCTGCCGGACTCTTCGCCGGCGCGGATGGTTTCGATAAAGGTGGTCGGGAGGAGCTTGCCTCCCCTCTCCTCGAAGCTGGTGGAGATGGATCGGCCTGCCTCCACATCACCGGCGACCTGGTTCAGGATGCGCTTGATGTTCTTGTCGGTGGTCTTGGCCGCGATCAGCTGGACAGTACGGGCGATGGGGATACCGGCCTTGATGATGATGGCGAACTGGTTGCACATGAGGGTGAAGGCCTTCATGTCCAGCTTGGTGCCGCCGATGTCCCTGCTCAGGAAGCCGCCTTCCTTGTCAGCCGTCGGGGTGATCTTCAGGACGATATCGCAGGTCTCGCGGATGCGATCGACGGCCTCCATCTCGTTATAGGCATCGATCACGCCGTTGACGCGTTTGCCGCTCTTCGAGACGGCGGTATATTTGTAGGTTACCAGAGACAATCACCTCCGGTCATAGAGCAAAAATCTAAGATAATAGACTCCACTCTCATGCCATAGTATATCGAAGTATTTGTCACACAACTGTCACACTCGTCGTCACAAGCTTCATATCGTCTCGCTTCCATGATGCGTCAGGAAAGCAGCAAAGCTTGGATCGTCGCACGCTTCCCGCGCGTCGCTATGCTCATTACGCTGCTCCTCCTCTTCGAAGAAGACCCGCTACGCTGGGCTCTTCTTCGAGAAAGCGAGAGATATACATTGGTTTCGCAATGACATTAGCCTCGAGATTGCCACGTCGCTGTGCTCCTCGCAATGACAAGAATCGTATCAGATAGCGTTCTTTTTGACGTAGTCGGGGTCGTGGGCGTACTTCATAGCCATCTCGCGGGTGATCTGGCCGCCGCGGACGAGGCGGACAAGGGCCTGGTCCATGGTCTGGCCGCCGATGGCGGCGCTGGTGGCGACGGCGTTGGCGATCTGCGGGGTGTTGCCCGCGCGGATCAGGTTGCGGATGGCGTCGGTGACGACCATGAACTCAACAGCCAGAGCACGTCCGCCGCCCTTCTTGGGGACAAGCTGCTGGGTCAGGACGGCCTGAAGGCACATGGAAAGCTGCAGGCGGATCTGGGTCTGCATGCCCTCGGGGAAGACCTGGACAATACGGTCGACCGAGTCGGAGGCGCTGCCGGTATGCAGGGTGCCGAAGACAAGGTGGCCGGTCTCGGCCGCGGTGATGGCGGTCTCGATGGTGTCCTTGTCACGCATCTCACCGATGAGGATGACGTTCGGGTCTTCACGCAGGCTGGCGCGGAGGCCTTCGGAGAAGCTGACGGTGTCCTTGCCGATCTCGCGCTGGTTGATGGCGCATAGATCGGGCGTGTACAGGTACTCAACCGGGTCCTCGAGGGTGACGATATGGTCACGGCGGTGGTGGTTGATATAATCCAACATGGCGGCCAGGGTCGTCGATTTACCGGAACCGGTCTCGCCGGTGACAAGGATGATGCCCTTGTGCATACCGGTCAGATCCATGGCTGCCGGGGGCAGGCCGAGGTTCTCGAGTTTGGGGATCTCTTCCCGCAGGAGACGCAGCGCCAGAGAGGGCGTGCCCTGGGAACGGAACAAATGGACACGGCAGCGGTTGCCGCCCCAGGAACCGGCGGCGTCGACCTCGCCGATTTTGGCCATTTTCTCATACTGGTCGCCGGCGAGGAACCTGGCCATGTCCTCGCAGTCCTGCTTGGTAAGCGGGGTATCGGACATGTCCTGAAGCTGGCCGTCCTTGCGGTATTTGGGCGGGAGGCCGCAGATCAGGTGAAGGTCTTGCGGTATTTGGGCGGGAGGCCGCAGATCAGGTGAAGGTCGGAGGCGCCGTCTGCTTTGCATTTGGCAACGAGAGCATCAATGTCTACCATAGTTAGGACTCCTTGGGTTAATATGCCCGTTCGGGGGTTTACTGCATTGCGCGAACGGGAAGATCGTACCTCGCACGAAGGTTTCCGAGTCGCGCTTGGCTCCTCACAAGCTTCGGATCATTCGCTTCCCTCAAGCGTGAGGAAAGCTCACTCCCTACGCTGCTCGTCGCTTCCGATGAAAACCCACTGCGTTGGGCTTTCCATCGGGTTAAAAAAGCGGAATCAGTCGTCGTCGTTGACCACGCGGAGGATTTCGCCGGCGGTGGTGACGCCCTGGCGGGCGAGGTTGATGGCGCTTTCGCGGAGAGAGACAAAGCCGCTTTCGGGTTTGTGCAGCTCGTCCTCGATGGCGGCACGGGGCGCGCCGTCCGCGATCAGGCGGCGGAGTTTGGAGTTCAGGGTCATGACCTCGACCACGGCGGTACGGCCGCGGAAGCCGGTGTTGAAGCAGTTGGGGCAGCCTTTGCCGCGGTACAGCGTCAGGCCGACCTCATCCGGGATGTCGAGATCCCGGAGCTCTTCCTCGGTGGCGGTGTAGGCCTGCTTGCAGTTGGGGCAGATCTTGCGCAGAAGGCGCTGGGACACCATGCCGCGCATGGCGCTGGCAACCAGATAGGGCTCGACCCCGATGTCCTCGAGACGCTCGATGGTGCCGACCGCGTCGTTGGTATGGATGGTGGAGAGCACCACGTGGCCGGTGATGGCGGCGCGCATGGCGATGTCAGCGGTCTCGCCGTCACGGATCTCGCCGACGGCGATGATGTCCGGGTCCTGACGCAGGATGGAACGCAAGCCGCTGGCGAAGGTCAGGCCGACCTTTTCATTGATCTGGACCTGGTTGACGCCCTCGATGTTATACTCGACAGGGTCCTCCAGCGTGACGAGGTTAACGTCGCGGGTGTTGATCTCGTGGATCATGCTGTACATGGTGGTGGTCTTACCGCTTCCGGTAGGGCCGACGACCAGAATAACGCCGTTACGGTATTTCAGCAGGTTCTTGATGGCGGCGAGGCCCTCGTCGGTGAGGCCGATGGCTTCGAGGGCGATGCGGCCGCCGGACTTGTCCAGCAGACGGGCGACGATCTTTTCGCCGTAGACCGTGGGCAGGGTCGAAATACGCAGGTCGATGTTCTTGTCCTTGACTCGGACATTGAAGCGGCCGTCCTGCGGGACGCGGCGCTCGGCAATGTTCAGGCCGGCCATGATCTTGATACGGGACAGAACCGAGTTCTGTAGGTCACGCGGGACGGTCAGAATGTCCTGCATGATGCCGTCGATGCGCATGCGAACCAGAAGCTCGGTCTCATGCGGCTCGAGGTGAATATCACTGGCGCGCTCGAGAACGGCGCGCTCGATAATGCTGTTGACCAAGCGGATGGTGGGCGCGCTCGAAACGCTGTCGTCACCCAGCTGGTTCGAGGTGAAGGCGGTATCCGCCTCGGGAGCCATCTCGGCGGCACCCGCCTCGCGGCGCATCTCTTCAATGGCGCGGGCGGCACCCTCGTTGCCGTAGAGGATCTGGATACTGTGCTCGATGGCGTCCTTTGTCGCGAGGACCGGGACCACCTTGCGGCGGACGGCCTTGCGGACCTCTTCAATGGCATAGAAGTTCAGCGGGTCGCTCATCGCGAGATACAGCTCGTCCTTGACCACGCGGATCGGGACGACCGTATACTGCTTGGCGATGTTCTTCGGAACGACCTGGGCAAGCTCGGTGGGAATATTGATTTTTGTAAGATCGACGAACTCGATGCCGAGCTGCATCTGCAGGGCTTCAATCAGCTGCTGCTCGGTGATGATGCCGTTGGAGATGAGCACCTCGCCGAGACGGCCTTTCTGTTCCTTCTGCAGTGCGAGGCCTTTTTCAAGTTCTTCCTGAGTGATGGTCCCTGCCGCAATCAGCAGGTCACCCAGACGCATATATGCCACCTGTCTGCCTCCTGTACGTTCCGATAGAAATAAGAATCCCTATAAGATTTCAATTAATTATAATAAACCAACCCGATCATTTTTTCAATAGCTGCTGACCTCAATTTATAAAAAAAGCCCGCACAGCGGGCTTAATTTTTCCTTAAGAGACGTGACAAAATGTCACGTCTCTTGTATTGTATGTATTTTTGTATGGCTCAGATCTGCTCCATGACGAAGCACTCGATGACGTCGCCGACTTTGACGTCGTTGAACTTCTCGATCTGCATGCCGCATTCATAGCCCTGAGCGACCTCGCGGACGTCGTCCTTGAAGCGGCGCAGGGAGGCAAGCTCACCCTCGTGGATGACGATGTTGTCGCGCAGGACGCGTACCTCGCAGCCGCGCTGGATCTTGCCGTCGGTGCAGTAGCAGCCGCAGACGGTGCCGACCTTGGAGACCTTGTAGGTCTCGCGGACCTCGGCATGGCCGATGATGACCTCGCGGAACTTCGGCGCCAGCATGCCCTTCATGGCATCCTGGATCTCGTTGATGCAGTCATAGATGACGCGGTAGAGGCGGATGTCCACATTGCTGCGGGCGGCCGAGTCGCGGGCGGCGTTGTCCGGACGGACGTTGAAGCCGATGATGATGGCATCCGAGGTGGCGGCCAGCATGACATCGCTTTCGCTGATGGCGCCGACGGCGCTGTGGATGACCTTGACACGCACCTCGTCGTTCGAGATCTTTTCGAGGGAGCTCTTGACCGCCTCGGCCGATGAGGTTCAGGGTCTTCATCTCGCCGGCCTGAATCTGGCTGAACAGATCCTCGAGGGAAACCTTCTTGGCGGGACCGGCATCGGTGGCCTGCTGGCGGCGCTCTTCAGCCAGCTCGCGGGCCATGCGCTCGTCCTTGACGGCGTTGAAGGTATCGCCGGCGCTGGGGACCTCGGACATACCGGAGATCTCGACCGGGGTCGAGGGGCCGGCCTCGGTGACGCGGCGGCCCTTGTCGTCGGTCATGGTGCGGACACGGCCCACCGAGCTGCCGGCGATGATGATGTCGCCGGTTTTCAGGGTACCGTTCTGGACCAGGACCGTCATGATCGGACCACGGCCCTTGTCGAGGCGGGCCTCGATGACGGTGCCGCTGGCGGCACGGTTCGGGTTGGCCTTGAGCTCCTGCACCTCGGCCAGAATGACCAGGTTCTCGAGCAGGTTGTCGATGCCCATGCCAGTCTTGGCGGAGATCGGGCAGACGATCGTGTCGCCGCCCCACTCCTCACTGACCAGATCGTACTCGGTCAGCTGCTGCTTGATGCGGTCGGGGTTGGCGCCGACGGTGTCCATCTTGTTGATGGCCACGACGACGGGTACGCCGGCGGCCTTGGCATGGTTGATGCTTTCCACTGTCTGGGGCATGATGCCGTCATCGGCGGCGACCACCAGGATGGCAATATCCGTCACCATGGCGCCGCGGGCGCGCATGGAGGTAAAGGCCTCGTGGCCCGGGGTGTCGAGGAAGGTGATGGGGCTGCCGTTGATCTCGACGGTATAGGCGCCGATGTGCTGGGTGATGCCGCCCGCCTCGCCGGAGACGACGTTGGCATGGCGGATATAGTCGAGCAGCGAGGTTTTGCCGTGGTCGACGTGGCCCATGACAACCACGACCGGGGCACGGGGCTGAAGGTCCTCATCCTTATCCGGGGATGCGTCAATGAGACGCTCTTCGACGGTGACGATGACTTCCTTCTCGACCTCGCAGCCGAGCTCCATCGCGACCAGGGCCGCGGTGTCATAGTCGATGATATCCGAGACGGAGGCGAAAACGCCCATCTTGATAAGCTGCTTGATGACCTCGGAAGCCGTCTTCTTCATGCGCGAGGCCAGCTCGCCGACGGAGATCTGGTCGGGAATCTCAACCTTCAGCGGCTTCTTTTTGGCGATCTCGCGCTGCAGGCGGTTCATCTTGTCCCGCTCTTCCTGGCGGCGCTTGCCGGAGGACTGCTGCTGGGCCTGCTGGCGCTGTTTGGACTTGGAGTTGATCTTCTCCTTGTTGCTGCCGCCGCCCTGACCGCCGCGAAGCTTGTTGGCGTTGGTGCGGCTGCCGGCCATGTCCTCGAACTTCTCATTGTACTTCTCAATGTTGACTGCCGGACCGCCGCGCGTATCGACCACGCGCTTTTCCGCGACCTGGCGCGGAACGTGAGGCTTCTTCTCCTCCTTCTTTTTCACCGAGCCGGTCTGGCCCTGTGCGGGAGCGGGCTTCGCCTGGCCGCCCTTCTTCTCGGGGGCGGCCGCGGCAGGCTTCGCCGTGCCGGCTACATCCGCTGCGGCAGGCGCCTGCTCTTCGGCCTTCGGCTCTTCGGCGGCAGGTTCGGGCTTCTTCTCCACAGGCGGTGCCACCTTGAAGATATCCTCCAGACTCTCGACCTGGTTGTGCTGGGTCATGTATTCGAAGATGACATCCAGCTCCGGGTTCTCGAGAACCTGCATATGATTCTTCGGAGGCGTCATGTAATCGGTCAGGATCTGCGTGATCACCTTGGAGGTGGTACCAAAATCCTTCGCGACCTCATGAACCCGGTATTTCAACATAGCCATACAATCTCTCCTATTACTAAAACACTATTGATTAACTATCCTTTAATTTACCTAAAAACATTTTGGCGAAGCCGGGGTCGCAGACGGCGAACATCGCGCCGCCGTTGACGCCCAGGGCCCGGCAGAGCGCATCCTTGTTCTCATCCAGGCGGATCAGGGGGGCGTGCGACGCATCGGCGAAGCCCTGTGCGCGCTTCAGCGCATTGTCCGAGGCGTCGGCCGCGACCAGGATCAGCTTTGCCGTATGCTTCCGGACCGCCTGGCGGACGCCGTCCTCGCCGGCGCTCAGCTTCCCTGCCCGGCGCATGAGGCCCAGCGTTTTCAGAAGATCAGCCTGCATCGCCGCTCTCAATCTCGCTCTCGAGCCGCAGGAAGACTTCTTCAGGCACCTCGGTGCCGAAGGCGCGGCTGAGCGCGCGTGACTTGATGGCCCTGTGCAGGCAGGCCGCGCTGCGGCAGAGGTAGGCCCCGCGGCCGTTTGATTTGCCGGTCAGGTCCAGGCTGACCTCGCCCTCGGGTGAGCGCACGACGCGGACCAGCTCCCTCTTGGGCTTATGCTCGCGGCAGCCGAGGCACTGCCGCATGGGGATCTTCTTCTGCGCGACAGCCATGGCTTAAGCCTGCGACTCGGGCTTGATGTCGATCTTATAGCCGGTCAGCTTGGCAGCCAGACGGGCATTCTGCCCTTCCTTGCCGATGGCAAGGGAGAGCTGGGAATCGGGCACAACGACCGTGCAGCCCTTGCCGTCCTCGAGCATGGTCACGCTGACCACCTCGGAGGGGCTGAGCGCCGCGGCGATGTACTCTTCGGGAACCTCGCTGTAGTTGACGATGTCGATCTTTTCGCCGCCCAGCTCGCTGACGATCTCGGCCACGCGAGAGCCCTTCGGGCCGACGCAGGAGCCGATGGCGTCCACGTTGGGGTCGTTGGACCAGACCGCCATCTTGGTACGGCTGCCGGCCTCGCGGGCGATGGAACGGATCTCGACCGTGCCGTCATAGATCTCAGGTACCTCGAGCTCGAACAGGCGCTTGACCAGGCCCGGATGCGTCCGGCTGATCATGACCTGGGGACCGCGGGTGGCGTTCTTCACCTCGACCACATAGACCTTGATGCGGTCGCCCTCCTGCAGCTCCTCACCGCGGACGCGCTCGTTCAGGGGCAGCATGGCCTCGGTAAACTCGCTGTTGGAGGAGATGCGGATCGAGACCGCACCGTTGCGCGGTTCGACATGGGTGACGACGCCGGTGAGGATCTCGTGCTCCTTGGAGGTGAACTCTTCATAGATCAGGCCGCGTTCGGCCTCGCGGATGCCCTGAATAATGACCTGCTTGGCAGCCTGCGCCGCGATGCGGCCGAACTTTTTGGTCTCGACCGGGATGGCAACGGTTTCGCCCAGCCTGGCCCGGCGGGAAATCTTCTTCGCGCTTTCAAGATCGATCTCGTGATAGGGGTCGGTGACCTCTTCGACGACGAGCTTGTTGACCTGCATCTCGATGCGCTTTTTATCTTCATCCAGGATGACCTCGACGTTGTCCTCGTTCTCGGGGTTGTCGCGGCGGAACGCGGCGAGCATCGCCTGGCGGATCTTATCATACATATAGTCGCGGGGAATGCCTTTTTCCTTTTCAATGTCTTCGATGGCTGCGAAAAATTCTGCATTCATGTCTGGTTAACTCCGTTTCTGATTCTGTCTCTGAGGAATTATCCTCCGATGCTGACCGCCAGGCGAACCTGCGCGATCTGGTTTTTCTCAAAGCGCCGGGTCGATTTGTCCGGAAGGAGGATGCTGACCGCGCCGCTGTCATAGCCCGCCAGGGTGCCGACAAAGCGCTTGCTGCCATCCTGCGGCTGGTAGAGCCTGACCTCGACATCATGGCCCATGAACTCGTCAAAGTCGCGCCCGCGCTTGAGCTCGCGGTCCGCGCCGGCAGAGCCGACCTCGAACACATAGCTGTCGGGGATGGGGTCTTCCCTGTCGAGGATCGGGTCCAGCGCCCGGCTGATAGCCTCGCAGTCGTCAATGGAGACGCCGCCGTCCTTATCGACAAAAACGCGCAGATACCAGGTCCCGGCCTCGCGCACATATTCGACATCCCACAGGCGGCAGCCGGCGGCCTCGACCGCGGGGGCAGCCAGTTCGGCGATTCTGTCAGTCAGTTTGCTCAAAATGCTTCCCTCCGAAATCTCACAAAAAAGAGTGGGCAGCGACCCACTCTTCAAACCTAACACAGTAAATTCCTTAAACCATAGAGGATTATATCACGTTTTTTACAATATGCAAGAGTTTTTTTAATATTTGAAATCGGGCATATAGTGCTTGTAGAACTCCTCATAGCAGATGCCGTGTTCCATGATATATTTGGCCGCCTCGACACCCACATAGCGGTAGTGCCAGGGCTCGTCCCAGCCGGTCAGGAGCAGCTTGCGCGTCGGATAGCGCTTGATGAAGCCATAGTCGGCACAGTGCTCATCCAGCCAGGCAAAGAAATCCTGATCCATGTATTCGTAAATCAGACTCTTGTACTGACGGTCCATGATATCCACGGCGAGGCCGAGCTGGTGCTCGCTGCTGCCGGGGTACATGACATACTTTTTCGCCTCTTCGGCGGCTTTCTGATAGTTCGGGTCCAGATAGTCGGTCACCTGATACTTGTCCCAGGCAATGCTGCTCGACTTGGCGTTGTACATCTGGGTCTGGTAGGAATAGGTCCGGTAACCCGCCGCGATATAAACCGTAAAGCCGGCGTCCTCGGCCGCGTGAATCATTGCGTTCAGGTACGGCAGAGCATCGACGTCGAACATCATATACTTGGTGCCGTCAATGACGCCGCAGGTCGGCTCGAAGGAGGACGGCAGAAGATTTTCGGTGTCGTCGTTGACCATACGGTACTGGCCCTGGGTAATGTCGATATCCGGCCAGCCTTCGTCAACCTCAGGGGTCGGGGTGGCATTGGGGTCAACGGTGGAATAGGTATCGGTGTTGATCAGGGCGCCGTCGGCGCCGCCGAAGATGATTTCGGTTCCGCTCTGGACACGCGAGATGACGATGCCGGCCAGTACCATCGAGAGGACCGCCATACAGAGCAGCCATGTAATTTTCTGTTTCATACCGGCGCGCAGAACTCCTTTCGCCAGGCATTTCGTGCGGTGATTTTACACCATCCAGGGAGGAAATTCAATAAAAAACAGTAAACAAGTCCTGAACGCAGCGTCAAAAGCGCCCGACTGCGGTTTACTGCATTGCGCGGAGTGTGGGTTAATCCTCGCTCCAAGGCTCTCCCGTCCGCGCATAGTATTTGATACAACGGATTCTGTTCTCCTCACGGGGTGTTGAAGAGGGTTTTGCCGTTCTGGAGGGTGATGGACGCGAGTTCTTCCGGGTCCAACTGCTTGAACTCGGCGACTTTGGCGCAGATGTACGCGAGGTTGCGCGGGTCGTTGCGCTTTCCCCGATTCGGGACAGGTGCAAGATAGGGGCTGTCGGTCTCGAGCAGGATGCGCTCGGGCGGGCAGACGGCGAGCACCTCGGGCAGCTTGCGGGCGTTCTTATAGGTGACAGGGCCGTCAAAGCCCAGATACCATCCGAGGCGGAGCAGCTCAGAGGCCGTCTCAGCGCTGCCGGAGAAGCAGTGGAACACGCCCCGCAGGCCGGGATACTGCCGCACAATGGCGAGGCAGTCGCCGTGCGCCTCGCGGTCATGCACGATGACGGGCAGGTCCCTCTCCCGCGCAAAGGAGAGCTGGCGGTGGAAAAGCTCTTTCTGGCGCTCCTTTTGGGTATCGTCCCAGTAATAGTCCAGGCCGATCTCGCCGATGGCGGCGCATTTGGGGTCCTCGGTGAGCAAAAGGGTTCTCTCGAGGCTCTCGTCGGTATAGTCCGAGAGCTCTTCGGGGTGGATGCCGACAGCAAACCAGACAAACGCATATTGGGCGGCAAGGGCTGCTGCATGCCGGCTGCTTGCCTCCTCGCAGCCGGGGTTCAGGACCAGGTCGACGCCGGCATCCAGGAGGCTTTCCATCAGCTCTTCCCGATCATGTTCAAAGGCTTTGTCGTCCAGATGGGCGTGGGTATCAAAATACATGGTGCTTCCCTTCCCTGTTTCGGATTGGAGACATGATAGCACAGAAAGTCGGTCCGCGCAATGAAAAAGGCCGCCCGAAGGCGGCCATACAAAAGGGGGAGAAAGCAGATTACTTGATCTCCAGACGGCGGGTGGGAGGCACGGTCTCGACCTTCTTGGGCATGGTGAGCTTCAGCATGCCGTCGGTATACTCGGCCTGAATCTCGTCGACATTGACGCCGGAGACATCGAAGCTTCTGCTGTACGAGCCATAGAAGCGCTCGCGCTTAATGAAGTTCTTTTTCTTCTCTTCCTCGTCGACCTTGCGCTCGGCCGTGATGGTCAGGCAGTCGTTCTCGATATCGATCTTGATGTCCTCTTTCTTGAAGCCGGGGAGTTCGGCATCCAGGACGAAGGCGTCGCCGGTATCGGTGACATCGGTGCGGAACGAGGCCAGAGCGGAATTGCTGCCGCCGTTGAACAGGCTGCGCTCCATCTCGTCAAACATACGGAAGGGATCGTAAACGGAAACTCTGCTGCCTCTGCGATCAAAAGGAATCAGTTCAAACATGATAAAAACCTCCTACAGTTTTTTATTACAATTTCGTTCTCGATGAACTCTTCATTTCTTTTGTTTCATCGTGTATATAAAATACCATACAATTATGAACGATTCCTCTATATATTATGAACAGAATATGAATATTAGCACTCCGGTTATTGGAGTGCTAATGCTGATAAAGAGTATTATAGGGCAATCGGGACGGCGTCGGGTTCGATGGGGCAGACATAGCCCTCTGAGGCGCGGTCGTCGAATTCCTCTTTTGCCCGCTGCAGGAGGCTCTCGTCGCTCATCAGGTCGATGGCGGCACCGGCGATGACCTTCGCCGCATAGAGCATGCCCTTGTGGGCCAGGCCGCTCTTGCCGCAGGCGACGATCTGCCACGAGTGGCCGGGTACGCCGGCCGGCCAGCAGGCCGTCTCAATCTGGGCCGTGGGTGTCAGCCAGCTGACATCGCCGACATCGGTACTGCCGGGGGTAAAGTCGGTGTTCGAGCAGGGCGGCGGGAGAAAGTCGTTGATGGCGCGGGTACCGTCGTCGGTGAGCTCTTTCAGGCGCCGGGCTGCCTCCGGGTCATGGCGCGCCGCCTGGATCGACTGCAGGCCGCTGCCGTGGAAGGTCTTTTTCAGCGCTTCGGCCAGTGCCCAGTCCTCATCGGTATACGCGGGGACGCCGATCTGCTCGAGGTTGCGGTAGAGGACCTGCTCGAGCGTGAAGTTCGGCAGGGTATCGGCCGTGCCGTCGATGAAGGTGCGGGTATAGCTCGTCCCGGTCATCAGGGCAGCCCCTTCGGCGATGGCGTCGACCCGCTTCTGAAGGGCGACGGATTCGGCCACGCGGTTGGCCCGGACCATATAGAGGACCGCCGCCTTCGCCTGAACCACGTTGGGCGAGATGCCGCCGGTGTCCGTGACGGCATAGTGGATGCGGCAGTCGTCGGTCATATGCTCGCGCAGGAACTGGACCCCGATGTTCATCAGCTCGACCGCGTCCAGAGCGCTGCGCCCCTCCTCCGGGTTCCCGGCCGCGTGGGCCGCGATGCCGTGAAACTCATACAGGACCTGAATGCAGGAATTGTTGGTGCCGGTCATGGTCTGGTTTACGTCGCCGGGATGCCAGGTCAGGGCAGCGTCCAGCTGCTTCCAGAGACCTTCCCGTGCCATAAAGGCCTTTCCCGCGCCCCCCTCTTCCCCGGGGCAGCCGTAATAGACGACGGTGCCCGGGCGGCCGGTTTTTTCCAGCCAGGCCTTGACCGCGGCCGCAGCAGCGAGCGAGCCGGCCCCCAGCAGGTTGTGGCCGCAGCCGTGGCCGCAGCCGCCCTCGGTGACGGGCTTCGGAGAAACGGCACCGGCCTCCTGGCTGAGACCGGAGAGGGCGTCAAACTCGCCGAGGATGCCGATGACGGGCCGGCCGCTGCCGTAAGAGCCGCAGAAAGCCGTCCCGATGCCGCAGAGATTCTCGGTGACGGAGAAGCCCAGCTCGCGCAGGGCACGGCAATAGAGGTCCCTGGCTTCGAACTCCTTCAGAGAGAGTTCGGGATTCTCCCAGATGCGGTCGGCGATACCCTCGAACAGAGCGGCCCTCTCGTCGATGAGGGAGAGGGCGGTTTTCTTCTCTGTCTGATTCATATCACAGCACCTTGGAAAGGAAGTCCTGCAGACGTTCGTTCTGCGGGTGGTTGAAGATGGCGTCGGGTGTCCCCTGTTCCAGGATCTTGCCGTTGTCCATAAAGACAACGCGGTTGCCGACCTCGCGGGCAAAGCCCATCTCGTGGGTCACGACCACCATGGTCATGCCGCTCTTCGCAAGGCCGCGCATGACGTCCAGCACCTCGCCCACCATTTCGGGGTCGAGGGCCGAGGTCGGTTCGTCAAAGAGCATGACGTCCGGCTCCATGGCCAGAGCGCGCACGATGGCGACACGCTGCTTCTGGCCGCCCGAGAGCTGGATCGGATACGCACTTGCACGGTCGGCAAGGCCGACGCGGGCCAGCAGCTCCATTGCCTTCTTCTCGGCTTCCGCGGGTGCAATGCCTTTGACCTTGATCGGGGCCAGGGTCATGTTCTGCAGGATCGTCTTGTGCGGGAAGAGGTTGAAGTGCTGGAAGACCATGCCCATCTTCTGACGATGACGGTCGATGTCCAGCTTCTGGCCGTCCGGGCCGCGCTTCTGGGTGATGTCGACCCCCTCAAAGATGATGGAGCCGGAGGTCGGGACTTCCAGCAGGTTCAGCGAGCGGAGGAAGGTGCTCTTGCCGGAGCCGGAGGGGCCGATGACGACCATGACGTCGCCCTTGTTGATGTCGATGCTGACACCGTCGAGGGCCCTGATGCTCTCGCCGTTATAATACTTCTTCAGGTTTTGGACCTCGATCAGCTTTTTGTTATCGGATATCTCCACGGCGCATCCTCCTTTCCATGGCAGCAACGCCCTTGCTGAGAATAAAGGTCAGGACAAAATAGATGATGCCGACGATGATCAGCGGCTCGATCGTCAGATAGGTGGCACCCTTGACCAGCAGGCACTGGGTCATCAGATCGCCGATGAAGAAGGTGGAGGCCAGCGAGGTGTCCTTGATGACCATGATAAACTCGTTGGCCAGCGCCGGCAGAATGTTCTTGATGGCCTGCGGCAGGATGATCTCAGTCATGGTCAGCCTCTGGCTGAGGCCCAGGCTGCGCGCCGCCTCGGTCTGGCCGATGTCGACGGCCTGAATGCCGGATCGGAAAATCTCGGACACGTAGGCCGCGCTGTTGCAGGTCAGCGCGATGGCCACGCAGGCATACTGCTGCTTGTTCAGAATCGGGATCAGCATGGGCAGCGCAAAGTAAAACAGATACAGCTGCAGCAGCATCGGCGTGCCGCGGATAATCTCGGTATAGACGGCAGCGATCCAGCGCAGGGGCGCGATACGCGACATGCGCATCAGGGCGATCAGCGCGCCGAACACCGCGCCGACACAGACGGTGATCGCTGCGAGGGACAGGGTGTATTCCAGACCCGTGATCAGGAACTTGTCCCAGTATTTGATGAACAGCTTGACGATATTCTGTCCAATGGTTGCAAAATTCATCGATATCCTCCCCGGTCAAAACTTGGGGGCGCTCCAAGCGGGGCGCCCCGTGTTGTTATGAACCTGTCATGCGTTCAGAGGCTTCTCAGTCTTCGACCGTGACCTCAATGGCGCTGGCGCTGGCCGCGAGCTCAAGCGCATCGGCATACCAGCCGGCGTAAAGGCCGCCGTCATAGGCCTTCTTGAGCGCCGCGTTCACGGCGGCAAGCAGTTCGGGCTCGTCCTTGTGCATCATGACGACGTTGGCCTCGTACTCGGCCTTGACGTCAAACTGCCAGCTGCACTTGACGAGGTCGGGGTTGTTGGCGATGATCTGGGTACCGTTGCCGTCGGCAACCGCCAGGGCCTCGATGTTGCCGTTCTGAAGCTCGAGAACGCCGACACCGATCTCACCGATGGTGACGCACTTGGCATTGGGAAGCTGCTCGGTCACGAGCTGCATCTGCAGGGAGGCGTTCTGGGCACCGACGTCCTTGCCGTCAAAGTCCTCGGGCTTGGTGTACTTCTCGGCATCCGCGGCACGGATCAGGAGGACCTGCTCTGTCTCGTTCTCGCCGGCATAGTAGTAGTCAGAGAGGTCATAGTTCTCGGCACGGGTCTCAGTCCAGGAATAGCCGGAGATGGACATGGGGACAGAGCCGGTGGAGACGGCGGTCTGGCAGGCATCGAAGCTCATGGCCTGGATCTCGAGCTTGACACCGAGCTCTTCGGCCAGATACTTGGCAAGGGTCACGTCGAAGCCGACATACTGGTCCTGGCCGGTCTTGGAGGAGTCAACGAACTCCATGGGGCTGAAGTCGGGCGAAAGGGCGACCGTCAGGACGCCTTCGGCCTTGATCTTTTCCAGGGCGTTCTTCGGCTCGGCAGGCTTGCCGCAGGCGCCAAGGCCCAGGGCCAGCGCCAGCACCAGAACGGCGCAGATCAGCTTTGCATACTTTTTCATGCTGTTTTCCTCATCTTTCCTTCATTTTGACAATTTGGGTCCCTCAACGGGATATTGCGCATCATAGCACTCTGCCCCTGCAATGTCAAGCGCTTTTGCAACAATATTCGGTGAGAACTTGGGGTTTTCCGTTTTTTATGCATCTTTCTCTGAATAATTTCGAAAATATACAGGTTTTCCCCTTGCGGTACAAGGGGCAGGGATGCTATACTGACAGAAAAAAGCCGGGAGGGACGGAAGGATGAACATCTGTATCTACGGCGCGTCGTCAAACCAGCCGTGCGAGGTTTATTTTCAGGATGCGGAGACGCTCGGCAGGCTGATTGCCGAGGCCGGGCATACCCTTGTTTTCGGCGGCGGCCGGGACGGTCTGATGGGTGCCTGCGCCCGCGGGGCGCTGCATGCCGGCGGCCGGGTGGTCGGGATTGCGCCGGAGATGTTTCTGGACCCGGGCTTTCTGCTGGACAACTGCAGCGAGATGATCCTGACCGCGAGCATGGCCGAGCGCAAGGAAAAGATGCTCGCCCTCAGTGATGCCTTCATCTGTCTGGCGGGCGGCATCGGTACCATGGACGAGTTTTTTGAGACTGTCACGCTGAAACAGCTGGGGCTGGTCAGCGCGCCGCTGGTGCTGATGAATACGGATGAATTCTATACGCCGCTGCTGGATCTGCTGCAGCGCATGGTGGAGGGGGGCTTTATGAGCGCAAACTGCCTCGGTCTGGTGCGCCTGTGCCGGACGCCGGAAGAGGCCCTGGCGGCAGCCCTCCGCCCGGAAACTCTGCAGGGCAGTCTGGACCGCCTCGAGAAATAAAAAATCCGCCAATCGGCCAATGTCATTAAGATAAGATGACAGGAAAGATACCTCGTACCAAAGAAAGGTACGGGGTATTTTTCTTTTGACGGTTTTTTGAAAAAAGTAGAAAACACTTGACAAGTGGGCAAACATGTGCGGCCGTTTTCAGCAAGGCGTTGCTGAAAACGGCCCTTGTAATGAAAAGCAATCCCAGTTCATTACAAGCCTGATCGTGAAGATCGGCATTGTAAGTCCGGCCTGACATTCCGTTTACCCCCCCCCCTTTCGCACAGTAACCAACAATTTTCGTCTATTATTATAGCATTTTGTTGTTGGAAATGCAACCTAAACGACAAAAAACGAGACAGAAACCTGTC
>ONGJ01000060.1 GCA_900317375.1 uncultured Eubacteriales bacterium
CCGCCCGCAGCGCCACCATGTCCTGCTGCGCCAGCGAGTTCAAAAATTCCGAACAGGTGACGCTGCTGGGCCGCACCTCGGGCGGCGGAAGCTGCGTCGTCCTGCCGATGAGCACCGCCTACGGCAGCCTCTTCCGCATCTCCGGCCCCAACCGCCTGGCCTTCACCAAGAACGGCTCGTTCTATGACATCGACCAGGGTGCGGAGCCCGACTTCACCCTTGCCTTCCCCGAGACCTTCTACGACCGCGAGGCCCTGACGGACTATATCAACAACCTGCACTGACCGAAAAGCAAACACCGGGGGCGGTTCCACACCACAGGAACCGCCCCCGATTTTTCATGATGTCAGCCGCAGCGCGCCGGTTCTATTCCGGCCGGATCCGGCTGTGCAGTGCCTTCAGCAGCGCGCGGCATTCATAGATATCATCCACCTGCAGCGTTTTGACGCCCAATTCCCGGATGTTCGCCTCCGCGCCCTTTTCGGTCTCGTTGCCGACATAGACGATATCCTCTGCCTTCAGGCCATGCTTCTTCATAATCTCGCGAAGCATGGTCTTTTTATCATATCCCTTCACCGTCACATCGATCGACGTGTGTCCGGCGATCTTTGCCTCGTATCTGTCACCGAAGGCGGACAGGGCCTCGTGTGCCTGCTGCAGCAGCGCTTCGCGGTTTTCAAGCGGCTTGACGGTGACGACACAGCCTTCGCCGCGCACGCGAACCTTGCCCCGGAACGCCGGCACGTTCTCCAGCGCCGCCGCTGCCGCCGGCTCGACGCGGTATGCCTCGGTGAGGACATCCACGGTGCCGTCAGCCGACGTGAAATGGACATTGCCGAAGTCGGAATAGATATCAACGACGGCATCCTGATGATAGCAGCGCCTGAACACGTCCCGCACATGCTCATAGCTGTTGCCGGAAAGGATGATGCCGCGGAAGAGGTTCAGGTTCTCTTCGCCGACCTCTTTGCCCCTGTCGTCGGCCCGTTCATCCCAGAGCGTCCCGTCAAGATCGAACACATACGTGCCGCGGAAGCCTTCCGGATCGAAAAGGTCCGCTCTGCCGCTGCCGTCTGCGGCGGCCCTTGCGGCTTTCTCTCTGACTGCTTCCAGCTCCTCCGCGGTGTTGAAGGAGCAGCTCGTGCCCGGCGCGAGAAGCATCACCTTCATCGGAAGCAGGCCCCGGTGCCGGTTCCCGTAGAAATAGGTGAAGGCATCCAGCAGCTTCATCTCGTTCGAGACATCCCCGCTGATGTAATCTTCTTCGTCGCGGTAACCCAGCGCCGTCATGTACTGTTCAAGCTGGCGGCAGATGGTATCGGCAGGAAAGGTAAAGAGCGACTGGTCGTGAAGCCCTCTGTCCACCGCACCGTCCCTGCTTCTGAAACGGGAGCATCGGATGAAGGGCCCGTCCGTCTCGTACCAGGCATAGGGCTGCGGGTCTTCGGAGGCAAAGCTGATCCCGGCACAGTCTGCAAACGCCGTCCCGGGCAGGGAGGCCGCTTTTCGGAAGGCGGCATCATCCAGGTAAACGGTATCCCCCCAGCAGAGGGTGATCCTGTCCGCGCCGCAGTCCTCGCGGATCCTTCTCGCAGCGCGCAGGAAGGAATGGGCATCACCCTGCCCCGTCCGTATCGCGAGCGTCCTGCAGCCCTGAACGGCATCGTGGTACGCAGGCCAGGTCTCGCTGTTGAGCACCAGATAGGTCCGGTCGAAATACCTGCCGCCGAGACGGACCGTCCGCTGTGCCGCGCAGCTGCCGTCAATCATGCAGAACGCTTTCGGATAGCCGCCGAAACGCGATGCCTTGCCCGCGGCAAGAATCAGAAGAACATCCATGTCCGTATTCCTTTCCCGGCCGGACGTGTCAATGGTTGAGGATCCGCCACAGGATGTCGTCCAGCTCGCGCATCGCGGGGAAAGCGGCTGCGGCAAGCTGCTGCCTGATCTCGGCGAAGAGAGCCGTCAGCGTATCGCGCTCGTGCCGGTTCCAGACCGGCAGCACGTTCTCGGGCAGGAGGCGGCCTAGCAGGCTTTCCTGCTGCGCATTCAGCCGCACGCCGCTCATGCGCAGAGAATCACAGCGGATGCGGTTGTACATCCTCGCCCGTTCCGCCGGCATCTCGCGCCGGGTTGTGGCCGTGATCCCGCCGCCGTGCACGCGGTAGCGGTGATGAATGTCCGCAAGGCACGAGATCGCGCCCAGCTTCGAGGCCTCCATATAGAAACGGTAGTCCGACAGGCCGGGAACTCCCTCGCGGTAGGAGAGGTGATGCCGGTCCAGAAAGGACTTTCGGATCATCGCCGTGGAGTTGCAGAATTCCAGATTGCCCAGCAGCAGTCTTGCCTGAAAGTATTTCGGAGAGTCCGGCAGGGCCGCAGTACAGCCGACGGCCTTTCCCTCCGGGTCGATCACGGAGGACGCCGTGCCCAGAACCATGATCCCGGGGTCGTTTTCCATCGCCGTGAGCTGCGCCTGCAGTCTGCCCGGCAGGGAAACGTCATCCGCGTCCATCAGCGCGAGATACTCGCCTCTGCTGACGCCGATGGCACGGTTCGTGGATCCGGCCACGCCGATGTTGCGGTCATTTTGCAGAAAGCGGATCCGCGGGTCGGAAAAGCGACGGATCTCGTCGCAGGTCGCATCCGTGGAGGCGTTGTCCACGATGATCAGCTCAAAATTCTGCCAGGACTGGTCCAGAACGGAAGAAATCGCCTCGGATACATAGGCCTCTACATTGTAGGCCGGCATGATCACGCTCACCAGCGGCTCTCTTCCGGACGGGAGAGGGGGCGTGAAAAAGCGCTCGCGGTTGATGCGCCAGGCCCTGCCTTCCGGCCAGGCCCGGCCGGCCCGGCTGTTCCAGGCCTCGGACTCATCGGTCTCACCGCGGTCATAGGCAAGGGCACAGAGCTTCAGGCAGGGCAGATAATCATCATATCCCGTGAACGCAATCATGCCGCCGGAAATGTCGACCGGTATCTCTGTTGCCAGCCTGTACTGCCTGTCGGCTTCTTTGAAGTCGCCCAGGCCTTCGGCAGCCAGACCCAGATGATAGCAGAGAAAGGCGGACAGCGGAACCCCGTACTGCTCAACGGCGGTGTCAATCAGCTGCCGGCACTTCTCATACGCCTTCTGCCGGAGCAGCATCCCGGTCAGAAACACCAGTGCGTACTGGACCCGGTGGGCGGAAGGCCCGGTCTGAAGCAGCTGCTCCCACGCGGCCAGGGCCCGTTCGGTTTCGTCCCGAACCGCCAGCTCGCGGACGTAATAGGAGAGCATATAGGCCCCGGACAGCCGCCCTGCGCGCCTCACGCCGTCAAAGATGCGCATGTTCCGGTTCGGCTCGTTGACCTGTTCCTTTTTATGAATGATCGTGATCTCGGGGCAGAACATGAGGTTCATGCCCTCACCGAGGGGGATCGCCTCATGAATATCGCCCTCCCATCGGCAGGCAAGCGCCCGCCGATGGATCCTGTCCCGGAGCCCCAGGTCGCAGAGGAAGCCATCGTTGCGGTAGGTCATGAACACCGCATCCGTCTGCGGCGTCAGCCGTTTCTTGAGGGCAAGCAGCTTCTCAATCTCTTCCGGACGCATCACGTCGTCGGCATCGAGCCACATGACAAAATCACAGCCTGCTTTCGAGGCGGCAAAATTACGAGCCCCGGCAAAACTGTTCTGCCAGGGCTCTTCGAAAACAAGATCTGTGTATTCGCCGGCAATCTCTCTGCTTTTATCCGTGGACCCGGTGTCCAGAACGATCAGCTCATCCGCAAATTGGACAGCCGCGGACAGGATACGCCCCAAAACCCGCTCTTCATCTTTGACGATCAGACAGACGCTGAGGCTGACCGGTGTTTCGGCTTCACCGGCAGGGATGGATTGCTTTTTCATACTTGTTTCAGAAACTGAAGACATCCGTCACATTCTTTCCGCAGGGCGGTCACTCTGCGTCCGGGAAAGTCTGGGGTGTGTTGATGAAAACTGCCGTGTTGAAATTGCTTCCGTTAAACGCCGTGTTGAAATTGCAGGCGTTAATCGCCGATCCGCCAACGACCCCGGCATCGAAGCCCTCAGGCAGCTTCTCCGCGTCGAGCGGGCGTTTCTTATCGTTCTCTTTGTTATGCATCGTGTTTCCCTCCTTGTCATACCGCGTGGTTCAAAAGAACGGCAGGGGGCGGCTGCACGCCTGCCGCAGTTACTATATCACAGTCTTCCGCGCAAGGCAAGAGAACAGAGAAATTGATACAAAATGTAGACATTTTGGAACGGTTCTGTTATAATCAACAAAACAGCAAAATCCTGTGAAAAAAACATGAAGCAGTGACTGTGCCAGCCCCACTTCATGTTTTTTGCGATGTACCGGAATACCGGTCTGCGCCGGGAACGGGATGAAAAGCGGCAGGAAGAGCCGGACAGAGCCCTTCGGAAAGAAGAAAGACAACGCGCTCCCGCGGCCGGGACAGGCAGGATCACCCCGAAAAATTTTATAAAAGAAAGAAGGAAAAACGCAAGAATGAAAACCGCGAGCAAGAAACTGCTGGCACTGCTGCTGTGCCTGACACTGTTCTGCGCCCTGGGCGCGCAGGGCTTTGCAGATGGCTGCGGCTGCTGCGAGAAATGCTGCTGCTGCCAAAACTGCGGCGGCGGCGCACCCGCAGACACGTCGAACTACAGCCTGAAACAGGTCGTGGTGCTCAGCCGCCACAACATCCGTTCGCCCCTGTCGGAAAAAGGATCGGTCCTCGATGAGATCACCCCGCACGAGTGGTTCCAGTGGACCTCGAACCCGGGCGAGCTGTCCCTGCGCGGCGCGATGCTGGAGACGACCATGGGCCAGTACTTCCGCCTGTGGCTGGAGAATGAGGGCCTCTTCCCGGAGAACTATATCCCGAAGGACGGCGCGGTCCGTTTCTACGCCAACGGCTATCAGCGCACCCAGGCAACGGCGCACTATTTCTCGGCAGGGCTTCTGCCGGTGGCCGTGGTGCCCGTCGAGCGCCATGTGGACTATAACAGCGTGGACGGCGTCTTCGTGCCGGTGCTCACGTTCATGAACGATGCCTATGAGGCCGACATCCGGGCGGAGGTCGCCGAACGGGGCGGCGGAGAAGGCCTGAGCGGATACAGCGAGTCGCTGCGCGACGCGATCAGCCTGCTGATCGAGGTCGCCGACATGGAGGAGAGCGAGGCTTACCGCAGCGGCGCCTACGGCAACCTGCTGGAGGACGAGACGGTGCTGAACCTCGGCGAGGGCGTGGAAGCCACCATGTCGGGCCCCATCAAGATCGCCACCTCGGTCGCGGACGCCCTGGCGCTGCAGTACTACGAGGAGCCGGACGAACTGAAGGCGGCCTTCGGGCATGAGCTGAGCTTCGAGGACTGGAGAACCATCGGAAAGGTCCTGGCAACCTATGAAGAGATCCTGTTCAGCGCGCCGTCCGCGGCCGTCAACGAGGCCAACCCCATGCTGAAGGAGCTCTATGCCGAGCTGAACGCGCAGGGGAGGGAGTTCTCGTTCCTGTGCGGGCACGATTCCACGGTCACCAGCGTCCTGGCGGCCCTTGGCGTGGAGGACTATGAGACGACGGGCGCCATCCATCCGACAACGCCCATCGGCTGCAAAGTGGTGTTTGAACGCTGGGTGAATGAGAAAGGCGCCTCCTTCTTCAAGGTCAACCTGGTCTACCAGAGCGTCGATCAGCTGCGCTCGATTCAGCCCCTGTCCCTGGAGGTACCGCCCATGATCATCCCGCTCTCGTTTGAGGGCGTCGCGGTGAATGCGGACGGCCTGATCGCCGAAAAGGACCTCATGAACCTCTTCCTGGAGAAAATCAGCCTGAACAACGAAATGATCGACGCATACACCGCGGAGGAATTCGAAGCGGCCGCGTAAAAGAAAGGAAGGAAGAAAAACGTGAGAAAACTGTCAAAATGGCTCAGCCTGGTGCTGATTCTGTGCATGCTGGGCAGCATGATGCCCTTCGCACTGGCAGACGGCGCTGAGACGGAACCGGCGGAAGAAGCCGCGGCGGCGGAGGAAGCTGCACCGGCAGAAGATGCCGCACCTGCGGAAGAAGCTGCGGAAGCAGCGGAAGAGGCGCCGGCTGAGCTGACGCCGAAGGAGCCGGCCGCATGGACCGTGATGATCTATCTCTGCGGGACGGATCTCGAGTCGGAGGGCGGCATGGCCACCACGAACCTCAAGATGATCGCCAACACGGTTCCCAACGAGAAGGTCAACGTGCTGATCCAGACCGGCGGCGCGGAGAGCTGGCAGGCAAAGGACGAGGTCGGCATGGACATCGCCCCGGACCGCCTGCAGCGCTGGACCTGGGACGAGAACGGCTTTACCCTCGTGGAGGAGCTGGAGCTTGCCAGCATGGCGAAGCACACGACGCTCAGCGACTTTATCCAGTGGGGCGCCAAGTACTATCCGGCGGAGAAGTACATGCTGAACCTGTGGGATCACGGCGGCGGCAGCGCCTCCGGCCTGATCGCGGACGAACTGCACGACTACGCGATCATGAGCCTGGAAGGGCTGAACCGCGCCCTGAAAAACGGCGGCGTGCACTTTAACCTGCTGATGACCGACACCTGCCTGATGGCAAGCCTCGAGACCGCACAGGCGGTCGCGCCCTATGCGGACTATCTGGCAGCCTCGGAGGAGACGCTGCCCGGACTGGGAAGCAACTATGAAGAGTGGCTGCAGTGCCTGTACGACGAACCGGAATGCGGCCCCGCACGCCTCGGAAGAACCATCTGCGACGCGACCCAGATCCTGTATGCCGAGGGCGACAACGACCTCTACAGCAAGAGCCTGACCTTCTCGCTGATCGACCTGAGCAAGATCGACGCGGTGGCGGACGCCTTCAACGCGTTTATGAAGGAAGTCGTCGGCCTGATCCCGGATCCTGAGGCCTTCGGGGTGTATCTGAACGCCGTCAGCACCACGGACCGCTTCATGTCCACCGAGATGTGGGATCTGTACGATCTGGCACGCAGAGCCATGAAAGGCGGCATCTCGAAAGAGACCGGGATCGCGGTGGAGAACGCGGTGGACGACGCGGTGCTTTACAGCATCCGCCAGGCCTATCACCCCTACTGCCACGGGCTGTCCGTCTATATGCAGTACAGCGACGACGGCAGGGGCAGGCTGGACCGCCTGGCGCGCAGCTGCAGCAACCCCTGGCAGCTGGCCTTCCTGGATGCCGTCAACCTGAAATGGGATGCGCCGGAATGGGTCACCGACGTGGTCGGCGAGATCCCGCAGCTGAAGAACGAGCTCTACACGGTCAAGTATGACGCCGGTGTCAGCGAGGACCTGAGCCAGACGAGCCTGAACATCTATTCCGGCATCAGCAGCGGCGGCTATCTGCGCTACGAGCTGCAGCGCTTTAACGAGCAGGACAAGGACTGGTACGCCCTCGGCGAGAGCGAGGATGTGAAGCTGCTGGATATGACGGATGAACAGGTCAGCTTTACGGCCAACTTTACCGGGAAGTGGCCTGCCATCGACGGCGAGTTCCTGAGCATCCAGAGCCAGGACGTGATGGGCAGCAAGGTGCTGCTGCAGGCGCCGATCCGCCTGTTCGGATTCAAGATTTTCAATCTGCGCATCCTGGCGGAGTATCCGGAGGACCTGAACGATGCCGCGCCTGACACGGCAGCAGCGGACGCCGCAGACGCCGAAGAGGCGGCAGGCGCGCAGGATGTGAACTACGATCTGGAAGGCATCTGGGACGAGTACAACTCGTCCACGGGCCTCGTCGACCGCAACACCTTCTCGCCGCTGGAGCTGATCGGGATGGACTTTGACGTCTGCAGGCCGGTATACAGCGACTATCTGGCGGACAAGGGCTACAAGAATGCAATCGGCGACATGAAGTACAGCGATCCGATCCCCTTCACGATGGATCTGTCGGTGGAGGACACGGTGCTTCCGGCGGGACAGTACCGTCTGCGCTATGCGATCAAGGATATGCTGGACAGAACCTATTATACGCAGTTCTTCGATCTGACCTGGGACGGCCAGAACGCAGTCTTCGCCGACCCGACCGCGGAAGCGGAACCCGCGGAATAAGAAGCTGTGCCCCCGGGCGCCTGCGGGCGCCCGAGAGGGCGCAATACGGAAGCCCGCAATGCCTTGACCGACGGCAGAAAAAGGCACTGCGGGATTTCTGCAGCCGCGGGGGATTTCACTGTCTCTGCTGACGGGGCGGGCAGCGCGCAAAAGCGGGACGGAATGCAGGACGGAAAGCGAGACGGAATGCAGGACGGTTTTAAGTTCATCTAAGGTTCGAGCGTTACAGTGGGATCGCAGTCAGGTGCGGTCCCACTTTTTTACGCTCCGGATGGCCCGGAGTTTGGGGACATACCAGCGTTCAGCCGGCTGAAGGAGAACAAAAGATGACAAGAAAGCATAATCTGTTCCTGGGCGTGTTTTTGAGCGTACTGCTGCTTTTCACCGTCTACGTGCTGCTCGACACTTTCGTGATCGAACGAAGAATCGAGGCGGCAGCCGAAACGCAGCCGATCGGCAGCCGGCCTGCCGATGACGCCGCAGAGTCGGCCGTGGAGACCGGCGGCATCTCGCTGCTGTCGTCCCCGCAGACAGAAGACGGGAGCGCAGAGCGCATGACGACGGAGAACTGCTATCAGGACGGGAACGTGTCCGTTCAGATCACGGAAGAACGGATAAACGGCACCACGGTGTATGTTGCGGATGTGCAGCTTACATCGGCGGCATATCTACAAACCGCCTTCGCGGACAACACCTACGGGCGGAATGTGACGGATACGACGTCAGGCATCGCGGAAAGCGTCAACGCGGTGCTCGCGATCAACGGCGATTTCTACGGCGCAAAGCAGTCGGGCTATGTGATCCGAAACGGCGTCCTCTATCGGAGCACAGCAAAAAAGGGAGCGGAGGACCTGGTGATCTATGGCGACGGCAGCTTCGCAATCATCCGGGAAGCGGAGGTCACGGCGGAGGAACTGCTCGAAGACGGGGCGCAGCAGGTGCTCAGCTTCGGCCCGGCGCTGATTGAAAACGGCGAGATCTCCGTCTCAGCCAGCGAGGAGGTCGGGCGGGCCAAAGCCAGCAACCCGCGCACGGCGATCGCGGTGATCGATGAGCTGCACTATCTGTTCGTCGTCTCGGACGGCCGGACGGAAGAGAGCGAGGGCCTGTCCCTGTATGAGCTGGCCAGCTTTCTTCAGAGCAAAGGGGCAAAGACGGCATACAACCTGGACGGCGGCGGGTCGTCGACCATGGTGTTCAGCGGCCGGGTCGTCAACAACCCCACCGCGGGAAGAAGCATCAAGGAGAGGAGCGTGAGCGACATTGTTTACATCGGATAAGTCCGGCTCAGAGAAAATGTATACCGCCGTGATCGGAGGCTATCTCGCGGCGACGGTGTTCTGCGCCCTGTTCGGCGCGGTGTATGAATGCTTCAGCCATGAGGTCTATTCGTATTTCATGATCTATGCGTTTGCGTTTCCGCTCATGCTTGGAGTGGTCCCGTTTTTCCTGATCCGGAGAGCAGGCTGGCCCTTCCCGTACCGGGCGGCAGCGCTCATCCACGCAGGTGCGGCAGCGCTCACTGTCGGGAGCATCGTGCAGGGGATTCTGGCCATCTACGGAACCGAAAACCCGCTCACGGCCGTCTATTGGATATCGGGGGCGGCGATCTCAGCCGCCGGATGGCTGACGGCAGGGCTCAGGTTGTGTGCTTGTTTTGTGACAGAAAACGTGGTATCATGTCAAAAAAATGTGCAGGAAGGAGAAGCATCATGCCGAATGAGATGATCCCTCTGGATGAAAACGAACTTGCCTTTGTCTCCGGCGGCGCCTATACCGGCTCCGTCATCGTCTATACTGCCCGACAGGGCGACGACTTCCGGTCCCTCTCCATGCGCTTCAACACCACGGTCGCCGTCATCCAGGAACTGAACCCGGCGCTGACTGCCGTCAGCGCCGGCACCCGTCTGCTGGTCCCGCTGCAGACCTGAGGAGAGCAAAACCCGGATCAAACAGCAATGCCCCGCCGAAGCGGGGCATTTTTGCATGCAGGGGGAGAACGCCGGCACCTATTCGCGGCCGAAAAACAGTTTAAAGAGGACAATAACAGGAAGGAAAGGAACCATCAGAAGCCTGAGGAAAAAGGAGATCTCGCCTGCGGCTTTCTGCCGGCCCCTCTGATCGGCCGGCGTGCGGCGTCGGTTTAGGAAAAGCATCATTCACCTCCCGGTTTCATATTTTTCTATGTTCTGCTGCGGCGGCATCAGGATTCCCTGCGGGGATTCTGCCTCATATTCTCGGCGGCCCTGCGGACATCGTCCGAGGAGATCAGGACGACACGGGGCTTTTTGCCCTGCAGCTCGGCGACGGCTTTTTCATAGCTTTCGATGAAGAAATCGACGCTGTCCTTCGTGCGGACCAGGGCGGCGCTTTCATCGCTTTCTGATACAACCAGGCGGCTATCGCCGAGCTTCGTCGTCTCGGCATGGTTGATCTTGTTGCGCACGTCGCCGATGTGATAATACGCGAAGAGCAGGTTCATCAGCGTCTCCCTGCTGCTGCAGGCGGTGATGCCCGTGATCAGAGAGGGATCCCTGTTGTCAACGGATTTCGTCCTCATGGCGGCGTACTCGCGCTGCGGGTCACTGTCCCGGCCGCCGCCCCGGACCCTTCCGCGTCCGTAGGTTTTGATGAAGTAGTGCTCAATATTCTCCATCTTATAGTATTCATAGGACTTCAGCTCGAGCCGCTGCTCGGCAAACAGCTTTGTGATCTGAGGGGCCTTCTTCTCGTCATCACAGTAGTAGAAGAGCCCGGTATTCACCAGATTCTCGGGGGCTTTGGACTCGATCAGGGTCAGGGTCTGCTGGTAGAACTGATGCCGGTAGGCCCATTTTACCAGATCAATGAAGGGGATCGCACCGTCGCCCTCCAGCAGGCTTCCGTAGTCCTGGCGGATGCCTTCGACAATCACGCTGAACAGCATGCCGTGGGAGCCGAAATCCAGCCAGACCTTTTTATCCGCGAAGAGCTGCCGCAAGCGGAGAATGCCGGCTTCCACCTCGGGGATGTTGCACATGGAAAGGCCCACATCCACGTGGCGCATGGCGTAAACCAGGCTGGAGATGCTCTCGCTGCGTATGCCGCTTCTTTCCCAGATATTCACGATCATGTCCGCCTTGCCGTAATTCAGAAAGGCGCGGGACGCGTGGACCAACTCGGTGACGCCGAAACCGCTGGAATCATCGCTGATGGCCGCGGTCAGCTGGCTCCTTTCGCTGCGCACGGTGAAGAGCCGCTTCAGGTTGACGCCGCTGTCCGGCATGGAAACCAGGATATCCAGCATGTTCATGAGGACGAAGGTGTTCGCGACGTCATCGCTGCTCAGGGAAACATACAGGTCGATGTCCCGCTGCTCTTCGACGATGGACTTTTGCATCGACATCATGCGGTCGACCCACTGTTCGTTGTCCACCGCATGATCGGACGGGATCAGGCGGATGCGCGCGCCCTCGTTGACAGGCAGAAGCTCGAGCTTGGCAGATGGCTTCAGCTCGGCGTAGAGATAGCCCTTGACCCACTGCTCGCAGGAGGCGGCGTCGTCGCGAAGCTCGGGAAAGCGTTCAAAGAACGCGTCCCAGAAACGATCATACAGCTGTGCGTTCTGCGAAAGCACGTCAAACAGCCGGTTGGGCTTCCGGTCCTTCAGCTCGGCATCGCTCTCCCGAAACTCTTTGATAAAGGCAATCAGGCGCTCGCGCGTCTCAGGGGGCAGGCCGTCCTCCGCCTTCCAGTCCAGGGACAGTTCATCGGCAAACTGGGCGATCCGGTACTGCAGGAGGCCGTAGCTGGAAAGCGTCGACTTGTCCGCGGAATACAGGCTTCGCCCGTGGCTGAGGGGGATGGTACTCAGCTCGTCCCCTTCGTCATAGGAGCCGGTACTGCCGAGGATGATGATCTCGTCGATGCTGAAGCGCGCCAGGGCGGCCTTGATGCTGGCCTCGGCGTCCAGAAGCGCGTCGCAGTAATAATAGCCGAATTCGCCGCGAACAGAAAAATACCGGGGCGACAGGCTGTGCCCCATATCGCTCAGGGAAGTCAAAAGAACCTTCCGGGTCATGGTATCGATCCTCCTGAATGGAAATCGGATGCGGCGGCGGAATCCCCGGGATCGCGAAGCCGCGCCTAATATCCATTATATGGGAAAACGGAAAGCTTGGCAAGAGCCGAAAACAGAGAAGCTGCGGGGCGTTCTTCACCGGCCGTGCGTGATTGTATTCTGACAATGGGTGTGATATAGTAAAGACAGATCGGAACCGGAAAGGAAGATGAGCATGACACGTTTTTTTGAATTCCTGAAAAGGCAGCCGATGATGACGGCGGTCCTCGCGCTCATGATCGCCATGGCGGGTGTCGGGCTGCCGCAGGAAAGCTATCTGACCCGCGCCGTCCTGCGGGTCCTCCTGACCGGGACGATGCTGTTTCTGCTCAGCCTGATCTCGGGAGAGAAGACCCTGTCGCAGGGAGACAATCAGACCGGCTATGTCATCCGGCAGCTGATGGGCTTTCTGATCCTGGCGGCGATCGCGGGCGTGCTGACCGCCGTCGGCACCGTCGTGCAGGGCCAGGTCAGGCCCGGCATCCTGCTGCGGCTGGTCACGCTGCTGCTGCTGTTCCTGTTTGTCGGGCTGTTTGAAGAGCTGTGCTTCCGCGCGGTCCTGAACGACGCGATGATCTGTCAGTTCCGCAGCAGCAGGGCGGTCTTTGTCTGGAGCGCCGTTTTCAGCTCGCTGATCTTCGGGGCCGTGCATGTCATCGGAAGCCCGCTGACGGGCGCAGTTGAGGTGCTGGAGGCCGTCCTGAAAACGCTGTCCACCGCCATCGTGGGCTTTGCCTTTCTGATCCTTTACTGGAAGACGCGAAACATCTGGGCCCTTGCACTCGTCCATGGGGCCTACGACTTTCTGGCGTCCTTCCCGCTGGTGCTCGGAAGCTCCGAGGCGATCGGCGCAGGCAGCTATGTGCGGGAGGGAACGGAAGGGAAAATCGTCGCCGTTGTGTACATGATCCAGATCGTAATCGTCGGCCTCATCACGCTGCGGGTCTGGAAGAAGGTGGGGAAGACGATCGACTTTGATAACTTGCGCGAGAGCTGGTAAAGGCCGCGGCGCCCGCAGAGAGCAGAAAGCTCCCCACTAAATCCCGGGGTGAACTGCATCCCGTCAAGAGGACAATGAAATAATTAAAGGAAAGTTCACAGCACTGCAGTGCTGTGGTACCCGCAAATCTCATATGGCTGCTGAGGCA
>ONGJ01000053.1 GCA_900317375.1 uncultured Eubacteriales bacterium
GAGCTCGTCGAGATGGAAGTCCGCGAGCTGCTTGACTTCTACGGCTTCCCCGGCGATGACACCCCGATCATCCGCGGCAGCGCCCTGAACGCTCTGGTCAGCGAGTCCAACGATCCCAACGCCCCCGAGTATGCCTGCATCAAGGAGCTCATGGACGCTGTCGATACCTGGATCCCGACTCCGGACCGCAAGGCCGACCAGCCGTTCCTGATGCCCATTGAGGACGTCTTCACCATTTCCGGACGCGGCACTGTCGTTACCGGCCGTGTTGAGCGTGGCCGTGTCAAGATCGGCGACAAGGTTGAGATCGTCGGCCTGAAGGACGAGAGCACCGAGACCACCGTCACCGGTACCGAGATGTTCCACAAGACCCTCGAGTATGCCGAAGCCGGCGACAACGTTGGCTGCCTGCTGCGCGGCATTGACAAGAAGTCCGTCGAGCGTGGTCAGGTTCTGGCTGCTCCGAAGAGCATTCACCCCCACACCAAGTTCAAGGGCCAGGTTTACGTTCTGTCCAAGGAAGAAGGCGGCCGTCACACCCCGTTCTTCAACAACTACCGTCCGCAGTTCTACTTCCGTACCACCGACGTTACCGGCGTCATCTCCCTTCCTGAAGGCGTCGAGATGTGCATGCCCGGCGACAACGTCGACATGGACGTCGAGCTGATCACCCCGATCGCCATCGAGAACGGCCTCCGCTTCGCTATCCGTGAAGGCGGCCGCACCGTCGGCTCGGGTGTCGTCATCGGCATCAACGAGTAATCTCGGACAAATCCGAACAAAAAGAGAGGAGCTTCGGCTCCTCTTTTTTTGCACCCTTCTCTTGCTTTACTGCCTTATTCTGCAGCAAAATAAGGCAGTAAACTTTCAAATGAAGGATCCTTCCTCCGGATCAGACGGCTGAAATCAGCTCGCCGGTTTTTTGTCGGTTGCCAACGGGGTGCAGGGATGATATACTGACAGCAGAAAGAAGACGGGAAAAACGCAGCGGACAAAAAGAAAGGAGCGTCGGATCCGCCCGACAAGAAACGCCATGAAAAGAATGCGAACTTTGTTATCCGTGGTACTGGTGCTTGCGGCCCTCCTATCCGTCCCCTTCACGGGCTTTGCGGACGGAGACGGGTCTGCCGACTGCAGGCAGCTGCTTCTGAATGCGGGAGCCCAGTACTTCATCAACCTGCCGGCCCCGGGCTGCTATTATGACAGCCCGCAGATCATGTACATCGATGTCGGCGGGAAGCACAGCGCCTATGTCTACCGCCAGCCGGCGATTGACCGCGACCGGATGATGAACTATGCGTATGAGGGAAGCAAGGTCCTGGCAGTGGCAGAGCAGAGGGGCTTTATCTGCATCATCTATCACGACAGCGACAACACGGTGCGTACCGGATGGGTCCATCCCACCAGCCTGACGGACAGCTATCCCGGAATCGAGAAAACCCTCGGCAGCCCCGGCTTTACGAATGCCGACAACATCGGGGATCCGGCATCGGCCTGGTCCAAGCAGCGGTTTACGGGGACACAACAGTTTTACAGCATTCTGTCAGAAACGGTGCCCGGCTGCGTGCAGTTTACCCTGGACTACCAGGTGATCATCTGCGGCGACGGCACGCGGAAGGATCGGTTTCTGGGTGCGCGCGAAATCTATGTGAATGACGGGGACGGCTGGATCCAGGTCGGCGAATTCGATTACGAAACCTTCGACCCGGTGCGGATTACCGTGAACCTGAAGGAACCGACCGATATCCGGGCGTTTGCGGTGACGGCCCCCGGTGCGGAACCTTACTGGTTCGCTTTCCGCCAGAGCCTTCTGGACGTCATGGTTGAGAGATAACAAAACCGGACAGGAGGAAATCATGGACTATCAGGCGATGTATGCCGAAAAGCGGAAGACCCCGGAAGAGGCGGTCAGCATCGTCAGGGACGGCGACTGGGTGGATTACGGCCAGACCTGCTCGTATCCGCAGCTGCTGGACAGAGCCCTGTCTGCCCGTTCGGGAGAATTGAAGGACGTAAAGATCCGCAGCTCCATTTCGATGGTTCCGATCGCCACGGTGGAAAATGACCCCGGCCACTCCTTTACCTATAACCTGTGGCACTGCTCGGGCATCGACCGGAAGTACCTTGACCAGGGGCGCGCTTTTCACAGCCCGATGCTGTTCCGCCAATACGGCAGCTATTACCGCAAAGGCTATGCCCCGGTGAATGTCGCAATGATCACGGTATCGCCCATGGACCGAAACGGGAACTTCTCATACGGCCTCAGCAACGCAGCCACACAGGAGATCGTGGATGCGGCCGAGCGTGTCATTGTCGAGGTGAACCCGACGATGCCGACGATCACGGGAATCGAAAATGACCACATCAATATCCGGGACGTCAGCTGCCTGGTGGAGAGCGAGCTGCCCGTGCCGACTGTCAAGAGCCCTGCGGCTACGGACATCGACCGGGAAATAGCCTCCTACATCTTTCCGTATGTCACCAGCGGCTGCACGCTGCAGCTCGGCATCGGCGGCATTCCGAATTCCATCGGCAGCATGATTGCAGAATCGGATGTCAAAGACCTCGGCATGCATACCGAGCTGATGAGCGACGGGTATCTGGACCTCTGCCGGGCGGGCAGAATCACCAACAGCAGGAAGAAGGTCCACCGCGGCAAGGGCATCTTTTCAGTGTGCAACGGCTCGCGGGAACTCTACGACTATCTGGACCACAGCGAAAGCATCCTGAGCGCGCCGATGCGCTATGTCAATGACCCGCAGGTGATCCGCGAGCTGGACGATTTCATCTCCATCAACGGCTGTATTGCCGTCGATCTGTTCGGGCAGGTCAGCAGCGAGTCTGTCGGCCTGCGCCAGATCAGCGGGACCGGCGGACAGGTGGACTTTATTACCGGCGCAATGGAGGCCGAGCACGGCAGGGCCTTCCTTGCCATGCACGCGACCTTCACCGACAGGGAAGGGAAAAAGCATTCGAACATCCTGCCGCACTTCAGCGAAGGCGACATCATCACCACGCCCCGTTCGCAGGCGCCCTTTATCGTGACCGAGTACGGCATTGCCGCCCTGCCGGGAAAGACGACCTGGCAGCGTGCGGAGGCCCTGATCGGTATTGCCCACCCAGATTTCCGCGAGGATCTGATCAAGGCAGCAGAGGAGCAGAAAATCTGGCGGCAGAGCAGCAAGCGCTGAACAGAAACAGCAGACAGAGAAAGAACAGCCCCACGGACCGAAAAGCCCGCGGGGCTGCCCTTTAAAGGAAGGATGAGGCGAAAGGAAAGCGAAAGAGAGGGTCAGACGCTTTCGAACTCCTTGACGATTTCGTCTTCCGGCGCTTTGGTCAGGAGGCTGACCACGACGATCATGATGCAGCCGACCACGAAGGCGGGAAGAAGCTCGTAGATGTCCCAGGCACCGCCGCGGGGACGGACACCGAACTTCCACACGAAGATCATCACCGCACCGGAGAGCATGCCGGCGATGGCGCCGTACTTGTTGCAGCGCTTCCAGAACAGCGAGAAGAGCATGATGGGCCCAAAGGTAGCACCGAAGCCGGCCCAGGCGAAGGAGACCACACGGAAGATGGAACTGTTGGGGTCCATCGCAAAGAACACGGCGACGACGGCAACGGCGATGACGCCGAGGCGGGCGACCATCAGGTTCTTCTTTTCGTCCAGCTTGATGCCGAAGACGTCGAGCAGCAGATTCTGGGTAATGCCCGAGGCGGCGGCCAGCAGCTGGACATCCGCGGTGGACATGGTAGCGGAAAGAATACCCGCGAGAATAATGCCGGCGATGATGGCGAAGAAAACGTTCTTCTGGCTCATCAGTGCGGCGGCACGGACCAGAACCGATTCGGCCTCCGAGCTGCTGGCAAAGCCCTCAATGGCGCCGACACGGACCATGCCGAAGCCGACAATGCCGATGATGACGGCGACGCTCAGCGAGATGACAACCCAGGAGGTGGCAATGCGGCGGCTGGTCTTGATGTTCTTCGCATCGTTGGCGGCCATGAAGTGGATCAGAACGTGGGGCATGCCGAAATAGCCGAGACCCCAGGCGAGCGTCGAGAGAATGGTCACGCCGTCATAGACCCCGGGGCTGTCGGACAGGATGTTGGTGCTGGCGAAGAAGTCCAGATAGCCGGGGACGGTTTTGGCGTTGGCGATGACGGCATCCCAGCCGCCGACCGTGTTGATGCCAAAGATCAGAACCACGATCAGGGCAAAGGTCATGACCAGGCTCTGAATCAGGCTGGTGATGGAGGCCGCCATGAAGCCGCCCATGGTGCAGTAGGCGACGATGACAATGGCCGAGACGATCATCGTGGGCGTATAGGCCCAGCCGAACATGGTGTTGAACAGCTTGCCGCAGGCCACAAAGCCGGACGCGGTATAGGGGACAAAGAAAATGATGATGACCAGGGCGCCGACGGTTTCAATCAGCTTGGTGTTGTCGCGGAAGCGGCGGGCCAGGTAATCCGGCACCGTGATGGCGTCGACCTTGGCCGAATAGGTACGCAGACGCTTGGCGACCAGCAGCCAGTTCAGATAGGTGCCGGCGGCAAGGCCGATGGCGGTCCAGCCGGCTTCGGCAACGCCGCAGAACAGCGCCAGACCCGGCACGCCCATCAGCAGATAGGCGCTCATGTCCGAGGCCTCGGTGCTCATGGCGGCGACGATCGGGCCGAGCTTCCGGCCGCCGAGATAGAAGTCGGCGCTGTTGTTGGTTCCCTTGGAATGCCGGTAACCGATATAGATCATCCCGACAAGGTAACAGACGATGGCAAGAATAATGAAGACTGCGTTGGCGGACATAACGAAAACCCTCTCTTTTCGTTTTTTTCACTGCATGCCCGCCTGTCAGCGGGCATAAAAGGATTATAATCAAAATCCCGGAAGTTTCCATAGACAGGCCGGGCTTTTTTGATTGATTTTCGCGTTTTTTCCTGTATAATAGAAATACCTTACATTTTACTCATGTTTTCATGAAATAATTTCATACAATGGAGGAAAAATGAACCTCTCAAAATTTGAAACCCTGGCTGTCGTCCTGGAACAGCAAAGTCTGACAGCGGCGGCGCGGGAGCTGGGCTGCACCCAGTCGGCCGTGAGCCACTGTATCGACAGCCTGGAGAAAGAACTGGGCTTCCCGGTGCTCAAGCGCGGAAGGGCAGGCGTCAGCCTGACGGCGGAAGGAGAACGCCTGATGCCGGCGGTGCGCGCGCTGCTCGGCGCGGCGGAACAGCTGAACCAGACTGCGGCGTCAATACGCGGTCTGGACGCCGGCACGGTGCGGATCGGGGCCTTTACCTCAGTGGCCGTGCACTGGCTGCCCGGGGTGCTGAAGGAGTTTCAGGCGGACTATCCGAATGTGGAGTTCCGGCTGTTCAACGGGGACTATCACGATGTCGAACAGTGGCTTTCGGACGGAAGCATCGACATCGGCTTTGTCAACGTGCCCTGCGCGGTGGACTGTGAGTGCATCCCGCTGATGGCAGACCGGCTGCTGGCCATTCTGCCGCCGGGAAGCCGCTTTGCCAGCTATCCGAAATTTCCGCTGATCGAGTGTGAGAAGGAGCCCTTTATCAGCCTGCTGGAAAGCTCGGACCACGATGCGCGCCGGGCGCTGGAAGCCGCGGGGGTCAAGCCGAACGTGCGTTTTTATACCAAGGACGACTATGCGATCATCGCCATGGTCGAGCAGGGGCTGGGCATGAGCATCATGCCGGAGCTGCTGCTGAAGGGAAGGTCGGACAGGCTGCTGATCCTGCCGCTGGTGCCGGAGGCGACAAGGGTGATCGGCATCGCCATTGCGGCCGGCAGCAAGGCAGGGCCGGCCACGCGCCGCTTTGCCGACTACGTGGTGCGATATGTCAGAGAACAGGGGGAGACCGGGCAGGCAGTCAAAAATGAACAAATGTTTGCGAACTTCTCTTGACATAGGGAATATTAAATCGTATATTGTAGACTATATAATAGTAACAATAATTGAATAGAAAGGGGCATAAAAAAGGAAAACAGCTTAATAGATTAGACCTATTATGCAGAAAAGCAAACATATATCTGAATGAGAATGGAGAGCTAATTTCACTGCGAAAATGACTTTGGAAAGGAATCGATACTATGGAGCCAAAAAAGGTAAAAACTGCGACGGTGATTACAATTGTTGTTGCAATCGTACTCATTTTGATCTGCCTGTGCCTGATGTTTGACTGGATCAAACTTCCTGCAATGACTAATGGAAAAGCAGAGCCTGAACCTGAGCCGCCCACAGAAAGCACAGAACCTGCAGAACCCGTCCAAGCAAATAAACCGGGAGAGCACGACCTGAGAGGCGCCAGCGAGAAACTCTATCATCCGGAAGAAGATAGCTATCTCAATGAATATAAGACCATGGTTGTGCGCCCAGCTGAAGGAGCAACTGCCTATTTGCAGTATAAGCCTGAGCAGATACAGTATTATACCGATGCGATTACCAAACTGGAGAAGGACGCAAAAGTAACGGCTTTGGCACAGGAAAATGGCTATACCCTGGTGCTGGTCCAGGATGGCGTTGTAGGCTGGGTTCTGTCCTATTATCTTTCTGCGAAATAAGAGCAGCAGATTATGAACTGGGAACAGATCATTATCGGCGCTATTTTGGGCTGCGCTCAACTAAGCCTGGGGTTTGGAATCAGGCGCCCGATTTTGGGAGCGGTCGGGTTTCTATTGCAGATTGGTACGGCAATGCTGTCTCCATCTCCGTTATACAGTTTTATCCTGCTGCCGATCTGTTCCTTCGCCATTATTCTCTTTGGCGGCAAGGAAAAAAACATCAACTACCTTATCACAGCCAGGACCGGCCCGTTGACCGGACGGCAAAAAACGCTTTCACTCCAGCATCCGGAAATAACCTTTGGCCGCGAAAATTGTGATTTTCAGTTTCCGCCGAATGCCAAAGGGATCAGCCGCAATCATTGCCGGGTATTTCTGAAGGACGGGAGTCTGTTCCTCGAGGATAATGATTCGAGTTACGGAACATACCTGATGGGGCCGCCCAGAAAACTGAAACCAGGGGTCCCCGTGGAAATAGAACCGGAAACGGAGTTTTGCCTCTCTTCCGGAAGCAATCTCTTCAAAATAGAGCAAGCATAACAGTACCATATCAATATAGGAGGAAATCAACATGGCTTGGAATAACAATAAGAAAAAGGAAAAAAACAGCGCCGTGGTAGAGAGCTACGGTAAGACAGAACCAGTCAGCAACTGGGGCGGTGAGACGGAGCCGATCTTCACACCCGGTAATACGCCAATAGGAGAAGTACCTCCCACAATGCCGGTTCCCAGCGGATTGATTGATACGGATGCATTCTTTAAAAATCCACAAACCCCAACACCTAAACCGGAGATCCAGACATTCACCCCGACAGAA
The DNA here is from genome assembly GCA_900317375.1 of uncultured Eubacteriales bacterium. GTDB lineage: Bacteria > Bacillota > Clostridia > Oscillospirales > Oscillospiraceae > Limivicinus. The sequence goes on from ONGJ01000053.1 coordinate 7,413, forward strand.
CCGGCAGATATCATTGAAAAGACCAATGGAGAAAAGGTCCAGCCGGTTGTAGGATGGCTGGTCTGCATCAAAGGACCGAACGTCGGCAAGGAATACCGGATTCATTCCGATTACAACTATGTCGGCAGTGCCAAAGGGGACATTGTGATTGCCGGTGATCCGAAAATCAGTCATGAACGGCATATGCTGCTGACTTATGATCCGGAGAATCGCAGCTTCTATGTCAGCCCGGCCGCCGGAGCAAATATTGTCCGCCTGAACGACAAGGGCCTGATAGGCGGGGGCGAGCAGCTGAAAAACTATGATATCATTCGTACAGGGGATACCTCTCTTATCTTCATCGGTTTGTGCGGACCGGAATTCGGCTGGGAAGATGTAAACAATGACTGAAGAAATGCAGCCAGCCAGCATAGCGGAAAATGAAATAAAAGCATTCGCAGAAGCAGCGACTGCAGCACCGGAAAAACAGGGGACTGCAGAGGGCGGTTTCGGCTCCGTCTCCGGCAGACCGCCAGGCAACGGCAACTCACCGTCTGTGCCGGAAAACCTGACCGGGGAGGAAACCGGAGCAGCAGATGACACGGGCGACGCGGCAACGGATTCCTCGGCAGCAGGAGTTGGCCGAAATAACAATCCGGGCAGTTATGCGGAAGACCGGGAGGCTGCTTTACCTGCGGAGGGTTCGCCGCCTGTTACCATGCCGGTGAAGACGAGCGAGACAAATACGCAGAGCATGGTTTCTGCAGATACGGGAACGAAACCGGGGCCTGAAAAGACAACAGACACATGGCCCGGAAGCAGTATCCTGATCGCAGCGCTAATCGGATGCCTGGGAGGAATTCTCCTCTCAAAAGCATACAGAAGGCTTTCGGGTTCAGGGATATTCCAGATCAGACGGATGCAGGTTGTGACGCTTCAGGGACTCGGAGCCAGAGAGAACCAGCAGGACTGCCTGGCAGCGACAGATCCGAAGCTTTACAGAGAACAGGGCGTTCTGCTGTGCCTTGCCGACGGGATGGGAGGCCTCCGTGACGGGAGCCTGATCAGCCATACGGCTGTTTCAGCCGTAACAAGCAAGTTTCCGACGATCGATAAGAATGACCCCTTTCACACGGTGGCAGGCCTGGTACAGAGCGCCAATTCGGCGGTTAACATGATGGTGAGCCCCAATTACGGGACCGGCGGAACAACGCTCCTGATTGGATATGTCAAAGACGGACGGTTTTATTTTGCATCGGTGGGTGACAGCCGGATCTGCCTTTATCGGGAAGGAAAGCTGACCCGCCTTACCAGACCGCACACCCTGGGAGAGGAGCTCCTGGTTCACCATGTGAACGGCGACATCAGCTATGAGCAGGTCAAAAGCTATGAGAAAAACGGCGCGCTTACCAGTTATCTGGGGATGGGAAAGCTGAAATATGTCGATATCCCCCAGTACAGTATGGAGATTCACCAGAAGGATCGATTTATCCTGATGAGCGATGGAATCTTCAACGCCTTATCGGATGAAGAAATCGCGGATGTTGTTCGGAGAAATCCAAGAGCGATCTCAAAAACAATGAATAAAAAGATAGAAGAAAAAGGCGTACGTTTTCAGGATAACTACAGCGCAGTTATCCTGATCGCAGGCTGAACCCAGCAGAAAAACAGAGATGTATTCTCGATAACTTTTGAGGACGGGAGAGAAAGAACATGAGGAAGAAATTAATCTGCGCGTCGATGGTGATTGCACTCATTCTGTCTCTGCTTCTGCCGATGAGCGCCCTGGCAGCAGAGGAGAAAGTATCCCCGGTGGTGGCGGCAAAGAGCGCAGTGGTCAGAGTCTATGCTGGAATCGACGGTGAATACTGGGAGGGCAGTGCTTTCGGAGTAGGAGAGATAGGTGCCACTCCGCAGTACTTTGTTACCAACGCACATTGCGTTATGGATGACGCAGGGCAGCAACTTGCAGATGAGGTTTACATTTTGCTGGACGATAATGCGGTCACTTACTCTTTCAACAAAAATGATATAGTGGAGGAAAAGCAGGATTTTTCCAAAATGGTGCGATGCGATGTCGTAAACAGCCGTACCATAAGCCTGTATCCGGATGTAGCAGTCCTGAAAGCCGAGAAGCCGATCGAAGGACGTACAACGCTTCCGATAAGAAAAAGCGTAGACGGGATTTTGGAAGCCACATCGGTGCACGCGCTTGGCTTTCCAGGCGAACTCGATCTCCTTACTGTATCAAAGCACGGTGCCAATCTGCTGGCAGATATTGAGGATGTCAGTGTCAACTCGGGAAACATTACAAAAATAACCAACGCTGAGGCCTATGAAAATACGAAGGTAATCATCCATACTGCGCAGATAGCACACGGAAACTCCGGCGGTCCCTTGATTGACGACACCGGTACTGTAATCGGCATCAACACCTACGGCCTGAATATTGATACTCAGCGGTATATTTCTGTCGCTATCGATTATGCCAGTGAAATCTTGGATGAGCATCATATTTCTTATACCGGTCCGGACAGTAAGACCACAATGCCTTTGAAAACCATTATTTTGGCAGCCATCATTGCGGTCATTGTCGTTGTGGCGGCGATCCTGATCCTGAGCTTCAGAAAGAGCGGGAAGGAGTATGTAGCGGCGCAGGAGGAAAAGGAGACGAAAGAACTCCGGCTGCAGGGGGTCTCCGGTTACTTTGCGGGGCGGAGATTCCCCATTGACGGACAGATCACCATCGGACGCGCCCCCAGCAACAACATCGTCTTTCCGACTACGACAGAAGGCGTCAGTTCGAACCACTGCGTCATCGTGAAAAACGGTGATCAGCTTTATATTAAGGACGCAAACTCCAGTTATGGAACCTATATCAACGGAGAAAAACGGATCCCGCCGAACCAGCTCATCACTCTGAAGGTCGGGGACAAGGTTTCATTGGGCTCAGAAAGAGAATCCTTCATGATAACCAGAAAGGGTGGAAAAATATGAGTACCACTCTTGGAACCGGAGTTTGAATCTTGACAGATCATAACAATTATTACGGCGGATCCGGGGAAGGAAACGACGGACGTCGGGAGCTTCCCCCCGGGACAGTATTGCTGAACCCAGAGACAGGTCACCGCTTTATGATTCGCCGCACATTAGGCAGCGGCGGATTCGGCATAACTTATGAAGGCATTTCTCATGAAAACGGTGCGAGAATTGCGGTGAAAGAATTTTTCCCGACCGGGCTGATGGCAAGGTTTTCCGGCTGTCAGGTCAGCGTCACGGGAGATGCAGATATCGTCCGCAGCCGTCTGAACAGCTTTCTGAAAGAAGCACATGTGCTTCGAAGTCTCAAAGGAATCCCCTCGGCGGTGAACATATATGAAGCATTCTATGCCAACGGGACTGCCTATTATGTCATGGAATTCATTGACGGCATGACATTACAGAAGCTGATTGAACGGAACGGCCTGCTGAAACTGGAGAACACAGCACCAATGTTTCAGCTGCTTATGCGGAATATCGGCCTTCTCCATGAGCAGGGCGTTATTCATCGTGATATCAGTCCGGACAATATCATGATCACCCGAGAGGGCATGTTCAAATTGATCGACTTTGGCTCGGCGCGCCCATTCGAGAGCGAGCAGAACATGACCGTCAGCGTAAAACGGAATTTTGCCCCGCTGGAGCAGTATTCATCAGGAGGACAGGGGCCTTATACCGATGTCTATTCTCTCGCAGCAACCATGTTCTACTGCTTCAGCGGGAAGCTGATTCCCGTTGCCTATCATCGGCGGGACAAGGAATCGGAGATCTGGAAAGCCGCCGCAGAAGCCGGATTGACAAAAAACCAGGTGGAAGCCCTGAGCAGGGCACTGGAAGTAAAGCCTGCCAATCGATTTCAGAATATGCGGGATTTCGAAAAAGCCTTTTTTGGAATGGCATCAGTCGAGCCGGTCAGAGATCCTGCTTCGAGCGGAATACGGCAGGATGTTCCGGCAAATGTGAAGAAACGGGATGAGAACGGCAAAAAACAGAGAGGACGGATCCGTTCCGCCTGGGAGACCCTTCTGACGAAGCCGGAGTTCCTTGTTCTGTACGGCAGTTTTGTGGCTGCGGCGACTGCAATTTGGATTCTCCTGTGAGATGATCGGATACAGGCGCAACGAAATCTCGAAAAACGGGGAGAGTGATCCGATTGTCACTCTCCCCGTTTGAAAAAAACAAAACAGATCCGGGAAACGGCAAGACAGGGAGTAAGCAGAGAGATGAGTATTTGTTATAATTGTTTTCGAGAAATCCATGAGCACGAAAAGTGCCCGTTCTGCGGCTATGAACCGGCTCTGAAAAAAGGAAAGTATCCGCTGGCGCTGATTCCCGGTACAGTTTTGGCTGGCCGATATCAGATCGGCAGAGTTTTGGGACAGGGCGGTTTCGGAATCACCTATATCGCTATGGACCAGACAACCCGGTCCCGTGTCGCGATTAAGGAATACCTGCCGACTGAAATAGCAGGAAGGGCATACGGAACAAGTGCCCTGCAGGTGTATTCGAAAGACCGTACGGAAGAATATGAGAGCGGCAAGCAGCAGTTCCTGAGTGAAGCGCGCACTCTGTCCGAGTTTGTCGGAAATGAGCATATCATCAATATTCACGGGTACTTTGAAGAAAACGGAACGGCCTATTTTGCCATGGAATATATGGAAGGCAAAACGCTGAAGCAGGTCATGGAAGAAAGCGGGCGGCCGATTTCTGTTCAGCAGGCTAACCGTTACCTGCTACCGATCATGGAGGCACTGAGCTGGGTGCACTCCAAAGGTATCATTCATCGTGACATTTCTCCGGATAATATCATGATCCGGAAAGACGGTGAAGCCAAGCTAATTGATTTTGGCGCGGCACGCTACAGCAGCGGAGAGAAAAGCAAAAGCCTGGATGTGATTTTGAAACACGGCTTCGCACCGAAAGAACAGTATACCCGCCGAGGAAGGCAGGGACCCTATACGGATGTCTATGCTATGGCGGCAACGTATTATTACGCCATTACCGGACGAGTACTACCGGACGCGATTGAGAGAAGCGTCGAAGATGAGATCATCTCTCCCAGTATAATCGGAATACAAATCCCAGTAAGCACAGAGCAGATCCTGATGAAGGGCTTGGCAGTGTCTCCTTCAGACCGTTATCAGACCATGGAGGAGTTTTATCATGCGCTGCTGAACAGCATGGAACAACCCTTGGCAGATCCAACCGAGGCGACAGGCGGGAACACGGCGGCGACTTCTCTTTGGACCGAGGGACAGAATCAACCGGTCAGAAAAAAGAAAATAACGGGAGTCGCCCTTGCAGCTGCCCTGGCGGTGATAGCAGGAATTGGACTTTTCTTTTTCAGGGACAAGATTTTCCCACCTGGGCCTCCAGAGGAAAAAACGTCTATGACAGCGGAGGAAGCGTCTCCCGAAACGGAGATCCCTTCTGATATAGACGAGACGACATCCATTCTTACATCTTCGCCGGAGCCCATGCCGGAGCCCACGCCGGAGCCCACGCCGGAGCCCACGCCGGAGCCCACGCCGGAGCCCACGCCGGAGCCCACGCCGGAGCCCACACCGGAGCCCACGCCGGAGCCCACGCCGGAGCCTACACCGGAACCAACACCGGAACCAACACCGGAGCCAACATCAGAGCCCACACCGGAGCCCACGCCGGAAGCTCAATATATCACTTTCGGAAAATACAAAAATAAAGATATTGAATGGATTATTCTGGAATCAGATGAGGAAAAAACCATGATGATCAGCCGTTATGTGTTGGACTGTGCAAAGTATGACAAAGCATATGGTGTATTGACTTGGGCTGACTGCTCATTAAGAAGATGGCTGAACAACGACTTCCTGAAAGCCGCCTTCAGCGATGTGGAACAGAAGGCTATTCTCACAACAAGGGTGGATAACAGTGACGCGCAGGGCAATCCGGATTGGAATTCACGCGGCGGAGCTTCAACAGACGATAAAGTTTATCTGCTTAGTTATGCTGAGGTTATGGCTTATTTTGACACGCTCGAAGCCAGAAAGTGTGTGCCTACCGTGTATGCGTTGCAGAACGGTGTGCTGACAAGCACAGAAGACGGAATGACCTCATGCTGGTGGTGGACGCGTTCACCGGGTTCCCAGCAGTTGAATGCGGCGGGAGTGAGACCGGATGGATCCATAATGGATGATCATGTGGATTTTGAGGATGGCGGCATCCGACCAGTGATCTGGGTTGATAATGCGATGCTGGCAGAACTGTTGTAATCAAGTGAGCGCAAACTGAGATAAAATCCAGGGAAAGAGAGGTAGGAATCCGTGGCAAATATCTGCTATCACTGTTTTCATTATAAAAATGACGAGATTGTCTGCCCATACTGCGGTCATAATGAAGCAGAGGATGCGGAGAAGTATCCTTTTGCTCTGCCGCCCGGGAGCACACTGGCAGAACGGTATGTCATAGGCCATGTTCTGGGGCAGGGTGGATTCGGTATCACGTATATCGCATTGGAACGCAATACCAAATCCCGTGTTGCCATCAAGGAATTCTTCCCGGTTGAACTTGCAACAAGGATTTCCGGACAAAAAACAGTCCAGGTTTTTTCTGGAGATATGCAGGAAGCGTTCATATACGGAAAAGAACAGTTCCTGAACGAAGCAAACACCCTTACAGAGTTTATCGGAAATGAAAACATTGTAAAGATACAGCACTGCTTCGAGGAAAATGGTACAGCGTATTTTGCCATGGAATACGTAGAGGGACAGACACTCGGGCAGCTTGTTGAGCATGCGGGTGGACGGATTCCGGTCGATGCGGCAAATCGCATTCTGATCCCTATTATGGAAGCACTCGACTGGGTGCATTCGAAAGGGACGATTCATCGAGATCTGTCTCCGGAAAATATTATTATCCGGCCGGATGGAACATCCAAGCTGATTGATTTCGGTGCCGCAAGATACAGTACCGGCGATAAGAGCAAAAGTCTTGATGTGGTTTTGAAACACGGATTCGCGCCTATGGAACAGTATACCAGGCGTGGAAAGCAGGGACCGTATACAGATGTTTATGCCATGGCTGCGACGTATTATTACGCTGTTACCGGGAAGATTCTGCAGGATGCCGTGGACAGAAGCGAAAATGATGAGATGCAGCTGCCCAGTGAACTGGGGACCAGAATCCGGGAAAGCACAGAGGAAGTTTTACAGAAAGCACTGTCTGTGCAGGCCAAGGACCGCTATCAGACCATGAAGGAGTTTTATACGGCGTTGGTAGAGACAATGCCGGAGCCGTTTTCGCCGTCGGCAGCAGGGCCGAAGCGGAGAAGAAAGAAGCGGAAAACGACAACAGGGAAAAAGCGAACTTCCGGAGTTTTTGCTGCATTATTGCTTTTCGTTCTGATGGCGGGGGGCACATTCCTTGCCTCGCGGACAGAACGGGGGCAGATGGTTCTTCACAATTTCGGCATTTATCAGAAGAATAGTAGTCATGAACCAACACCAAGCTCGAAACCGACTTCGACGCTAACGCCGACAGCGACACCAACACCGACACTCACACCCACAGCGACACCAACACCGACACTCACACCCACAGCGACACCAACACCGACACTCACACCCGACACTAACGCCGACACCAACGCCGACGCCGACGCCAACACCGACGCCGACGCCAACACCGACACCAACACCGACACCGACGCCAACACCGACGCCAACACCGACACCAACACCAACACCGACGCCAACACCGACACCAACACCGACACCGGCAGCGAAAATCCAGCCGGTTTCGGTTATACGCGGCGATCTTGAAACTCCCGGCAGCATTATCACTTTTGGACGATATGGCGAAAGCGAAGGAGGGCAGGCTGAGAAGCCGGCAATTCAATGGATCATTCTTGAGGCAGAACAAAACCGCTGTTTGCTGGTCAGCCGAGATGTGCTTTCTTTTCGTGCCTTTAATTCCAGCGGGGATGAATACAATGTGTCGTGGGAGAACTGCAGTCTGAGAGTGTGGCTGAACAACACATTTCTGAATACTGCGTTCAATGATGATGAACGTAAAGCGATCCTGTTAACTGAAGTGGACAACAGTCCGCCTCAGGGCTATAGTAAATACGTCACAAAATTATGGAACAATACCGAAGACCGCGTGTTTATCATGAGCTATGCGGAAGCATGGAAGTACTTTGCGACAGATTTGGATCGCATTTGTACTACAGCTGAACGCAGAGAAATCATTTGGGATGGAGACGGCCAGATGTGGTGGCTTCGTTCACCGGGTTATACAAACAGAGAAATCAGTTATGTTTTTGAGGATGGCACAATTCAAAGCGTCTATGCCAATGCCAGCAGAAACTATGACAAAACAATAACTAATGAAGAATATGACAGAGACTTTTCACGGTATGAGAAAGCAGCAGGCCCTTATGTAGATCGCGGCGTACGTCCAGTGATGTGGGTAGATTTTGCCGAATTAGATATGGATCTTGAACCACTACACACACAAAGGATGCTCGAATTTGGGGATGTGGGAACTACTGTTCAGTTTGGCCAATATGAGCAGGATAACAATACGGATAATGGGGTAGAACCTATTGAGTGGATTGTTCTGGATCAAAAAGGGAACAAGCGACTTCTGTTAAGTCGATATGGAATTGACAGACAGAGATACAACAAGCAGGCAATAAGTACCTGCTGGGAGGATTGTTCTCTAAGATACTGGCTAAACAGCGACTTCCTGAATACGGCCTTCAGTGAAAAAGAAAAACAGGCCTTACTGCATACAGTAGTAAACAACAGATTTAACGCTGGCGGTGAGAGCAAATCATTTGATTTGGTCTATCTTCCCAGTTATTCCGAGGTTTTGCATTTCCTACCGAATGCCGAGGATCGTGTGTGTGAGCCAAGCGCATCTGTAGCTGCATTGGCAGAAAACGTAGAAAAGGAATGGTTGTTGCGTTCGCAGGGGATGGCTGCAACTTTAGCAGATTATGTAAATGCTGATGGAGAGAGAAGAGATGAACCGGTCCACAAGGATGAAATGCTGATTCGACCGATGGTTTGGGTAAACTTTGACATTCTCGTAGTGGGCCCGGAAACGAAGCCGTCCCCAGATGTTGAAGCCTTCCACCGTGTCGGCGATGTGGTAAAATTCGGACGATATGAACAGAATAACAATCCTGAGGACGGTGCTGAAGAAATAGAATGGACCGTACAGCAAGTAAGCGGAGACAAAGTGAATCTAATCAGTCGGTGTACCTTGGATATGATGAAGTATCACTCTTTCCAGCGAATGCCGCTTATATGGGAGGAATGTGACCTTAGAAAGTGGCTGAACAGCGACTTCCTTGAATCAGCGTTTGATTCCTCAGAACAAGACGCCATCTTGTTGACAACGATACAGAACGGAGACAATGGTAAATTTGAGCCCAGCACAAAAGATAAGGTTTATATCCCGAGTTACTCTGAGAATGGGTATAAGGGTAGTTGCCCTGCCAGTGAGTACGTACGGGCAAAGGATAAAGATGCCTCATATTACTGGGCTCTAAGGAGAACTGTAACCAGGGATTTTGGAATTGCAAATGTGACAAATAGAGGTGCTGTAATTGGAAGAATTGTATACAGATCATCTCTTTTGCAACAGGCGATTCGGCCGGAGATCTGGGTTGATCTGAATTCAAAATACTTTACGCAGTCAGGCAATTGAAACAGGAAGGACAGGGAATTTGTGACTCTGGGGGAGAATCAATATGGTCTTGGATTGTTTTTCTTATACATCTGCCGGCGGACGGAATGAGAATCAGGACTCTGTCACAGCAGTCGGAAGGGAATCGAGCGGGCTTTTTGTTGTTGCTGACGGTCTTGGCGGTCACCGACTGGGTAATCTGGCATCCCAGGCAGTGACCATGGCGATGGAAACAGAATACGGTAGGATGCAGAAGATCGGCAAAGAACAGCTGTCAGACAGTATTCAAAAGGCAAATGAGGCGGTACTGTCTGTTCAGAAGGAAAATCACTGCACAGCAAAAAGTACGGCTGCCGTGCTGGAAATCCAGGAAAACACAGCAGTTTGGGCAAATGTCGGGGATTCAAGGGTATACTATATCCACAATGGGGTACTGAATTCTGTTACAGAGGATCATTCCGTTGCCTATAAAAAGTATAAAAGTGGAGAGATCACAAAGGAAGAGATCGCAAAGGATGAGGATCAGTCAAGTCTGCTGCGCAGTCTGGGGCATGAAACGCGTTGGAAACCGAACCTGTATGATACGGAAGCTCTGTCTCCCGGTGATGGTTTTCTTTTGTGCTCTGACGGATTATGGGAATACAATACGGATGAAGAGATCCTGGGGAACTTTCTGGAATCAGAAACCGCGGAGCAGTGGGCTGGGCAGTTGATTCGACAGGTTGAAGTTAAAGCAGAAAGCGGCCATGACAACTATTCTGTAATTGCAGTACGATTGGGCAGTTACAATTGAAATGAGAAAAGACGTTCTTTAGCCAGAGCAGGAGAGGAGAAGAATAATGCTGGGGATCGTCGCAGCGATTGTAGCAGGAGTGAAGGGTCATTATGCCTTTGCGGGGATTATCGGAGGCTGGTCGATCATAGCAGTGATTCTTGCACTCACGGGGGTGCCGTATGCCGTTGCTCCGGGATGGCTTTTTCTGGTCATTGCGATCGGTATGTCAAAGAAAACAGATGACGCAGCAAAAGATGACGGCCCCGATCATGATATCGGATTGTCTGCGGCACCGGATAAGAAGTTTATCTGCAAAGCCTGTGGATCCTACAGATCCGGCTGGTATCAGACTTGCCCGGTATGCGGTGCCGTCGGAAGCATGGAGAAGGCGAACCGTGAGGAAAACCTTCAGCAGCTTGTGCGTCCCGGAGGAAAACCAAAAATCGAATCGACGCTGATTCTGTATGGGATAACCGGCGCTTTTGCCGGCGCGGCGATTCCCCTTAAAGGAACACTGCCGGTGGGAACGGAAAAGGGAAACAGGATTCTCTATCCTGCGGGGACACCGGGTGTCAGCCGGCGGCATTGCATCATCACGGTGAAAGAAACGGGTGTATTTGTTCGGGATTGCGGTTCTTCATATGGCACATTGATCAATGACACGCTCCGACTTCAGGAAAACCAGGAATTTGAAGTTCATCAGGGTGACAGAATCAATCTGGGCTCAAACCACGAAAGCTTCATTTTGGATATCGGAAAGGACACCTGAAGTCGATCCCTGCACGACTGTACGGACAAGCAGATATGTGAATAACCGGGCGGCCAGTTAGGCCGCCCGGTTATTCACAGGTACAGGTTGAAATGTTTTGTTACTGCTGCCCGCGGGAAATCTCGTTCAGCATGGTCAGAAAATCGTCATCCGGTTCCGGCTTGCTCTTTTTCCGCTTTTCCAGCCACGAGTCTGCGTAGTTCGGTTCTTTCTTCTGCTCCACGATCCTCATCTGCCTTCCTGTATCTTGTGGTCGGATCCCTTTAACATGGGGTATTATATACCAGATAGGAGGGGTTGTCGATAAAGGAGCGGTAAAGAAGAGGCAACAGAGAAATAAAGATTATTCAAGAAAGACAGACGAAAAGTTACGCAAAGTTTCAATGCGGATCCGCCCTGCCGCGCAGGTCTGTCCCGCTGTCCGTCAGTCTTCCGCGCCCTTCTCCGCCGCTGCGATTTTCGCCAGCTCCTCTTCCTCGAGAACGCGGTAGGCGACCTTGCCGACGAGGGTTTTGGGCATGTCGTCCCTGAACTCAATGTCATAGGGCATGGCATATTTGGCAATGTTCTTCCGGCAGTAGGCGAGCAGCTCTTCCCTGGTTTCGTCGGTTTTCGGCGTACCGGGGACCAGCTTGACAAAGGCCTTGACCATCCGGTAAGGGTCGGGGACGCCGATGACACAGCTCATCTGCACCTTCTCATGGGCATCGAGGATATTCTCGAGCTGGCCGGGATAGATGTTGTAGCCCGAAGAGATGATCATGCGCTTGGCGCGTCCGCGGAAATAGATGAAGCCCTCGTCATCCATGGTGCCGAGGTCGCCGGTATAGACCCAGGTGAGACCGTCGGCATGCCGGCGCAGGGTCTGGGCCGTTTCGTCGGGATGCTTCATATATTCGACCATGACGGTGGGACCGGCAAGCAGAATCTCGCCCTCCTCGCCGTAGGGGAGCTCGCGCTCGGTGCCGGGTTCGACGATCTTGATATAGGTGTCGGAGAAGGGGATGCCGATGCTGCCCTCCTTATAGCGGTTGGGCGGTGTCAGGCAGCAGGCCGTGACGGTCTCGGTGGTGCCGTAGCCCTCGCGGACCTGGACCACGGCGTTATGCTCGTACAGGAATCTGTCGAACTTCTTCTTCAGCTCGATGGAGAGACTGTCGCCGCCCGAGAAGACGCCCTTCAGGCAGCTGAGATCGGCGCCGTCCATGCTGGGCAGACGCAGCAGGGCCTCGTACAGCGTGGGGACGCCGGCGATGAAGTTGCAGCGGTATTTGGTGATGAGCTTGGCATAGCTCTGGGCGGTAAAGCGCGGAACCAGGATACAGCGCCCGCCCTGCGAGAGCATCGTGTGGATGCAGACGCCGAGGCCGAAGCCGTGGAAAAGCGGCATGGCGGCGAGCATTTTGTCACCGATGCGGAACATGGGGTTCGCGGCGACGACCTGCTGCCCGAGGGCGTTGAAGTTCCGGTTGGTCAGGACGATGCCCTTCGTGGTGCCGGTGGTGCCGCCGGAATAGAGGATGACCGCCGGGTCATCCGATTTGCGGGCGACCCGGTAATTGTAAAAGCAGTGGCGGGAGAGACGCATGAACTCCTTCCAGCGGATGACGGGGGCGTCCTTGGGGATTTTCCTGATCTTCCGGCCCTCGGTCAGCATATAACCGGCCCGGACCGGGCGCGAGAGAGCATCCTTGACCGAGGCGATGATGATGTTGACCACGCCGGTGTTGGCGCGGATGTTTTCGAATTTGTGATAGAACTGATCCAGTGTGATGGCGGTGATCGACTCGGACTCGTTCAGGTAAAACTCGATCTCCTTCTCGGCGGAGAGGGGGTGAATCATGTTGGCCACGGCGCCGACCATGTTGACGGCATAGAACATGAAGATGGCCTGCGGGCAGTTCGGCATGGCAATGGTGACCCTGTCGTTTTCCCGGATACCGATGGTTTTCAGCGCTTTGGCACAGCGTTCGACCTCGCGCAGCATCTGGCGATAGGTCGTCGACCGGCCCATGAAATCAAAGGCGACATTGTCCGGGTATTGTTCGGCAATCTGAGCGACTTTGTCAATCATCGAGCCTTCAAAATACTCCAGATGCATGGGGATGTCCCCCATCTGGGCTTCCCAGGGGGTTTTCGCAGTGATTCCGTCCATAAAGTCTGTTTACTCCTGACTACATTATTATATAAGGATTACTCGTATTCGTAGCCGCTGGGCTGGCTCAGCGGGAGGTCGAGCAGCTCGGGATGCGTAAACATGTGCTTGACCAGCTTGAGACTGCGTGCGAAGTAAAAGCCGTCGGCAATGCGCTCGTCCAGCGTGGCGCCGATGTCCACCACATCGCGGATCTGTTTCGAGCCGTCGGGCATGATGCGCTCTTCCTTATGGATGGTGCCGACGGTGACCATGATGCTGTTGGTGCCATAGTTGTTCAGATGGTGATAGACGGCGGGGGCTTTGATGCTGCCCAGGTTGGAGAGGAAGATGGTCGAATAGTTCGGGTCTCCGTCCGTGAAGGCTTTCGGATTGACGCCCCAGAAGTCGAGCCAGCGGATGACGCGCAGAACCGGCATCAGCACCAGACGCGGAATCTTGGCAAAGCCGTCGATAACGGCATCGATGCCGTCGGTGGAGGTCGCACTCCTGCGGGTTTCCGCCACCTTGCCGACGACCCGGGCACTCAGACTGTCGAGGGTCTCATCCTCCCCGGGGACAAAAAACATCAGCGCCTCCTCGCCATTGTCCTGGAAACGGCGCTTGGCGACGAAGGCGAGGCTGATCTCGTAACGCTCGTAAATCCGGCGGCCCTGAATGAAGCGGTTCATCTTCGGACGTTCTTTGACCATGCGGGCGGCGGCAATGAGCAGGGCGTGGAACACGGTCGTTTTATACTCGGGGTGCCGGGCATTCTTTTCCTCCAGGAAGGGAAGCAGTTCGGTCACGTCAAAGCTGTCCTGCATATAGCACTCACAGTCGGTGCGGTTCGGCAGCATATGCGCCATGATGACCTGCAGACCCGGTACATCCCGAACCCAGCGGCCGTCCCGGCGGTCGCCCCAACGGCGTGTGTACTTCTGTTCACTCATACGGAAATCCTCCGGAATACTTCAAAATTCAGAAGCGATTGTACCGTATTTCCGGCAAAAATACAAGAGAAAGATTTGCGCCCGAAAAGAGCCGCACAAGAGCCTTGACCGCGTCGGGCGGCTGTGATATGCTGTCAGGGCAGAAACTGATGAAAACGGAGAATACAGGCATGTATCAAGCTTTGAAACAGACCTTCCGCAAGGTGTTCGGTGAAGAGCCGACCCTTCTCTTTTCGGCTCCCGGACGTACCGAGCTCATCGGCAACCACACCGACCATCAGGGCGGTATGGTGCTCGGCGCCTCCATCGACCTGGAGACGGCCGCCGCTGTACGGCCGACGGACGACAGCTGCATCCGTCTCCTTTCAGAGGGCTACCCCATGTGCAGCGTTTCGCTTTCAGACCTGAGCGTACAGGAAGAGGAAAAGGGGAGCACCGCAGCACTGATCCGGGGCGTGGCAGCCGGTTTTGCCGCCCGCGGCTTCCGACCGGTGGGCTTTGAGGCCGCGGTCTCGTCGAGCGTCCTGCCGGGCAGCGGGCTGTCCTCCTCGGCATCCTTCGAGGTGCTGATCGGAACCGTCCTGAACTACCTGACGAAGGCAGAGCTCCCGGCGCTCGAGATTGCCAAAATCGGACAGGAAGCCGAAAACCGCTTTTACGGAAAGCCGAGCGGCCTGCTGGACCAGGCAGCGGCGGCTTCCGGCGGCATTGTCTTTCTGGACTTTTTCCCGGGGCGTGAGGTCGTCTCGGAGACCATCCCCGTGAACTTCCGGGATTTTGGTTATGCCATCGCGGTCATCGACAGCGGGGCGGACCATGCGGACCTGACGGCGGACTATGCCTCCATCCCGCAGGAACTCGGCGGGGTTGCCGCATTCTTCGGCAAAAAGGTCCTGCGTGAGGTGGACGAGGAAGCGTTTTATGAAAAGCTTCCCGAAGTGCGGGCGGCGACCAGCGACCGCGCCGTGCTGCGGGCCATGCATATCTATGACGAGAACAGGCGGGTTCTGCTTGCCCGCGCGGCGCTGAAGGCCGGCGATATGGACGGCTTCTTCCGGCAGCTGAACGAATCGGGTCTCTCGTCCCAGCTCCTGCTGCAGAATATCATCCCCTCCGGCAGCGATACCCGTCAGTCGCTGAGCTATACCATCGCCTGTGCCAAACGGCTGCTGGACGGCGAGGGTGCCGCACGCGTCCAGGGCGGAGGATTTGCCGGGACCATCCTGACATTTGTGCCGCTTGCACGGCTGGACAGCTTCTGCGCAGAGATGGACCGTGTGCTTGGCAGGAAGAGCTGCCACGTCCTGTCGGTGCGTCCGGTGGGCGGCGTGCTGCTGGAAGAGGTGAGAGGATGAAGACATATGTAAGCGCGGCGATCCGCGGTCTGCTGGACTATGCGGAGGAGAGAGGCCTGATCGAAAACGGAGACCGGACCTATTGCTTCAACCGGCTGCTTCAGATGCTGAAGCTGGATGCGCCGGACGGCGAGGGCGAGACCTTCCGTGCGGAACTGCCGGAGCTGCTGGCGGTGCTGACAGATTCGGCTGTCGAGCGCGGACTGATCGCCGACGGCGTTGTCTCCCGCGACCTGTATGACAGCCTGCTGATGGACGCGGTGACGCCCTGGCCGCATGAGGTCCGCCGCCGTTTTGCCGAAAAATACAGCGAAAGCCCGCAGGCGGCGACCGACTGGTTCTACGATTTCAGCCGGGACACCAACTATATCCGGCGCGACCGCATCGCCCGCGACCGCAAATGGGTCTATGAAGGCGCCTACGGCACGCTGGACATTACCATCAACCTCTCCAAGCCCGAGAAGGACCCGCGGGCCATTGCCGCGGCCAAGCTGCTGCCGCAGACGGACTATCCGAAGTGCCAGCTCTGCGCCGAGAACGAGGGCTACGCCGGACGGATGAACCATCCGGGCCGCTCGAACCATCGCCCGGTGCCGATCCGCATCGCGGGCGAGGACTGGTTCTTCCAGTATTCCCCCTATGTCTATTACAATGAGCACTGCATCGTTTTCAACGGCCGCCATGTGCCGATGAAGATCGACCGGGCCGCTTTCGAGAAGCTGTTCAGCTTTCTGGGGCAGTTCCCGCACTACTTTGTCGGTTCGAACGCGGATCTGCCGATCGTGGGCGGCTCGATCCTGAGCCACGACCACTTCCAGGGCGGGCACTATGAATTTGCCATGGCTAGGGCGCCGATCGAAGAGGAGGTCCGCTTTGCGGACTACCCGGCCGTACAGGCCGGCATCGTGCGCTGGCCGATGTCGGTCCTGCGCCTGCGCAGCGCGGATCCCGAGCAGGTTCTGAACCTGGCCGAGAGGGTGCTGGCGCGCTGGAGAGCTTACAGCGACGAGCGCGTATTCGTGCTCTCAGAGACCGACGGCGTGCCGCACAACACCATTACGCCCATCGGCCGGAGGCGCGGGGAGGACTATGAACTGGACCTGGTCCTGCGCAACAACATCACGACCGAGGAGTTCCCCCTCGGGGTTTATCACCCCCATCAGGATCTGCACCATATCAAAAAGGAGAACATCGGCCTCATCGAGGTTATGGGGCTGGCGGTCCTGCCGGCAAGGCTGAAGGAGGAGCTCGAGGTGCTGAAGCAGGCCATGCTCGCGGGAACAGACCTGCGCGCGGATGAGGCGACGGCGGCTCACGCGGAATGGGCGGTGGGAATCCTGAAGCGCCGCCCCTTCACCGCGGCAAACGCCGAGGCCGTTCTGCAGGAGGAGGTCGGCCGGGTCTTTGAGCGCGTGCTGGAGGACGCGGGTGTCTTCAAGCGCGACGAACAGGGAAGAGAAGCCTTCCGAAGGTTCGTGAAAACGATATAAGGTATAAACGGATGAAAAACTTCGGTATCGGCTCCGGTACCGGAGTTTTTTTACCTATTTTTACTTCTTGTTTCCGCATTTTTCATTGCTATCTGGCACACGCTGTGATATAATATATTGTAATAATATGTAACCAAGTTGAAACTCTTGCTGAAGCGGGGATTTGATCATGAAAGATCGTATGAAACATTGGAAAGCGGTCCTGGCAGTGGCCATGATGCTGGCCATGCTGCTCAGTCTGTTTATGCCCGGAATGGCCTTTGCCGAAGAGAAGACAGACGAGATCACAGCGCCGGAGGTGCCGGAGGGCATGACGGCGGCCGAGATGGCGGCACAGGCAGGGGACAGCATACCGCTCAGCAACCGCTTCAACGTCATGATGGTCCTGGATGCCAGCGCCTCGATGGGCTATACCGACCGCGGCGGCTACCGTTTTGATGCGATGAAGCTCTTCACCAACCTGATGGCGGATGAGGGGAACGTGCTGGGCGGCGAGGTCTTTTCCACCGGCATTGACCTGCCGGGCAAGCTGAGTCCGGTGAACGGTCAGCGGGAAAAGGACAAAATCGTCGATGCCATGAAAAACGTGCAGTACCCCGGCGGCTGGACCAATATCGGCGGCGGTCTGACGGATGCCGTCGGAGTATTGAAGGACCGCAATCAGGAGCTTGACTCGGTCATCATCCTGCTGACCGACGGCATCACGGCCATGCCTGACCGCGCGCTGGAGGAAGAGTCATACCGGCTGGAAGATATCGCCATCAAGTGGCTGAAAGAGAACAATATCCCGGTCTACTGCGTCTGCCTGAATGCGGAAGGAAGCTCGAACATTTCTGAGCTTGAGAGGATCTCGGAAGAGACACACGGAAAATGCGTCCAGATCCGTCAGGCGAAGGATCTGAACAACGTATTCAAGGACTTCTACAAACTGATCTACGGGGTGAAAACCAGGGTCGACCTTTCCGTCGATACGGTTTTCCCGGAGGAAGGCAGCCTGGAGACGCCCTTTGACGTTCCCGGCTTTGCTGTGGAAGAGGTCAACATCGTGATCCAGGGCAAGACCACGGACATCAGGCTGGTCCAGCCGAGCGGCAGGGAAGGGTATGCCGACCGCCACGACTATGATTCCTTCACGGCACTGAAGATCTCGGGTTCGGACCTTGTCCCCGGAATGTGGACGCTGGTGACGGAGGGCGTCCCCGGCGACGCCATCCAGATCGAGGTCATTTACAATAACAACCTGAAGGCAGAGCTGTTCAACGATGAAAAAACAGTTGTCTCGAAGACCCTGCCGACGGACAAGCCGGTCATGTTCTATACAAAGCTGGCGACCGATACCGCGGAGGCTGAAAAGCTGGAGTACTACGGCTTTGACGCGGAACTGGCTGTGCTGAACGACCTGGAAGAAGAGATCGACCGTGTGCCGATGGCCGTCGGTATGGAATGCTTTGAGGCCGGCGTTACGCTGGAACCGGGCGAATATTACTTTGTGACGACGGTAACGGGGCCGAATCTGTCCAAAGACTCGAACATGATCGGCCCGCTGGTTTTCAAAACAGCTGAGGAACCGGAACCGAAACCGGAACCTGTTAACACAGCCCCGACCGCATCACAGAGCTCGCTCAAAAAGACGGTGTTCATCTGGCCGTTTGCGGGCGGCAAATGGGTTGAGAATGTGGGCGCGCTTGTCAAAGACAAAGAAGATCCCGTGCTGAAGTACAGCATTGCCGAGTCCAGCTTTTATAAGAACGCAAGCTGCACCGTTGATGCCGGCGGCACGGTGACCCTGAAGCTGGGGAACTTCCACCGGTTCGGGAAAGGCTCCGTCACCGTCCGGGCGACGGATTCCAAAGGCCTGTACTGTGATGTCCGGCTGCAGGCCACGGTCATCAACACGGTCTTTATCCTGCTGGGACTGCTGGGGGTCGCCGCGATTGCAGGGCTCGTGTACTGGCTGATCAATCGCGGACAGGGCTCCGGCTCCACCTCGGCTCGGGGCGGCAATATCATTGTCAGCAGTGATATCAACGGCCTGGTGCGGACGAGCTCGCCCTACAAGGCAGGGAAGGGAAGAATCCTCCTCTCGCACTTCCAGGGCATCGACAACATCGGCCTGGATTATTCCCGGTGCTATTTCGAGGGGGCAAACGATACCTTCGTTTTCCTGACCACGGAGAAACCGGTCCGCTGGCGCGGCACCGAGACCAAAGAGGTCCGCATTGACACCGGCGTCGAGACCAGCATCTATGTCGGCGATGACGA
>ONGJ01000055.1 GCA_900317375.1 uncultured Eubacteriales bacterium
CAGCACAGGACCGCCTTGGCGTGGATGGTCACATCGGTGCCGTCGGCCTTGACGGCTTTGGCGCCGACGCAGCTGCCGTCTTCAAAGAGCAGCTCGGTCGCTTCCGTTTCGAGCAGATACTCGCCGCCCATTTCGACATACTTGTCATAGGCCTTGGCGAAGTAGCTTTCTGTCAGCGCCTTGCCGCCGACATAGGACGAGAAGATCGCCCACTTGCCGCCGACAAAGCCGACCGCTGGGCCGAATTCAAAGCCGTAGCCCTGCAGCCAGTCGCAGGTCTCGCCGGATTCGTAGACCACCTTGGCGATCAGCTCGGGCTTGGCACCCTGCACGCCGTCGATGGTGGTGTAATCCAGCCAGGTTTCATAGAGCGCGTCGGCATCCACCAGCGGCTCGCCGGGGGCCTTGGTGTGGACGCCTTGAATCGGGTCGTTCCAGTCGACGATCTCGGCTGCCACCTGGCTCGGCGCGTTGACGTTCGCGGGGCCCGAGGTGGTGGCGCCGGTGCCGCCCCATTTGCCGGCCTTGTCGATGGCGAGGACCCTGACGCCGGACTCGGCCGCGGCAAGGGCGGCGGTGGTGCCGGACGAGCCCATGCCGATTACCAGGACGTCGGTTTCATAGTCTTCGCAGGCGTTGCTCTTCGGGATCGGGGCATACATGCCCGCAAGGTCCATGCCCGCATCCGTCAGCGCGTTGACGATGCCCTGGCGGACGCCGTTGGAGCTTGCCGTCGCACCGGTGATGGCGTCCACGGCGAGGCTCTGGCTGTCCACGATGCGCGGGATGAACTTGTCGATGACGGTGTCGATGAAGCCGTTGGTTTCACCGTTTTCACCGACCTCCACCGAGGCGATCTTCCCGTCCCTGACTTCGACGGTCACGGGGATGCGCACCGTGAGGTTAAAGCCGAAGCCCTCGGCCTCATACGTGCCGTCCGTGAGAGGTGCGGCCTCGGCAGGCGCCTGCCCGCTCGCCTGGGCGAGACAGTCCGCCACGGCCGCTTTGACCGCGGTGGAGGTAAAGGTGGCGCCGGAGAAGGCGTCGATCTCGTCGGCGGATTGGATGCCGACCAGATGCTCGTTGAAGTGCTCGATCGCCTTTCCGCCGACGGACGGGGTCTCATCCCCGCCGGTGATGGTGATTTCGGTTACTTTTTCGCTGTCCACGGTCAGCTTGACGGACACGACCCCGCCGAAGCCTTGCGCGCTTGCCGTATAGCTGCCTTCGGTAAAGCCGTCCGCATGGCCGACGGCGGCCAGCGAGAACAGCAGGCACAGGCAGAGGCACAGAGACAATGCTTTTTTCATGTGGTTCCTCCCTTTTTTCTTTCTCTATTTTTGCCGCAAAAGGCTTGACAGCATTATAACAAACTTCCACCCGAATCTCAACAGGAATCTGTCGGGAATCTTGCGAAACGGCAGAGGATTTGCTATACTGATCACCGGTTTTTCGTCATTGGACGGGAGGCTGATGTTCGCAGGAGGGGAGGCAAAGGCGTATGAGCAGAAAGAAAGATCTGATCCTTGTCCTTGCCCTGCTTGTCCTCGCCCTGTTGTTTCTGCTGATCAGCAGGCCTGCCCGAAAACCCGCCGCCGTCCCGCCGGACGCGCCGCCTGCAGAGACCGGCACGGTGACGGAAGAAAGGCCGGCAGAATCCTATGCGGACTTTGTCAGCGAGACGGTCCGGGCCTATTTTGAGGAATACCCTGCCGCGTCCTATCTGTTTGTGAACACGGGCAGCAGTGCCTATTCGCCCATCCCGCTCAACGGGGACAATTCCTTTCGCATTGCGCAGCAGGACGGCAGCGAGAATGTCATCCATATCGGCGAGAATTCCTTTTATATGGAATCTTCCAACTGCAAAAACCAGAACTGCGTGGGCCAGGGAGAGGTGACGCTGGAGAACCGGGAGTCGCGTCCTCTTTTCAACATGGTGATCTGCCTTCCTCACAATCTGTCTCTCGAGCTGCTGACAAGGGAAGAGGCGGAAGCCCGCCTCCTGGAGATGTACGGGAAGGATCCGCCGCCTGCGGCTTGACACGGACGGGAAAGACGAGTAAGATACGCCTATTATAAAACCCGGGAGGGAGAAAGATGAGTACGATACCGGAACTGTTCGGAAGCCTGGTGTTTGACGACAAGGTCATGCGGGCGAGGCTTTCCTCGGATGTCTATCACAGCCTGCGCGACACCATCAACAAGGGCAAGAAGCTGGACCTGTCTGTTGCCAACGCGGTGGCGGCCGCCATGTGCGACTGGGCGGTGGAGAACGGCGCCACGCACTTTACCCACTGGTTCCAGCCGCTGACCGGCATCACGGCCGAAAAGCACGACAGCTTTATCACCCCGGCACCGGACAGCCACGTCATCGTGGAGTTCTCGGGCCGGAACCTCATCACCGGCGAGCCCGATGCCTCCAGCTTCCCCTCCGGCGGTCTGCGCGCCACCTTTGAAGCCAGAGGATATACCGCCTGGGATCCGACCTCCTATGCCTTCATCAAGGAGAAGACCCTCTGCATCCCGACGGCTTTCTGCTCCTACGGGGGCGAGGCCCTGGACAAGAAAACCCCGCTGCTGCGCAGCATGGAGGCGCTGAACCGCCAGGCCATGCGGATCCTGACGCTGTTCGGCCACGCGGATGTCAAGCGGGTGGTGACGAACACCGGGCCCGAGCAGGAGTATTTCCTCATTGACCGCGACATGTATCTGAAGCGCCGGGACCTGATCTATACCGGCCGCACGCTCTTCGGTGCTCCCGCGCCCAAGGGCCAGGAGCTGGACGACCATTATTTCGGCGCGATCAAACCCCGCGTCAAGGCCTTCATGGAAGAGCTGGACGAGGAGCTATGGAAGCTCGGCATCTATGCCAAGACCGAGCACAACGAGGTCGCTCCCTGCCAGCACGAGCTCGCGCCGATTTTTACCACGACGAACATCGCCTCGGACCACAACCAGCTGACCATGGAGATCATGAAGAAGGTCGCCCGGAAGCACGGTCTGGTCTGCCTGCTGCATGAAAAGCCCTTTGCCGGCGTCAACGGCAGCGGCAAGCACAACAACTGGTCCATCGCAACGGACAAGGGCGTAAACCTGCTGAGTCCCGGGGAAACCCCCTATGAGAACGCGCAGTTTCTGGTCTTTCTGGTGGCGGTCATCAAGGCCGTGGACGAATATCAGGGGCTGCTGCGGATGAGCGCGGCCTCGGCCGGAAATGACCACCGCCTCGGCGCCAACGAGGCGCCTCCGGCCGTCGTGTCGATGTTCCTCGGGGACGAGCTGACCGCGGTGCTGGATGCCATCGAGTCGGACAGCCCGTATGAGGGGACAGAGAAAAAGCGTCTGCGCCTCGGCGCGGATGTGCTGCCGCGCTTCAACCGCGACACCACCGACCGCAACCGCACCTCGCCCTTCGCCTTTACCGGCAACAAGTTCGAGTTCCGCATGGTAGGCTCCAACGACTCGATCTCCGCTGCGAACACCATGATCAACAGCGCGGTGGCGGAAGCCCTGTGCCAGTTTGCCGATCGCCTGGAAAACTGCGAGGGCGATTTCGACAGCTGCCTGCACGACCTGATCCGCGATACCGTCCGCAAACACAAACGGATTCTCTTCAACGGCAACGGCTATGACGACGCCTGGATTCACGAGGCGGTCGAGGTCCGGGGCCTGAAGAACCTGCGGACCACGCCGGATGCCCTGCAGATGGTGCTCGATCCGGAGAACATCCGGATGCTGACCAAACACCGCGTCTACTCCGAGACCGAGATCCGTTCGCGCTACGAGATCAGCATGGAGAACTACGTGCGCACCGTCCGCATCGAGGCGCTGACCATGGTGGATATGGCAAGGAAGGAGATCCTCCCGGCGGTTGTGCGCTGGTGCGGTGAGCTGTCAAGGACGCTGAACGAAAAGAAGGCGGCGGACCCCGATCTTCCCTGCAGCTATGAGAAGAAGCAGGTCCGCAGACTGTCTGAGCTGATCGACGCCATCGACGATGCCGCTGCGGTGCTGGAAAACAGCATCAATACCCTTGGCGGCGCAGACATCACCGAGAGGGCTTTCTGCATCCGCGACGAGGTGCTCGGAAGGATGGAAGCGCTGCGCAGGCTCTGCGATGAGGCCGAGACCGTCACGGCCGCCTCCTTCTGGCCCTTCCCGACCTACGGCGATCTCCTTTTCGGCGTATAAATCCAAGCCCCATCTCCCGCCCTTCCCGGGCGGGATTTTTTGTTGGGAAGGGCTTTTCAATCCGGCTGATTTGGTGTATTATAAAGTGTATTGAACGGAAACGGAGGTGAATTCATGGAAGAGACAAGCAATGTTCTGTTTTCCATCGGACCGCTGGAGGTCAGCGGCTCGGTTGTGACGATGTGGATCCTGATCCTGGTCGTAACGCTGTTCAGCATTCTGGCAACCAGAAACATGAAGGATGTCCCGGGGAAGCTGCAGAATGTCGCTGAGCTGGTTGTAGGCGGTCTGCGGAACTACTTCACCGGCACGCTCGGAAAAGAGCTCTGTGATAAATACTTCCCGATCTTCGGGACCTTCTTTATCTTTATTATTGTCAGCAACTATTCCGGCCTGCTGCCGGGCGCCGGGCACTTCCGGGTGTTCCATGTCCCGACGGCGAATCTGTCGGTCACGGCGGGCCTTGCGATCATTGCCTTCTTTACCACCCATATCATCGGCATCCGGGAGAAAGGCTTCGGCAAGTATCTGCTCAGCGTGCTGGGCTCGATGACGATCCCGCTGTTCTTCCTGGCCATCATCGAACAGTTTGTCCGACCCTTCTCGCTGGCGCTGCGTCTCTACGGCAACCTGTACGGGGAAGAGATGGTCACGGAAAACCTGTACAAGATTTTCCCCGTGGGCGTCCCGCTGGTCATGCAGATTCTCAGTATTCTGTTCTGCCTGATCCAGGTTCTCGTCTTCACGATGCTGCTTTCGATCTATGTAAAGGAAGCGGCAGAAGATGAATAAAAAAAGCTGATCAACTACTCAATTATATTCAGGAGGTATTTCTCATGACATCATCCGGACTTATTGCCATCGCAGCAGCACTGAGCATTGCCCTCAGCACGATCGCTCCGGCCATCGGCCAGGGCATGACCGCCAGCAAGGCCATGGACGCCATTGCCCGTCAGCCGGAAGCCGCCGGCGATATCCGCTCGACCCTGATTCTGTCCATGGGCCTGATGGAGGCGCTGACGATTTACGGCCTGCTGATCGCCTTCATGCTGGTGGCGAAAATCTGATTCCTTCCATTGACCGAGGAGAGAGGAGACGTCCATGATCAGCATTAATATTTCCGATCTTATCTGGACAATCATCAACTTTCTTCTGTTCTGTTTTTTGCTGAATCATTTTCTGTTCAAGCCGGTTCTCCGCTTCATGGATGACCGGCAAGCCCGCGTGGATGCCAAACTCTCCGAAAAGCGGGAGGCTGAGGCGCTGGCGGAGGAAAACGACGCACGGATCGAATCTGAAAAGGAAAAGAGCCGTGACGAGGCAAAACGCATTCTCAGCAAGGCGGACAGTGACAGCGCCGAGCAGCATGCCGCCCTGATGCTTCAGGCACGCGAGGACGCTGCGCAGGATCGCAAGGATGCCGAGGCGGACCTGGAAGCGCGCCGCGAGAAAACTGCGGAAACGCTCAGTGAGGCCACCCCGGAGCTGGCTGATCTGCTGGCCAGGCACCTGCTGGGGGAGGAGTAACGGGAATGCGAAAAAACAGAAGAGAGGAGGGATGAACGGTTCATGGGATACAACATTGTTTACGGACTGATAAACTTTGCCATCCTTGCAGCAGGCCTGTATTTTGTCGGCAGGAAACTCATCCCGAAGATCTTCGGCGGCAACCGAAAGAAGATTGAGGACGCATTGAACGAGGCCGATCAGGCGGTCGAGGATGCAAAGTCGATTCATAAAGAGATCGAGGCTGCCAGTACCCGCGGGGCGGAGGAGTGCGCCGAGATCATTCACAATGCCGAGATGACCGCGGAGGCGGAAAAACAGCGCGCTCTGGAGGCCGACCGGCGGGCGGCTGACAGCGTGAAAACCGATACCGAGAAAGAGATTCAGTATCGTACGCGTACGGTCCGCCGTGCCCTGACGCGGGAGGCTCTCGATGAGGTCACGGCCCGGGCAGCTGCCCGGATGGCAGAACCGCAGTTTCTTAAAGCACGCGAAAACCTGACCGAGACCCTGATCCGGCGGGCGGAGAAGGAGCTGACCATCACCCGGGGTGAACTGAACGCCTACCGTGAGCGGAAGGGCGATGTGCCCATCGAGCTCCGCAGTGCCGAGCCGCTTTCGCCCGAACAGATCGCACGCATCCGCGCTGCCGTTCTCCGGTCCCTGCGCGATGCCGGCGAGACCCCAAAGGAAGAGGAAATCCATATCACCGAGATCACGGACGAAAGCCTGATCGGCGGCGCCTACCTGCGTTTCGGCGACACGGTTTACGACCGCACGCTGAAGTCCATGCTGGAGCGCCTTACGGACGAGGTTTCGATCCTTGAGCATGACGACGAGGAGATGGTAGCGGCGCTGAAGGAAGAGCTTCAGAAGGTCTCCAACGGCGCGGATGTCTATCAGACCGGCACCGTCTCCAGCGTCTCGGACGGCATCTGCCGCATCACCGGCGTGTCCGATGCCATGGCCGGCGAGCTGATCGAGTTCAGCGGCGACCTGCGCGGTATGGTCATGGACCTCGAAAAGGACAACATCGGCGTCGTCCTGCTGGGTGACTATACGGACCTGCAGGAGGGCGACAAGGTACGCCGCAGCGGCCGCATCATCGAGGTCCCCGTCGGCGAGGGCCTGATCGGCCGTGTGGTCGACTCCCTCGGCAATCCCATCGACGGGGCCGGCGAGATCCACACGACGCAAACCCGGCCGATCGAGAGTCCGGCGCCCGGCGTCATCCAGCGCCGGCCGGTTTCGGTCCCGATGCAGACCGGCATCAAGGCCATCGATGCCCTGATCCCGATCGGGCGCGGTCAGCGCGAGCTGATTATCGGCGACCGCCAGACCGGCAAGACCGCCATTGCCCTGGACGCCATCATCAACCAGAAGGGCAAAGACATGATCTGCATCTATGTCGCCATCGGCCAGAAAGAGTCGACGGTGGCCGGCTGCGTGCAGAAGCTGCGTGAGCACGGCGCGATGGACTATACCATCGTCGTCTGCGCCAGCGCGTCCGAGTCCGCCCCGATGCTGTACATCGCCCCCTACGCGGGCGCCGCCATGGGCGAGTATTTCATGCAGAAGGGCAGGGACGTCCTGATCGTCTACGACGATCTCTCCAAGCAGGCGGTGGCCTACCGCGAGATCTCCCTGCTGCTGCACCGTCCGCCCGGACGCGAGGCCTATCCCGGCGATGTCTTTTATCTGCACTCCCGTCTGCTCGAACGTGCCGCGCGTCTCAGTGAGGAATACGGCGGCGGCAGCATGACGGCCCTGCCCATCATCGAAACCCAGGCGGGCGATATCTCGGCCTATATCCCGACCAACGTCATCTCCATTACCGACGGACAGATCTTCCTCGAGACCGATCTGTTCAATTCCGGCGTCCGTCCGGCGGTCAACGTGGGCCTTTCGGTTTCCCGTGTCGGCGGCTCGGCACAGCTGGGTGCGATGAAGCAGGTGGCCGGGCGTCTGAGGATGGACCTGGCCCAGTACCGCGAGCTCGCGGCCTTCTCCCAGTTCGGTTCGGACCTGGACAAGGCGACCAGGGCGACCCTGCACCGCGGCGACCGGATGACCGAGCTGCTCAAGCAGGGCCAGTATACGCCGATGGAAGCGGCGGACCAGGTGATCTCCATCTACGCCGTAAACGAAGGCTTTGCCGACGGCATCGAGCTGAAGGATATTGCGGCGTATGAAAAGGGCCTGATCCCCTGGGTGAACAGCCGCTGGCCGGAGCTTCACGCGCGCATCAACACCGGCAAAAAGCTGGATGAGGACGAGCTGAAGAGACTCAGGACCCTGATCGCCCGCTACACCGACAGCCTGAAGGCCTGAGGGGGTGTAGCATGGCAAACCTGAGAGCCATCCGTACGCGAATCAAAAGTGTAGAAAACACCCGTCAGATCACCAAGTCCATGAAGATGGTCGCCGCGGCAAAGCTGCGGAAGACCCAGGCTGCTTTTTTAAGCCTCCGGGCCTATGCCGAGCGCAGCGGGGACATTCTCAGACAGATCGGCGGCGAGCTGACGGCCCAGGACAGCCCTGACGGCGCGAACGGCGTTCCAAAAACTTCAGCGGATGCGTCCGTCCGTCAGGACGAAGAAAGCGTCCCGCAGGGCGCAGACCGCTGGATCCTTCCCCGCGGGGAAACCCGAACGGTCTGCTATGTGCTGGTTGTCGGCAACCGCGGTCTCTGCGGGACCTACAATCAGGCCCTGCTGCGCTATTGTGAAAATATTATCAACTCCTCGGACAAGCAGAGCTATGTCATCTGCTGCGGCCGCTGGGGGAAGGACCTGATCGCCTCGGCCGGGATCCCGGTCCGCGAAACCGTCGAGATCAGTGACACCCCCACCCGCGAGGAAGCCCTGGAACTGGCCGAGCGTCTGAAAACGCTGTACAGCGAGGGCACGGCGGATGAGATCGTGTTTGTCTATCAGCATTACCGCACGGTTCTCTCCCAGGAGCCGACCAGCATGACGCTGCTGCCGATTGCCGCGCAGGCGCAGCAATCACCGTCTGAATCACTGTCATGCGGGGATGTGATCTTCGAACCGGACCGGGAAAGCGTGCTGTCGACACTGCTGGACATGTACATCGGCAATACCGTCCATGCGGTGCTGCTGGAGGCGCGCTGCGGCGAGCATTCCGCCCGGATGACAGCCATGACGGCGGCGGCGGACAACACCGAAGAACTGATCGGCAAGCTGACCCTCGAACTGAACCATGCGCGCCAGGCGGCCATCACCACCGAGCTTTCGGAAATTGCCGGCGGCGCCGAGGCACTCCGCAGCAGCAAAGCCGAATAAACAGAAACCATTTCTATTGCAGAATAACCTCGCCGGAGGACGGAGAATGAATAACGGAACTGTAAAACGCGTGATCGGCCCGGTTGTCGACATCCACTTTGCGGAAGGCAAGCTGCCGGAGCTGTACAATGCGATCGAAATCAGCCTGCCCGAGCGCAAGGTCGTGCTCGAGGTCGTACAGCAGCTCGGCGGACGCGACGTAAGATGCATCGCGCTCTCATCGACCGACGGGATTTCCCGCGGCATCGATGCCTTTGACACCGGTTCGTCCATCATGATGCCGGTCGGTGAGGCGACCCTGGGACGGATGTTCAATGTGGTCGGCGATCCGATTGACGGCAAGGGCCCGGTCGAGAATGCCGAACGCCTGCCCATCCACCGGAAGGCACCCGGCTTTACCGAGATCCTGCCCGCAACCGAGATGCTGGAGACCGGCATCAAGGTGGTTGACCTGCTGGCGCCCTATGCACGCGGCGGCAAGATCGGCCTGTTCGGCGGCGCCGGTGTCGGCAAGACGGTTCTGATCATGGAGCTGATCCGCAACGTGGCCTACGAGCACGGCGGCTATTCGGTTTTTGCCGGGGTGGGCGAGCGCAGCCGCGAGGGCAATGACCTGTGGAACGAGATGAACGAATCCGGCGTCATCAACAAGACGGCGCTGGTCTTCGGCCAGATGAACGAGCCGCCAGGGGCCCGTCTGCGCGTGCCGCTTTCCGGCCTGACCATCGCCGAGAACTTCCGTGACCGGTCCGGGCAGGACGTGCTGCTGTTCATCGATAATATCTTCCGTTTCACCCAGGCGGGCTCCGAGGTCTCCGCTCTGCTGGGCAGGATGCCCTCGGCCGTCGGCTATCAGCCGACCCTGGCCACCGAGATGGGCGACCTGCAGGAGCGTATCACCTCGACAAGAAATGGTTCGGTCACCTCGGTGCAGGCCATTTATGTCCCCGCGGACGACCTGACCGACCCTGCGCCGGCTACCACCTTTGCCCATCTGGACGCGACGACAGTACTGTCCCGTTCCATCGCGGAACTCGGCATCTATCCCGCGGTGGACCCGCTGGAGAGCTCCTCGCGGATCCTGGAGCCCAACATACTCGGAAAGGATCACTATGAGACGGCGCGCGCCGTCCAGCAGGTACTCGAAAAGTACCGTCAGCTGCAGGATATCATTGCGGTGCTGGGCATGGACGAGCTCGGCGCCGAGGACCGCGCGGCCGTTGCCCGCGCCCGCAGGATTCAGCGCTTCCTGTCCCAGCCCTTCCATGTTGCCGAAAACTTCACCGGCATGCAGGGCAAGTATGTGCCGCTGAAAGAGACCATCAAGGGCTTCCAGGCGATTCTGGGCGGCGACGTGGACGATTTGCCCGAGCAGGCCTTCCTGCTCACCGGAACGATTGACGAGGTGATCGCCAAGCGCGGCAGCTTCTGAGAGGAGGGCGGCATGGCAAACTGTTTTCATCTGTGCCTGATGACGGCCGAGGAAACGATGCTTGATGAAGCGGCGGAATACTGCCGGATTCCGACCGCGGACGGCTCAGTGGGCATCCTGGCAGACCATGCGCCGATGCTGTGTGCGGTGTGTGAGGGTGAGGTCCGCTGCCGGATGGAGGACGGACGGGAGCGAATATTTCACGTTCCGGCCGGCGTTGCCAGCGTTCGGGACAACAGCGTCACGATTCTGACCGACCGGGCGGAAGAGAGACAATCCCGATAAGCGGATCCCGTTTCGACCGGAAGGACTCGCTTTGCATCACGTCAAGCCGGAATCGGACGGTCCGGCGGCTGAGAAAGATATGTGAACAGGAACTTTGTCCCCCGCAGAACGCGGGGGATGGTCATTTCGGGAAGGAGACGGGAATATGAACTGGTCGGCAACGTTTTTGGGCAGTCTGAGCCTTCAGCAGAATCTGGATTTCTGTCTGCGGATCCTGATTGCCCTGCTGTGCGGGGGCGCCATCGGCTTTGAACGCAGCAGACACTTTAAGGAGGCCGGAATCCGGACCCATGTCATCGTCTGTGTAGGGGCGGCGCTGATCATGGTCGTATCCAAATACGGGTTTGTGGATCTGGCACTGGACGGGGGTGCGTATTATCCCGGCACCCGGGGTGCGGACGCCTCGCGCATCGCCGCGCAGGTGGTCAGCGGCATCAGCTTTCTCGGCGCCGGCGTCATCTTCAAGCGCGAAGGGCTGGTCCGCGGCCTGACCACCGCAGCCGGCATCTGGATCACCGCAGGCATCGGCCTGGCCATCGGAACGGGGATGGTTTTCATTGCCCTGACGGTGACGGTCGTGATCTGCGTGCTGCAGAATCTGATCTACCGTTTCTTTACAGACTCCGACGGTGCGGTCACCTTTGTCTCGAACCAGCTGCATTTCACAGTTCGAAACGGCTATGATTTCCATCAGGCGCTTACCGAACAGATCGAGCGCTGGCACGGTGTCGTACAGGACAGCGCCTACACGCGCAACCAGGAAGAGGGAACGACCGATTATGACCTGATCGTCCAGAGCCGGAAGGAGATTCCCTATTCCGAGATGAAAGAGTTCATCGCAGCCCACGAAGAGATTATCTCCTGCACCAACAACGCCGCAAGGAAGTGAACAGGCCATGACGGCGGAGATCTCAGATCTCCAGAAAAAAAGAGCATACAATCAGATCTGGAATGCCGCAGCGAATTACGGGTTCCTGCCTGATTTTCGCTTTTATACGCCCGAGGGCAAGGCCGATGTCTACTGGAATACCATCATCGGCCTTGCCCGCAGGCACTATGACTATGACCAGCTGAAAAAACTGTTCCGCGGGCTGGAACAGGAAGAAGAGGCCGGAGAGTACGAGAATCTGGTCTGGCTGGGGCTCGAGAATGCGCTTGTCGCCAGAGAGCGGGACATGAGACCGGTGCTTCCGGAGATGCAGAAAGCCTACGCGCGACAGTTTCTGGAGCGCTTCGGAAAAAACGGAACGGAAGACGACCGCTTTTTTGAGTTTCTCGCCCTGGCCCACTATCGGCGGGTTCTCGGGCTGGAGCAGAAGGCTTCGCGTTATGACCGGAACCTGCTGGACGAGCTGGAGTTTTCGCCGGAGCTGGATACCGAGGAACTGGTCCGGGAGATCCGCCGGCTCCTGGAGAAGTGGTTCCGGATCCGGGCGGAGGAAAAACGGCATGAGCATCGGCTCCCCAACCTGCCGTTTCTGCCGCACAGTGAGAAGCGAAAACGCGGAGACGGAAAGCTGCGCCGCTTCGGTACCGGCCTTGCCGAACACCCGCATCCGACCGACGGCGGTGACGAGCTGCCGCAGGACTGGATCGAACGGAAATCCGGTCTGACGGAGGAAGAACTGCGGGCCTTCATGGCCGAGAAATTCGGCAGGTCCCTTCTGAACGAAAAGCAGATGGCAGAGCTCGAAAAGAAGCTCTGCAGCGGCAATCACAAAAACTGCCGCCTGCACATCACCAAGGGCGGGGCTGCCGAGATGCACATCCGCAATGCCTTTGAAGCGCTGCAGAAAGAGCGCGAGGAAGCCCAGATTGCCCATAACCGGGCAGTTTTTCACCAGAATGAGGCGTCCAACCGCATCGCCATCCAGAAGCTGACCGAGAAGATCCAGAATTCGGTGCTGCTGTATCTGTGGCCCTATACGGTGCGCTCGGAAAGCGGGGAACTGGAGGGCGGCCGGATCTGGCGGGCCCTGAACCTGGACGACCGGAATGTTTTCCGCCGAACGGAAAACGCCGATGCCGGGGATGTCAGCGTGGATATCCTGCTCGACGCCTCCACCTCGCAGAAGGGAAGGCTGGAGAGCATTTCCGGACAGGCCTTCTGCATTGCCGAGGCGCTGACGCGATGCCGGATCCCCTGCCGGGTCATGTCCTTCTGTTCGATGACGGGATATACCGTTCTCCGTATTTTCCGGGACTATCATGAAGAGACAAAAAACAGCAGCATCTTTGAATATGTTTCCAACGGCTGCAACCGGGACGGACTTGCCGTCCGGACCGTACACCATTTGATGAACGAATCAAGCTGCGAGCATCGCCTGCTGATCGTGCTGTCGGATGTCAAACCCCAGGATATCGTACGCTTTCGCGAGCGGGCGGACGAGGAGTATCTGCCCTACGAGCAGGATTACGGCATCCGGGATACGGCCTTTGAGGTGCGCCGTGCCAGAGCGGACGGGATCGCGGTGATCTGCGTCTTTACCGGGGATGACGACGACCTGCCGGCAGCCAGGACGGTCTACGGCAGGGACTTCGCCCGGATCCGCTCGATCGACCAGCTGGCCGATACGGTGGGGCTGCTGATTCAGAATCAGATCAAGATTATTTGACGAATTCAACCGGCAAGCATTGACCGGTGCGCATGAAAATGCTAAAATGCAGAAAGAACCCGCTTGAAGGAGGCTCTTTTTCATGATATACAGCCGACCCGTACGCATTATTCTGGGTATTCTCTGTTTTGCACTGATTTTCTGGTATTTGTCCAGATGGTACAACAACAGTGTGATGAGTTTTTCTGTCGGAGCGGCCCAGGTTTCGGAAAGCGCCGAACCGGATGCCGCGGAGCCGGATGCCGCAGCAGTGCCGGAGGAAGCGGAAACGCCTGCGGAACCGGAACCGACGCCGACACCCGAACCGGAGCGGCCTGAGGTTCTGAAGGCGGCGGAGCTTGGGCTGCCTGCACCGCCGGAGATTGACATCAGCCAGTGGCAGTATGTCCTGGTCAACGGCGACCACCCGCTGGATCCCTACGATTATGAACCGGCGGAATTGGCGTATCTGAACATGACCGGCGATGACACCGAGATCATGACCGGCTTCGATCCGAACCGCCAGATGGTGGACATTCTGATTGCCCAGCCGCTGATCGATATGATCCAGGCCTGCAAGGCGGCGGGACTTCCGGTTTTTCTCTCCTCCGGCTACCGCAGCTATGCGACACAGCAGGCAAATTTTGAACGCGTCTGCTATAACAATGGGATTACGGACGGCAAAAATGCAGAGGGCAACTATATCACCATGCCCGCCGGATGCAGCGAACACCAGACAGGCCTCTGCATTGACATCACCGACTACTACCATGAGATCAAAAACGACGAGCTTGCCCAGCTGCCGACCGTTCAGTGGCTGGCGGAGCACTGCGCCGATTATGGCTTTGTTCTGCGCTTCCCGCAGGATAAGAGGGATGTGACCCATGTTATGGGCGAGTCCTGGCACTTCCGCTATGTCGGCGAGGAAGCAGCAAAATATATGACCGAGAACAATCTGGTTCTGGAGGAGTTTGTCGCCCTGTATGGCGTGGAGTAAGATGGATATGAAAAAGATTCTGAGCCTGGTGCTGCTGGTAAGCCTCATGCTGGGCCTTGCCGCCTGCGGCCTGCCGAACCTGCCGAAGCTGCCCGGGAAGACCCCGACAGAAGAACAACAACCGGAGCCGGATACAGCACCCCAGGAAGCGGCCGTCGAGGTGCAGGTTCCCGAGACACCGGCGCCGACGCCGGAACCGACGCCTCAACAGCTGGGAATTCACGCTTGCAAACTCTTATAACAGCATGGGCGAGCATCATCCGCCCTATTCCGGGTTTGAAGGGCAGGGGATCCATGAGAACATGGTAGGGCCTCTGACTGAATTTGTTAACGCGGCCCGCGCAGCCGGTTTTCAGGCCTACTGCAGCGTGATTTACCGAAATTACGAGTTTCTGGAAAGCCATTATCTGAGCTTTCGACTGAATATTGCAACAGATGCCGTTGACGCTGCCAACCGCATGCTGGGGCCGGGTCTGAGTGAACATCAGACCGGTCTCGCGGTCGATTTTACGGATGATTACAACCACAACACATTCTATGACATTTTTGAAGATGACTATATGAAGGATACGGACCTTTATCGCTGGCTGGTCGAGAACTGTGCCGATTACGGCTTTGTTCTTCGCTATCCCGAGGGAAAAGAGGCCTTCTACGGTGTGGCCTGCAACCATCCTGCGCATTTCCGCTATGTCGGAAAGGAAGCGGCAAAATACATGACGGAGCATGATCTCTGCCTGGAGGAGTTCATCATGCTGTACGACGCGAGTAAGGTTTACCTCCCGCAGCCCTGAATCCATGCCGCCTCAGGCGGCATGTTTCATGAAAAGGGGAACGATGGAACAGAAAGAGAAGAAAAAATATATCCGGGATCTGATCCTTGTCGGAGCGCTGCTGATTGCGGCGCTGCTGGCGCTGCTTGTGATTCGGAACCGGCAGGAAAAAGAGACCGGGACCGATGCGGTGGTGACCGTCAGGACATCCGACGGAGACGAAGTCTATCCCCTGAACAAAGATGGTGTTTTTTCTCTGAATGGCGGCACCAATACCCTGGTGATCGAAAACGGCGAGGCCTGGGTCAGCGAGGCAAACTGCCCGGATAAAATCTGTATGGGCATGGGAAAAATCAGCAAAAACGGTGAGTTTATCGCCTGCCTGCCCAACCAGGTGATCATCGTGGTGGAGGGCGGAGAAGAAAGCCCCGTGGACGGCAGAACATGAAAACGCAGAAGCTCACCGTCATGGCCCTGACCACGGCCATTGCCCTGGTTTTGTCCTTTATTGAAAGCCAGATTCCGGCCTTTGTCGCCGTGCCCGGCGTCAAAATGGGCCTGGCAAATATCGCCATCGTTTATGCCCTGTACCGTCTGGGTTGGAAAGAAGCGGCGATCATTTCTCTGATTCGGGTGGTGCTGGTGTCGCTGCTGTTTGGAAGCGCGGCCAGCTTCCTTTACAGCCTTGCCGGTGCGGTGCTGAGCCTTCTGGGCATGGCGCTTCTGAAAAAGACCGGGAAGTTTACCGAAATTGCGGTCAGCGTTGCCGGCGGCGTCCTGCACAACATAGGGCAGATCGCCATGGCAAGCATCATCCTTGAAACCGATGCGCTGCGCTATTATCTGCCCTTCCTGCTGGTGTCCGGCATTCTGGCCGGCGTGGTCATCGGTCTGATTTCCGGCATTCTCATCCGCAGAATTCATCTCTCATAAGACAAGGAAACCGAAAACCCTGAGCCTTCCCATTGGCTCAGGGTTTCACAGAAAAGGAGGAAAACTCATGTCAGTCGTCGGCGCCATCGTTGTTCCACACCCGCCGATCCTCCTGCCGGAGGTCGGAAGAGGGGAAGAGAAGAAAATCTCCGCAACCGATGCAGCCTACCGGAAAGCGGCGGCATTGGTAAAGGAACTGGACCCGGAAACCATTGTGCTCCTCTCGCCGCATTCGGTGATGTATGCGGATTACTTCCATATCTCACCGGGCAGCGCTGCGAAAGGCAACATGCGGCAGTTTCACGCCCCGCAGGTGAAGATCCGGGCCGAATATGACAGCGATTTTTCAGAGGCTCTTGCGAAGGCTGCTTCCGCAGAGGGCTTTCCGGCCGGTACGCTGGGCGAGAGAAATGCGGAACTGGATCACGGAACCCTCATCCCCCTGTATTATGTAAATCAGTTTCTTACGGATTATCGCCTGGTCAGGATCGGGCTGTCCGGCCTCCCTCTGACGGACCACTATCATCTGGGCCAGCTGATCCGGCAGACGGCGGAAAAGCTGGACCGGCGCACCGTGATCATCGGCAGCGGAGACCTGTCCCACAAGTTAAAGGCGGACGGTCCCTACGGGCTGGCAAAGGAGGGGCCGGAATACGACGAGCGCATCATGGATGTGCTCAGCCGGGCCGCCTTTGACGAACTGCTTGATTTTGACGAGAGCTTCTGCGACCGGGCCGCCGAGTGCGGCCACCGGAGCTTCTGCATTCTGGCGGGCGCACTGGACGGGCTGTCTGTTGAGGCAGAGAGACTGAGTCATGAAGGCACCTTCGGCATCGGCTACGGCGTCTGTACCTATCGGGTGACCGGGCAGGATCCCTCCCGGCACTGCCTGGACCGCTGGCGGGAACGGCAGAGGAAAAGCCTGGAGGAAAAACAGCGAAACGAGGATGCCTACGTGCGGCTGGCCCGCGCAGCGGTCAATTCCTGGGTCGAGAGGAGGAAACGGCCGGAGCTGCCGGAAGATCTTCCGGCAGAGATGCTGTCCGGGCGGGCGGGTGTGTTTGTCTCGCTCCATAAGGACGGGATGCTGCGCGGATGCATCGGGACGATTCAGGCCGTGAAACGAAACATCGCAGAAGAGATCGTGGAAAACGGCATCAGCGCGGCAGCGAAGGATCCGCGCTTCAGCCCGGTTCGCCCGGAAGAGCTGGAAGCGCTGGAGATCAGCGTAGACGTGCTCGGAAAACCGGAAAAGATCCGTTCAAAAGAAGAACTGGAAGTCAAACGCTACGGCGTCATTGTCACCAAGGGCTTCCGGAGAGGCTTGCTGCTGCCGAACCTGGACGGCGTGGATACGGTGGAGCAGCAGCTTTCCATCGCCCTGAGAAAAGCCGGGCTGTCGGAGCGGGAGAAAGATTTTGAAATGGAACGCTTTGAGGTGGTTCGCCATGGCTGATTCTGCCGAGGGCTTTGCAGTCTGTCCGGTCTGCCCGCATCATTGCCGCATCGCGGAAGGAAAGAGCGGCAGGTGCCGCGGCCGGGGGACAAAGAACGGGAAAGTGGTCCCTCTGAACTACGGGAGGGTCACTTCCCTTGCCCTTGACCCGATCGAGAAGAAGCCGCTTCGAAAATTCTTCCCCGGAAGCGGCATCCTGTCTGTCGGCAGCTATGGCTGCAACCTGAACTGTCCCTTCTGCCAGAACTGGGAGATCTCCATGTCCGACGGGCAGGACTTCCGCCGGGGACGGTGGGGAGGGGAAAACGGCCTTTCCCCGGAAACGCTGGCAGGCATGGCGGCAGAGCTTCGGGCACGGGGAAACATCGGGGTCGCCTTTACGTATAACGAACCTCTGATCTCTTATGAATACGTGCTGGACACGGCAGAGCTTCTGCGGGAGAGAAAGCTGAAATCGGTGCTGGTCACCAACGGCTGCTTCAGCGAAAAGGTCGCGGATGCGGTTCTCCCATGGGTCGATGCCCTGAACATCGACCTGAAAAGCTTTCACGACGATGTATACAGGTGCACACTTGGCGGCGATCTGGAAACCGTGAAGTCCTTCATCAGAAAAGCAGCAGGACAGTGCCATACAGAACTGACCTGTCTGATCGTACCCGGGATGAACGATACGGAAGAAGAGATGCAGGCCATGGTGCAGTGGATCGGTTCGCTGCCGGGCGGGGAGGAACTTCCGCTTCATATCACGCGCTTCTTCCCGCGGTACAGGGTCCTGGACAGAGAACCGACAGACAGGGCCGTGATTCTGCATCTGACAGAAATCGCCCGGCAGCATCTGAAGTATGTCTATCCGGGCAATCTTTGATGAAAAAGCAGCAAGGCGGTGTAAGACATGGAGTATTTTGACATTGTCAATGAAGACGGCGAGACGACGGGGAAAACCGTCAGCCGGGAAAAAGCACACCGGGACGGCATCCTGCACCGGACAACACATGTATGGCTGGTGAGAAAAGACGGCAGAGGGGAATATCAGATTCTCCTGCAGAAACGCAGCAGAGAGAAGGATTCTTATCCGGGGCTTTACGACACCTCTTCGGCAGGGCACATCCCTGCAGGCGACGAACCGAAAGCCTCCGCCCTGCGGGAGCTGAAGGAGGAACTGGGTATTACGGCGACAGATAGGCAGCTTGCCTATGTCGGGCGCTTTCGGATTCAGTATGAAAAGGTTTTCCATGGCCGCCTCTTCAGGGATAACGAGGTTGCGGAGGTCTATGTCTATACGGAACCGGTGGAAGCAGAGCGCCTGATCCTGCAGGAATCGGAAGTCGAAGAAGTCCGCTGGTTTGATCTGGAGGAAGTGTGGGAAGAGCTGGACCGCAGCAGCGAACGCTTCTGTGTGCCAAAGCAGAGCTTAGGCCTTCTCAGAGACTGGCTCGCGGCCGCTCAATAAACGCTCAGAACGAAAAGAATACGCCCCGCCGGTGAGGCGGGGCGTGCTGTCTGTTGTGGAAATCTAATTTTTGCCGAAGTACTTATGATCCTTGTCTTTCCACATAGCGGTGCAGGCGGCGAGGGACAGGTAAGCCTTGTCCGGAGAGTCGCTGCGCGAGGTAATGGCGACGGGAATTCTCGCACCGACGAGGATGCCGCAGCTTGTCGCA
Source organism: uncultured Eubacteriales bacterium (assembly GCA_900317375.1). Taxonomy (GTDB): domain Bacteria; phylum Bacillota; class Clostridia; order Oscillospirales; family Oscillospiraceae; genus Limivicinus. Next base: position 19,131 of record ONGJ01000055.1, read on the forward strand.
CCGGCATTCATCTGCAGAACCTTGATCATCAGGTTTCCGCTCATCAGGTTCGGGACGACAATGCCGTCGAACTCTCCGCAGTAGGGGCAGTCAAAGTTCTTCAGGCGGGCAGCCTCCTTGCTCATGATCAGGTCATAGGCAATGGGACCGGCGAGGTTGCAGTCGGCAATGGGACGCTGCAGATGCTCACGGACCATGGTCTGGTCTTCGACCGTATCGCGCATCTGGAAGCTGGGCTTCTCGACCATTGCCAGAAGAGCGATGTTCGGGTGCTCGACATCAAAGACGCGCAGGGCGCGCACAATGTTCTTCAGAACCTCGCGGCGGCCGTCCGCCGAGGGGTTGATGAGCAGCGTCACATCCGATACGGCCAGAAGCTTTTCGTAGCCGGGAATCTTGAGGAATACGACGTGTGTGACCAGACGGTCATCCCGGACAAGATGATTGGCCTTGTTCAGGACAGGCATCAGAAAGTCACGGGTCGAGGTATCGCCGCGCATCAGGCAGTCGGCACTGCCGGCCTTGATCATTTCAATCGCATACTGGACAACGTTGGTGCTGTCATCGAGCGGCTGAAGATCGTAGCTGCGTCCGGTCACGCCGATCCGCTCGGTCATCTCCTGAATGCGTTTGAAGTTTCCAATCAGGATCGGCTCGACAAATCCGTCTGCTTCAGCTTCAAAAACACCTCTCAGAATGCTCTCGGAATCGGCACCGGCCAGTGCAACGCGCATGCGCTTGCCCTCGGCACGGGCTTTCGAGACGATAGACTCAAACTGCGGCGCGTATTCAATGCTCATAAGAGTCTCCTCTTACAGCTGCGGACCGGCGGCAACCAGGGCCTTGCCGGCTTCGTTGCTCTCGTACTTGACAAAGTTCTTGATAAAGCGGCCGGCCAGATCCTTTGCCTTGGCATCCCATTCGGCGGGATCGGCATAGGTGTCGCGGGGATCCAGAATGGCGGGATCAACGCCCTTCAGCTCGGTGGGAACCTCAAAGTTGAAGTAGGGGATCTTCTTGGTGGGGGCACCCAGAATGTCGCCGTCCAGAATGGCGTCGATGATGCCGCGGGTGTCCTTGATGGAGATGCGCTTGCCGGTGCCGTTCCACCCGGTGTTGACCAGATAGGCCTTGGCGCCGCTCTTTTCCATCTTCCGGACGAGCTCTTCGGCATACTTGGTGGGATGCAGCTCAAGGAAGGCCTGGCCGAAGCAGGCGGAGAAGGTCGGGGTCGGCTCGGTGATGCCGCGCTCGGTGCCGGCCAGCTTGGCGGTGAAGCCCGAGAGGAAATAATACTTGGTCTGCTCAGGCGTCAGAATCGAAACAGGAGGCAGCACGCCAAAGGCGTCCGCAGACAGGAAAATGACGTTCTTGGCGTCCGGGCCGGAGGAGATGGGACGTACTCTCTTAACGATCTTCTCAATGTGCTCGATGGGGTAGGAAACACGGGTGTTCTCCGTAACGCTCTTGTCAGCAAAGTCGATCTTGCCCTCGGCGTCGACCGTGACATTCTCAAGCAGAGCATTGCGGCGGATGGCGTTATAGATATCGGGTTCGGACTCCTTGTCCAGATTGATGACCTTGGCATAGCAGCCGCCCTCAAAGTTGAAGACGCCGTTGTCGTCCCAGCCGTGCTCGTCATCGCCGATGAGCAGACGCTTCGGGTCGGTCGAAAGCGTGGTCTTGCCCGTGCCGGAGAGGCCGAAGAAGATGGCGGTGTTCTCGCCGTTCATGTCGGTGTTGGCCGAGCAGTGCATGGCAGCGATGCCCTTCAGGGGAAGGTAGTAGTTCATCATCGAGAACATGCCCTTCTTCATCTCACCGCCGTACCAGGTGTTGATGATGACCTGTTCGCGGCTGGTGACATTGAAGGCGACAACCGTCTCGGAATTCAGACCGAGCTCCTTGTAGTTCAGGCACTTGGCCTTGGAAGCGGTGTAGACGACAAAGTCGGGGACGAAGTTTGCAAGCTCTTCCTCAGTGGGGCGGATGAACATGTTGGTGACAAAATGGGCCTGCCAGGCAACCTCCATGATGAAGCGGATGGCCATGCGCGTGTCTTTATTGGCACCGCAGAAAGCATCCACAACATAGAGCTTCTTGTTGCACAGTTCGTTCCTGGCGAGATCGCGGACAACGGTCCAGGTCTCTTCGGTCATGGGATGGTTGTCATTCTTGTAGCCCTCGGTGGTCCACCAGACGGTGTCTTTCGAGGTGTCGTCCATAACAATGTACTTGTCCTTGGGGGAACGGCCGGTATAAATACCGGTCATGACGTTGACGGCATCAAGCTCCGTCAGGACGCCTTTGTCAAAGCCTTCAAGAGAGGGATCCATCTCGTCCCTGAACAGCTCTTCATAGCCGGGGTTGTGAATGATTTCGGTGGTACCGGTAATGCCGTATTTGGTGAGATCCAGATTTGCCATAGCTGCATCAGCTTCCTTCCAATAAAATTTACGAATAGAATATAGCACAAATCGTCCTATGAGTCAATTACAAGCCTCGCCGGACAGACCGATTTGGCTGTTTTATCCTGAACGGAAACATGCCTCTTCCTTCCGGACGCTGTTCATGGTAAAATATGACAAAACAACGTTCATTCCTCCGGAAGGAGCAGAGTGAGATGCAGCAGACATCCCCCAAAATGAATCCCCGAAACCTCTGTGCCGGGCTTGTTGCGCACGTGGATGCAGGCAAGACCACCCTGGCCGAGGCCATGCTCTATCTCTCAGGTACGGTAAAAAAGCTTGGTCGGGTCGACCACCGCAGCAGCTTTCTGGATACGCACAGTCTGGAACGCGAGCGGGGTATTACCATTTTTTCCAAACAGGCCATGCTCGACTGGTCAGGCACATTGCTTACCCTGCTGGACACACCCGGACATGTGGACTTTTCTGCGGAGATGGAGCGTACCCTTCCGGTGCTTGACTGCGCGGTCCTTGTGATCTCCGGCAGCGACGGGGTACAGGCGCATACCGAGACGCTCTGGCGGCTGCTGAAAAGGCACGGGATCCCGACGTTTTTGTTTATCACCAAGATGGACCTGGCCGGGGCGGATGAGGCGGCGCTGATGGACGATCTGCGTACACGTCTTGATGAGAACTGCGTAGACTTCAGCATTCGGGCAGACGATTTTGAAGAACAGATCGCCCTTTGCAGCGAGGAGGCGATGGACCGCTTCCTGCAGGGAGAAGCCGCGGATGCAGCACTGCTCTCCGGCCTGATTAAAGAGCGCAGACTTTTCCCCTGCATTTTCGGCTCCGGTCTGCACCTTGACGGTGTTGAGGCACTTCTGGATCTGCTGACGGCATTCGCCCCCTGCATACAGCCGGAGGAAGCCTTCGGTGCGCAGGTCTTCAAGATCGCCCGCGACCCGCAGGGCAGCCGTCTGACGTTCCTGAAACTGACCGGAGGGTCTTTGCGGGTTCGGGAAATGCTCGATTATACCGATGAACACGGGAATGCCCATCAGGAGAAGCTGACTCAGCTGCGTCTTTATTCCGGAGAGAAATATCAGACTGCTGAGTGTGTGTCAGCCGGACAGATTGCCGCCGTTCTCGGCCTCAGCGCAAGCTTTCCCGGACAGGCACTGGGTGCGGCAAAGCAAACGGGAGAGCCGGTTCTGGAGCC
>ONGJ01000008.1 GCA_900317375.1 uncultured Eubacteriales bacterium
GAGGATAAAAAGGCCAAAGACGTCAAGATCCTCAAAACGGCCGAGCATACCGTCCTGGCAGATTATTTCGTCATCTGCAACGGTTCCTCTTCCGCGCATATCAAGGCGCTGGTGGAGGAGGTCGACAAAAAGCTCTCCGAAGCCGGCGAGCCGCCGCTCCGCCGGGAAGGTCTGCGTTCGGATATCTGGGTCCTGATGGACTTCGGCAGCGTGATTGTTCATATCTTTACCGATGAGGCCAGGAAGTTCTACGATCTGGAACGCCTGTGGAGCGATGCCGAGGCGGTGACGCCCTCATCCCTTCCGAGCCCCTGATAAGGGGCATCGGAAAACTGTGAATGGATTATCAACACAAAGAGGTGCGTTTGTTATGAAATATGATTTTGCTGCCGTTGAGAAAAAATGGCAGGACATCTGGGAAGAGAAAAAGCCCTACGCCGCCGTTACCGGCGACCCTCGCCCGAAGTTTTACGGTCTGATTGAGTTCCCGTACCCCAGCGCTGCCGGCCTGCATGTCGGCCATCCGCGGCCCTTCACGGCCATGGATATCGTCACGCGCAAAAAGCGCATGGACGGGTACAATGTCATTTTCCCCATCGGCTATGACGCCTTCGGCCTCCCGACCGAGAACTTTGCCATTAAGAATCACATCCATCCTTCCATCGTGACCCGCGACAACATTGCAAACTTTACGCGCCAGCTCAAGATGCTGGGCTACGGCTTTGACTGGGACCGCTGTGTCAATACCTCCGACCCGAACTATTATAAGTGGACGCAGTGGATCTTCCTCCAGATGTTCAAGCACGGTCTGGCCTACAAGACCACCATGCCCATCAACTGGTGCACCAGCTGCAAGGTAGGCCTTGCCAACGAAGAGGTCGTTGACGGCGTCTGCGAGCGCTGCGGCGGCGAGGTCGTCCGGAAGGAGAAGAGCCAGTGGATGCTGGCCATAACCAAGTACGCCGACCGTCTCATTGACGATCTGGACGATCTGGATTATATCGAGCGCGTCAAGATCCAGCAGAAGAACTGGATTGGCCGCTCCACTGGCGTCGAGGTCGTCTTCCCGATGTCCAACGGCGACGAGATTACCGTCTACACCACCCGTGCCGACACCCTCTACGGTGTGACCTATATGGTCATCTCGCCCGAGCATCCGATCCTTGAGAAGTGGAAGCCCATCCTCACCAACTGGGATGAGATTGCCGCCTATCAGGCCGCCGCGGCCAAGAAGTCCGACTTCGAGCGCGGCGAGCTGAATAAGGACAAAACCGGTGTCTGCCTCCATGGCATCCGTGCCATCAACCCCGTGAACGGCGCTTCGGTTCCGGTCTTTATCTCTGACTACGTCCTCATGGGCTACGGCACCGGCTGCGTCATGGGCGTGCCGGGCCATGACCAGCGCGACTGGGAGTTCGCCATGAAGTTCAACCTGCCCATCATCGAGGTGGTCAAGGGCGGCGATATGACGAAAGAAGCCTTTGTCGCCAAGGACGACGGCATCATGGTCAACTCTGGCTTCATGGACGGCATGACCGTTCGCGAGGCGATCCCCGCCATGAAAAAGTACTGTGTCGAGCACGGGATCGGCAAGGAAAAGGTCAATTACAAGCTGCGCGACTGGGTCTTCTCGCGTCAGCGCTACTGGGGCGAACCGATCCCGCTTGTTTACTGTGACAAATGCGGCTGGGTTCCTCTGGACGAGAGCGAGCTGCCCCTGGTTCTCCCGAATGTCGAGAGCTATGAGCCCACCGACGACGGCGAAAGCCCCCTCGCCAAGATGACCGACTGGGTCAACACCACCTGCCCGAAATGCGGCGCTCCTGCCAAACGGGAGACCGACACCATGCCCAACTGGGCCGGCTCCTGCTGGTATTACCTGCGCTACATGGACCCGCACAATGACGAGGCCGCCTTCTCGAAAGAGGCGGAGGAGTACTGGGGCCCGGTTGACTGGTACAACGGCGGTATGGAGCATACCACCCTGCACCTGCTGTACAGCCGCTTCTGGCACAAGTTCCTCTATGATATCGGTGTTGTCCACACGAAGGAGCCCTATGCCAAGCGTACCTCCCACGGGATGATTCTGGGCCGCAATCCGCATTATGTCGGTTTTGCCGAGACGGAAGAAGAGAAGCAGGCCCTGATTGACCATTACGGCAATGAGGCTCTGCGCCCCTCCGTCAAGATGTCCAAATCCCTCGGCAACGTGGTCAACCCGGATGATGTCATCCGCGAATACGGCACCGACACCATGCGTGTCTATATCATGTTCATCGGCGACTTTGAGAAAACCGCCACCTGGTCCGATGAGGCCGTGAAGGGCTCCAAGCGTTTTCTGGACCGCTGCTTCAACCTGCTGGATCTGGTAAAGGACGACCTCTCCGTGACGCCGGAGAACGAGGCTCTGATTCACAAGACAATCAAAAAGGTCGGCGACGACATTCTCGAGCTCAAGATGAACACCGCCATCGCCGCGCTGATGACCCTGGTGAACCAGTTCTATGCAAACGGCTGCACCAAGGGCGATCTCAAGCCCTTCCTTCTGCTGCTCAGCCCCTTTGCCCCGCACCTGGCGGAGGAGATGTGGGAACAGCTCGGCTTTGCCGCCTCCGAAGGCAAGATGGCCATGCAGATGTCCTGGCCCGCATATGATGAGAGCAAAACCGTCGACAAAAAGCGCGAGATGGCCGTTCAGGTCAACGGCAAACTGCGCAGCACCATCGTGGTCGACTCCGATGCCAACGAGGACGCCGTCATCCAGGCTGCCCTTGCGGATGAGAAAATCCAGCGCCAGATGGCCGGCATGGAACTGGTCAAGACCATCGTTGTCAAGAACCGGATTGTCAATCTGATCCTGAAAAAAGCAAACTGATTCTTGACAAAGCGCAGCTTTACCGCTATAATGCATCCGTTAACGCCAATTGTTTGGCCCTTTTAACCGTCATTGTTTTTGACGTGTCGGAGGGAGGGAAATAAGTGTCTGAGATCTATGTAAAAGAGAATGAGTCTCTGGATAATGCGCTGAAACGCTTCAAGCGCAGCTGCGCGAAATCCGGCGTTCTGGCCGACCTGCGCAAGAAAGAATACTACCAGAGCCCCAGCGTGAAGCGCCGCAAGAAATCCGAAGCCGCACGCAAAAATAAAAACAAGCGTTACTATTAAAACGCAGTGAAAAGCCCGCCGGTTCCCCGGCGGGCTTTTCATTTAAGTGTTAATTGGAAAACTGGGACCTGGTCCATTTATACAAAAAATGCGCGGCGGTGAATTGTAGGTGCGAGGAATAGACTTGTCTTCCGCGCAACGGCAGTAATCTGAAGTCGGGCACTCCCAATCAGTCTCTACCGTGCGCGGCAAGGGAATATGTAGCCCCTCATCAAGACACTGCGGCCGCTCACAATTGGGAGGGAGGGCTTTCTTTCTTCCAATATAAAGCGCGGCGGGATTGCTTTCGTGCGAGAGCGAGACCTCCCGACCGCGCAACGGCAGAGACTTCAATACGGGCTTTTGGAATCTTTAATGCCTTGGTATGTACCCACCTTCGTTTTCTTTCTTCTCAGCAGCCTGATACCACGACGCCGGACCGGGCTCCGCAGTTTCCTTCTTCGGCGCAGGCTTGACGACGGCCTCTTCTGCGGCCGGCTCCTCAACCGGTGCTTTCGGCGCTTCCTTCCGCACAGGCTGCTGCTTGACTTCCTTTACTGTTTCGGCGGCAGCCGCAGGTGCCGGCGCTGCCTCAGCTGCCGGGGCGGCAGCCTTGCTGTCCCTGCTTTCCATCTTCAGGCCCAGTTCTTTGGCCTGCTCCGGCGCCCGGTAGTCGTCCAGGTTGATCCGGAAATCCTTGACCAGCTCCTGTGTCGGATCTTCCGCTTCCTCGCCGAGGATGCTGCCGAAGTCCATCACCACGTCCGAAACAGGCTTCTTCTTCGCGGGGGGCATCACCTTTCCGGGGCCCATCATGGAGTTGCTCTTTCCGCCCTTTGCCGGCGCATTTCCGTTCGGCCTTGCGCCTGTTCTGCTGCCCGCTTGCGTACTGGCCTTTGCAGCCGTCCCTGCGGGCTTTCTTCCGCTCTGCGGTCCCTGCGGGCGCTGCGGTCCTCCGGCTTTTTTGGGAAGTCGGCGCAGCGTGAACCAGGTGGCAAGAGCCAGCAGAAGGGCGATGACAATCAGTGCAAACCAGACGACGGATTTTGTCTTGTCAGCGGTCTTCGGTGCTTTCGCAACATTAAAGTTGCCGTCTGCCTGCTGTGACTGCGACACGATGGTATAATTGTGGTTTCCGGTCTTCAGGCTCTGGATGAACGAGGCCTTCAGTGTGATGATCGTACTGCCTTCCTTTACGGTGAAGTTCTCGCCGGGGACCATCTGGCCGTCGATCATCAGATATTTGAATTCCGTATACGGCGCGCTGGAACGGATAGTATAGGTGCTTCCGTAGTAGGCGGTGTCTGTAACGGCGTTCGGGTTCGTTTTGCCCGACGAATCCCGAATGGTCAGGGTGCCGTCCACTGTCGTGATCTCATAGTTCTGCGTGACATCCTGCGAGCCGGCCGTGATCTTGACATTGCCGACCTTCTTGGTGTAAACGCCTACGTCCACAGGCCCGTTCTTGATGCTGTTGCCGTTCTTGTCGTAGACCTCATAGTCCGCGCTCAGCTTATGGCTGCTGTTTGCCAGGGCCGAGGCCTTGACGTTCTTGTTGTTCAGCGCCTTGCCGTCATAGACCTTCTCGTCTGAAACGGCGGTCAACGTCAGCGGGAACTTGCTTACCGTCAGTTTGCCAGGAACATATTTGATGCTGTATTTGCTGCTGTCCACGGCAGCTCCGTTTGCCGATTTGATGACCACCGACTGGATCTCGTTCATCTGGGTTCCCGCGTTGGTGATGACCGAGGTGGGTTTAAAGGTAATCTTGTCAATCTGGTCCCCGTCAACAAGCCCGACGACCGTATATTCGTGCTGGCTGTGCTCCTGCCCGTCATAGGTGAAGCTGCCGTCCTTGGCGGTTACGGTCAGGCTCACCTGAGACCTCTGGGGATTGCTGACGGTAATGGTGATATAGCCGTTGACAGGGATGATGTTATAGTTTGCTGTGACATCCCTGCCGTATGCGTCCTTGACCGACACCTTCGAGGCGTTGATCACCGTCTGGAAGCTGGTGGTTCCGCTGCCCTCGACAAAGCTGCCTGACAGGCTGTGTCCGGGCAGAAGCCCTTCCACTTGATATCCTGAGGCAAAGGACCCGTCCGGCGACTTCAGCGTCGAGGCGACGATTTCTCCTCCCTGGGTCGTCAGCGAGCCGGAGATGCCCCTGATGGTCAGATCGCGCTTGACCACGGTCAGAATGCCCGGGTTCAGATAGACCTGATACTTGCCCTCCGGTACGATATTGCCGGAAGCATCGACGACTGTCACTTCTGAAATCCTGTTGAAGGTGGTCCCGACATCGGTGATCGCTGACAGCGGATCAAAGACAACCCGGATGACCCTGTCGCCCTCTGCCAGACCGATACACCGGTACTGATCGGCATTGTGCAGCTGTCCGTCATAAATCCAGGTCTGTGACTCTGTCGTAATGCTCAGGTTATAGGCTGTCGGCGTCGGGGTCGGAGTGGGCGTTGGAGTCGGCGTCGGGGTTGGAGTCGGCGTCGGGGTTGGAGTCGGTGTCGGCTCTGTCGTCGGCGTTACGATCTCCTCCGGCTGCGTTGTCGGTGGTACTGTCTCCTCTGGCTGCGTTGAGGGCGGTGTCGTCTCCTCCGGCGTTGTAGACGGCGGTGTCGACTCTTCCGGCGTTGTGGACGGTGATGTCGTCTCCTCCGGTGCCGTCGACGGCGGCGTCAGGTTGGTGATTTCGATGCGCCCGTGTTCGGCGGCCGTTACTTCGTAACAGCGCGTCAGATCCGCAATTTCACTGCCGTTTTCATCGAGCCTGACGACGCGCGCGTTGGCTGCGTTGACGCTGGTGTCAAAGCTTTCCGTTCCGCTGCCTTCGACGGTCACGCCCACCAGGGTCTGACCCTCCACCAGGCCGCTCTGCGTCCAGCCGTTCGGGTACCCTGCGATGTTCGCCTCGGCCGCTGTCACCATCTCACCGTAGGTTTCCACGTTGCCCGACACGGGTGTGACGGTGACGGTGCGCGGTTCGACGGTCAGCGTCCCGTTTACAAGGCCGACTTTGCCGACAAGCGCGTCGTCCATCATTCCGTCTGCATACGAGAATGTCAGCGGCTCCAGACCCTCAGTTTCAGGGTCATATCCCAGCGTGAACGATTGGATCACGTTCGCCGTCGGGTTGTCACCCGGTTCGGTGACGCTGCCCTCGACAGTCACGTTCAGGGTCCACACGCCGTCCTCGTTGTACAGCGGAAAGATCGTTTCACCGGTGTTCCACCCGCTGTTGGTCAGGGGCGTGCCGTCATATGTCTTTTCATCGGAAGCGGCTGTGATCGTGAATTCGGGAATTGTGTAATTATATACAGGGACAATCGTCTCGGCCTGCGTTTCCTTTTTTGTCCACTGCAGCACGATTTGGGTATCACCGTAGATCAAGACTGTACCGTTTTTGATGTCGGCCTTTGCCCCGTTCGGGCAGATGGCGACAACGGCGGCGTCATACTCGTCCTTCTGGTCCTCTATGGCGGCCTGCGCGTCATAGGAAAGCGAGGGAACACTGTACAGCATGCCCGGCGTCACATACTCCGTCCCGGTATTCTCAAACGGATATGGAATATCAAGACCCTCCGAGGCAAAGCTGATCTCCGCATCCTCCTTGGAAATCCGGCTGCAGGTGATTTTCAGCACATATCTGTTGGTAGTGCCGATACCTGAATAATACCGGCTGTCCAGCTGATTGGGGTCGTCGGGATTGCTTTTCTCGGCGGTCAGCTCCGAGAAGAACAGCGAGATGGCCGTACTCGCGGGGTCTGCATGCGCTTTTTCCATCAGTGCCTTGTTGGGGGCGGCATCGCCGCCGTCCGTCAAGGCCAGACCCGAGATATACCATCCCTCTGACGGCGTCAGCATCAGCTCCATGTGCGGGTCCATCAGATTCTGCAGAAGCATCGCTGAAGAATCCTCTACCGCTTTGCGCTCATCGCCGTCAACGTAAAAGAGAGATACGGTACACTTTGGGGCTGTATCTGCGGGGGCCTCACTGCCTCTTTTGGCGAAATCGGGATCCGGGTTTTCTTCCGTCGTTTCCGCACCCCCTTCCCCCGGCCCTCCTGCCGAGAACAGGGTAAACGTCTCTCCCATGCTGCTGGGGTCGGCGACCGGGTCATCTATGAACAGCGTGTCCTCCGGCCAGACCGGCAGAGCTTCTTCTCCCTCTGCCGAGGCGTTCACCGCCATCAGCGAGAAGAGAAGTACCATGCTGAGCAGCATGCTCAGAATTCTGTTTGTCTTTTTCATAAGTACCACCTCGGTGCTCATTGAATCATATGGCGCCTTTACGCCTTTTGACTGTCTTCATCATACACCCCAAACCTGCACAAAACAACTTAAGAATTCTGAAATCGCATGAACGAAACGGATCTTATAACTCAACAAATAAAGCGCGGCGCAGTAATCTTGGTGCGAGAACGTGCCTACTTATCCGCGCAGCGGTAGAGAATCTCGAACGGGAAGTTATCCCAAGCGCAGTAGCTTCCATGGCTCCCAACTCTCACTTGACTTTTTTTGAAAACGGTGTATAATAATCAAAAAGTTACAATAAAATGACGAATGGAGTCAAAACCATGAAAACCTTTCTTCGCGTCCTGTGGCGCGGTCTTCTTGTCATTCTCTGCGGTGTGTTCCTGGGCGTCTTCATCTTTGCCGCCTACCAGCTTTACCATACCTTTCACGGCTACCACCAGGCCGAAAAGGAATATGATAATCTGAGTGCCCAGTATGTCACTGCAGCGTCGGCTGAGGTCCAGACCGAGCCTACTCCGACCCCAGAGGCCACCCAGGCACCCCAGGAGTCACCCCAGGTAAGCTCCGGCCCGATCCAGGTGGATTTTGCCGCTCTGCAGGCGCGGAACAATGAGGTCATCGGATGGATCTACAGCCCGAATACCAAGATCAACTACCCGGTCGTAAAGGGTGTCGATAACGACTTTTACCTGTCCCATACCTTTGACGGTACGGCCAACGCCAACGGCAGCATCTTCATGGATGCCAACTGCGATACGGATCTCTCCATGCACAATACCATCCTCTACGGCCACCATATGAACGACGGTTCGATGTTTGCCAGCCTTACCGACTACAGGCAGACGGGTTATCTCGAGGCGCATCCGGTTCTCTATTACTATACGCCCAACCAGAATTATCTGCTCGAGGTCTTCTGCTGCTTTGTCACCGGCCCCGATTCGGACGTTTATTCCTTTAATTTCAGCTCCAACGAAGAGTTTGAGCGTTACCTCGAAAGCTGGCGCTCTCGCTCGAACTTCGACACCGACGTTCAGGTCACCGGCGATGACCACATCATGACCCTCTCCACCTGCACCTATGAATACGAAGACGCCCGCTACGTCGTCATGTGCAAGATTGTCCCGATGTAATGAACTGCATAAAAAATAATAAGAGCAGCACTCCATTTGTTTTTGGAGTGCTGCATACTTTTTTTCAGCGGAAGTATCGGACGGCGGCTTCGAACATGCGGATGTTGTAATTCCCGGGGACGTTTTTGTAGAGATTCCTGCCCACGCGCTCGGCGTGGCCCATCTTGCCGAAGACCCGTCCGTCGGGTGAGGTGATGCCCTCTACCGCGTATAGCGAATTGTTCGGGTTAAAGTGTATGTCTTCAGTGGCGTTTCCCTCAAGGTCCACATACTGTGTGGCGATCTGCCCGTTGGTTTTCAGCTCCAGAATCAGCTCGTCACTTACCAGGAAGCGGCCCTCTCCGTGAGAAATGGGAACGGAATAGATGTCCCCGACCTCGGTGAGCGCAAGCCAGGGTGACTTGTTCGAGGCAATGCGCGTACGTACGATGCGGCTCTGGTGCCGCCCGATGGAGTTGAAGGTCAGCGTCGGACAGCTTTCGTCCGTGTCGATGATTCTGCCATAGGGGACCAGACCAAGCTTGATCAGCGCCTGAAATCCGTTGCAGATACCGCACATCAGGCCGTCGCGGCGCTCCAGGAGCTCTGTAACTGCTTCGCGGATTTCCGCGTTGCGGAAGAAGGCCGTGATGAACTTGCCCGAGCCGTCCGGCTCATCGCCGCCCGAAAAGCCGCCAGGGATAAAGACAATCTGGCTTTGGCGCAGCCGGGAGGCAAACTGCTCGACGCTGCGGGCAATGCCGTCGGACGAGAGGTTGTTGATGACAAAGATCTCCGGCTCGGCGCCGGCATCGCGCACGGCGCGGGCGCTGTCCACTTCACAGTTGGTGCCAGGAAAGGCCGGGATCAGGACGCTGGGTCTGGCGCATTTTACGGCAGGGACAGGTCTGAAATCCGTGTGATACGACAGCGTTTCGATCCTCCCGGAGGACTGCTCGATGTTGCAGCTGTACACACTTTCCAGTTTGTCCTCATACCGTTTCAGCAGTGTCTGCGCGGACAGCGCTTCGTCCCGGTAACGGAAAACACCGTCGTCGGTAACAGTACCGATCAGTGTGCCGGGCAGCTCTTCGGTTCCCTCCAGCAGGAAAGCGCCGTAGTCATAGCCGAACAGCTGCTGCAGGCTCACAGATTCCTCAAACCGGAATCCGAAGCCGTTGCCGAAGGCCATCTTCATGACGGCCTCGGCGATGCCGCCCATGCCCGGAGTATAGCAGGCGACCGCTTTTCCGCTGCGCAGCAGCCCGGTCACGGTCTCAAACAGCCCGAGCAGCGATTCCGCTTTCGGCAGCCCGTCCGCACCGTATTCCGGCGCCAGACGGTAAACGCGATGTCCTGCCTGCTTGAATTCCGGTGATACAACATCACAGGTCTTGCCGGTGGTGACCGCAAAGGATACCAATGTCGGCGGCACGTGCAGATTCTCGAATGAACCGCTCATCGAATCCTTTCCGCCGATGGCGGCAATGCCCAGCTCCATCTGTGCGCGGTAGGCGCCCAGCAGGGCGCTCAAAGGCTTGCCCCAGCGCTTCGGCTCCTGCCCGAGCCGCTCAAAATACTCCTGAAAGCTCAGATACACATCCCGGAAGGCAGCGCCTGCGGCAATCAGTTTGCATACCGATTCCGTGACTGCCAGATAAGCCCCGTGCCAGGGGCTTTTTTCCGTTATAAAGGGGTTATAGCCCCAGGCCATGAAGGAACAGTCGTCCGTGTGCTTTTTCTCCATGGAGATCAGCTGGACCATTGCCTGTACCGGCGTCAGCTGGTATTTGCCGCCGAAGGGCATCAGCACGCTGCCTGCCCCGATGGTCGAGTCAAAGCGCTCGCTCAGGCCCCGTTTCGAGCAGCAGTTGAGGTCCTCGGCCATTCCCTGCATCCGCTCGGAAAAGCTGCCGCTGACCTTCTTCGCCCATGGCTGCGGTGCAGATGCTTCGACGCGGACGTGCTTTTCGGCCCCGTTGGTGTCCAGAAAAGCGCGGCTGAGATCGACAATCTTCTTTCCGTTCCATTCCATCACGAGGCGCTGGTCTTCCTGTACCGTGGCCACCTGGCAGGCCTGCAGGTTTTCGCTTTCCGCAAGCTTCAGGAAGGCATCCACGTCCCTGCTGTCCACCACCACGGCCATGCGCTCCTGACTTTCGCTGATGGCAAGCTCGGTCCCGTCCAGTCCCTCGTACTTGCGGGGGACTTTGTTCAGATCGATGTGAAGGCCTTCGGCCAGTTCGCCGATGGCGACCGAGACACCGCCGGCGCCGAAGTCGTTGCAGCGCTTGATCATTCGGGATGCTTCCGGGTTCCGGAACAGCCGCTGCAGCTTGCGTTCTTCCGGCGCGTTGCCTTTCTGCACCTCTGCGCCGCAGGTTTCGACGGACTGGACATTGTGTGCCTTGCTGGAGCCCGTTGCGCCCCCGATGCCGTCACGGCCGGTACTGCCCCCAAGCAGGATGACCGCGTCCCCGGGAACGGGGATCTCACGACGAACATTTTCAGCCGGTGCGGCTGCGATGACCGCGCCGATCTCCATCCGCTTGGCGGCATAGCCGGGGTGGTAGAGCTCGTCCACAATGCCGGTGGCAAGGCCGATCTGGTTGCCATAAGAGGAATAGCCAGCCGCCGCGGTCGCAACGAGCTTGCGCTGCGGCAGCTTGCCCGGGATGGTTTCCGAAACCGGCTGCAGCGGGTCGGCAGCGCCGGTTACGCGCATGGCGCCGTAAACATAGGCCCTGCCCGACAGCGGGTCGCGGATGGCGCCGCCGATGCAGGTGGCGGCACCGCCGAAGGGCTCGATCTCGGTGGGGTGGTTGTGCGTTTCGTTTTTGAACAGCAGCAGCCAGGGCTCCTTCACGCCGTCCGCTTCGACCTCAATTTTGACGGTGCAGGCGTTGATTTCCTCCGACTCATCCAGCTTTGGGAGCTTTCCGGCCTTTTTCAGTGCCTTGACCGACACGGTGGCCAGGTCCATCAGGCAGATGGGTTTGGTCCTACCCAAGTCCTCACGCGTCCTGAGATAGTCCTCCCAGGTCTGCTCAATATCCCAGTCCTCAAAGCGGACACTGTCGATGACAGTGTTGAAGGTGGTGTGACGGCAGTGGTCCGACCAGTAGGTGTCCAGCACGCGGATTTCGGTGATCGTGGGATCCCGGTCCTCGCTGCGGAAATAGTCCTGACAGAAGGCAATGTCATCGGCATCCATGGCGAGGCCCAGATCCCGGACCATCGCCTCCAGCCCCTCGCGGGGGAGAGCACGGAAGCCGTCCAGCGTTTCCACTTCCGTCGGAATCTCATACTGCGTACGCAGGGTGTCGGGTTTCGTGAGCTGAGCTTCCCGCGCCTCCACGGGGTTGATGACGTATTTTTTGATTTCCTGCAGTTCCTGTTCAGTGAGATCACCGTACAGGGCATAGACCTTGGCCGAGCGGACCGTCGGGCGTTCGCCCTGCGACAGGATCTGGATGCACTGCGCGGCCGAATCCGCCCGCTGGTCGAACTGACCGGGCAGGTATTCCACCGCAAAAATTGAGGCATTTTCCAGTACGGGTTCGTCATAGACAAGATCCAGCTGCGGCTCCGAAAACACGGTTTTTACCGCATAGCGGAACAGTTCTTCCGAGAGACCCTCCGCATCATAGCGGTTGAACAGGCGGACATCCTGCAGGCTTTCGATGCCGAGCAGATTCCTGGCCTCATTCAGTAAGCCTTTGGCCTCCAAATCCAGACCGGGGCGTTTCTCAACGAATACTCGATATACCATTACTGCTCCCTCCGCGCCTGCAGGGCACGCTGCCCGATGTCCCTGCGGCAGTAGGCGTTTTCAAAATGCACCTGTTCCGCAATCTTGTAGGCATCCCGGATGGCGTCTGCCAGACTTTCGGCGACCGCCGTGCAGCCGGCAATGCGCCCGCCGTCCGTCACCAGTACGCCGTCCTTCATTTTGGCGCCTGCCACATAAACCTGCTTCTCAACTGCTTCGGGGATGTCAAGCGGGAAGCCTTTCTCATACGATCCGGGATACCCTTTTGAGGCCAGAATGACACAGCAGGCAGCTTTGTCCGAAAAGCGGACCTCTGTTTCCGAGAGTCTTCCCTCCGTGACTGCACGCATGACGGTAAAGAGGTCGCTCTCCAGCAGCGGCAGCACAACCTGGGTCTCCGGGTCTCCGAAGCGGCAGTTGTACTCGATGACCTTCGGCCCGTCTTTGGTGAGCATCAGACCGAAGTACAGGCAGCCGCGGAAGGTTCTGCCCTCCGCGTTCATGGCTGCCATGGTAGGCAGAAAGATTTCCTGCATGCACTGCTCGGCGATGGCCGGCGTGTAGTACGGGTTGGGGGCGACGGTGCCCATGCCGCCGGTGTTGAGGCCGGTGTCGCCGTCCCCGGCGCGCTTGTGGTCCATGCTCGAGACCATCGGCACCATGGCCTTTCCGTCCGTGAAGGCCAGCACCGAAACCTCAGGCCCCTCAAGAAACTCCTCGATGACGATTCTCTCGCCGCTTTTGCCGAATTTTCTTCCCTGCATCATGTCGGTGACGGCGGCCTCTGCCTCCTCCCGCGTCTGCGCGATGATGACACCTTTGCCGAGAGCCAGTCCGTCAGCCTTGACGACCGTCGGCAGAGGGGCGGTCTCCAGATATCGGAGCGCTTCCTCCAGATCGTCAAAACTCTCATACTTCGCGGTCGGGATACCGTACTTTTTCATCAGGTTCTTGGAAAAAACCTTGCTGCCCTCGATGACGGCGGCGTTGGCTCTCGGGCCGAAGCAGGGGATGCCCAGCGCCTCCAGTGCGTCCACGCAGCCCAGCACCAGCGGGTCGTCCGGCGTGACGACGGCATAGTCGATCTGCTCATCCCGCGCAAAGTTTACAATCGCCGGAATGTCTTTGGCACCGATGGGTACGCACACGGCTTCCTTCCGCATGCCCGCATTGCCGGGCAGGGCAAAGATTTCCGTGATCTCCGGGTTTTCTCTCAGCTTGCGGATGACGGCATGCTCGCGCCCGCCCCCGCCGACGACCAAAACTCTCATACCAGTCTCCTCAGTGATGGAATAAACGCATGCCTGTAAAGGCCATGACCATGTTGTATTTGTTCGCGGTGGCAATGACATGGTCGTCCCGGATCGAGCCGCCCGGCTCGGCGATGTACTGCACGCCGGATTTGTGTGCGCGCTCCACATTGTCGCCGAAGGGGAAGAAGGCGTCCGAGCCGCAGGTGACACCGCTCTGCGAGGCGATCCAGTCTTTTTTCTCTTTTGCGGTGATCGGCTCCGGCTTTACCCGGAATACGCCCTGCCAGACACCGTCTGCGAGGACATCTTCGTATTCATCCGACAGATAGACATCGATGGCGTTATCCCGGTCCGGGCGGCGGATGCCGTCGACAAACTGCAGGCCGAGCACCTTCGGGTGCTGACGCAGCAGCCAGTTATCGGCCTTCTGCCCGGCGAGGCGTGTGCAGTGAATACGGCTCTGCTGTCCGGCGCCGACACCGATGGCCTGCCCGTTCTTTACATAGCAGACCGAGTTCGACTGGGTGTACTTCAGCGTGATCAGCGCCACGATCATATCGCGGACCGCTGCTTCGGGGAGCTCCTTGTTCTCCGAGACCAGATTCTGCAGCAGCTTCTCATCAATTGTGAAGTTGTTGTGCCCCTGTTCAAAGGTAACGCCGAAAACATCCTTGCACTCCTGCGCGGCCGGGACATAGTCCGGGTCAATCTGAACCACGTTGTAATTGCCCTTTTTCTTGGTTCTCAGGATGCGGATCGCTTCCTCAGTATAGCCGGGGGCAATGATGCCGTCGGAGACCTCGTCCTTGAGATAGGCGGCCGTCGCGGCATCGCAGACATCGCTCAGCGCTGCCCAGTCGCCGTAGGAGCAGAGCCTGTCCGCACCGCGTGCGCGGATATAGGCGCATGCGATGGGCGAGAGCTCGGCGTCGGGAGCGACAAAATAGATCTGCCGGTCGGTCTCGCTCAGCTCGATGCCGACTGCGGCACCCGCGGGCGACACGTGCTTGAAGCTCGCCGCGGAAGGAAGCCCCGTGGCCTCTTTCAGCTCCTTAACCAGCTGCCATGAGTTCAGCGCGTCCAGAAAATTGATGTACCCGGGGCGGCCGTTCAGCACTGTAACGGGCAGCTCGCTGCCGTCCTTCATATAGATTTTTGCCGGTTTCTGATTCGGATTGCATCCGTATTTTAATTCGAATTCCTTCATCTTAAACCCCCGTCTCTGAGCTTTTTACTTTGTTCTTTATTTCTGATTCTTATTGAAGATCTTTACTTCCCCGTCAACATAGGTGTACAGCGAGACCTTGTTGTCTTCGTTCAGGGCTTCCCAGACGGCCTCGGGCTCGGGCATGTCGATGGGCAGCGGTTCTCCCTGAAAACTCGGCAGGGGAGAACCCGGGCCCTGATAGGTGCTGAGGAAGTAACCCTTGCCCTCGTCGCAGCCTTCGTATGCAAAGAACTCACGCAGGCAGCGGCCGTCGATGCGCTTGAGGATCGAAAGGCAGAAGCTGCCATCCTCATGCAGCACGGCTGAGATGCGCGGCGTGAAGTTCGGGTCGTCCGGCTCGTATTCCCGCGTCATCAGGGCATCCTGAAAATCGCCGATGTCGCGGATGGTGTCGGTCTGGTCGCCGTTGGTGACGATCAGGTCGCCGCCGACCCGGCGCACCGGATGATAGATGATCAGGCTGGGGTCTACGACCTTCGCAGGATCAAAGGCTTCGGTGCGGATGCCGTCTTCCGTCTCGACAAAGATGCGGTTGCGGCTGTTCTCGCTGCGGCCCATGATGAAATAATAGACCCGGTTTCTGCCCACGGCGATGCCGCGGCCGGGATAGGGGTTCTTCTTCAGAAATTCCAGAAAATTCATGCTTGTATGACTCCTTTCGAAACACGTTCTGCCGCCTGCGGCAGAAGGATCCATTCCGCTTCTTCCATGACGCGCCGCTGCAGGGTTTCCGGCGTGTCGTCCGGCAGCACCTCCACGGCCTTCTGCAGGATGATTTCACCCCCGTCGGGGATTTCATTGACAAAGTGCACCGTAGCCCCGGTGACCTTGACGCCTCTCTCCAGCGCAGCTTCATGAACCCGCAGCCCGTAGAAGCCTTTCCCGCAGAAGGAGGGGATCAGGGCCGGGTGCACGTTGAGTATGCGGTTCGGCCACTTGGCGGTGAACCCGGCACTCAGAATGCGCATGAACCCGGCCAGTATGATGAGATCGATGTTTGATTCCCGAAGCACTTCTTCCAGCCGGGCCTCAAACTCCGCTCCGGTCAGGACCAGGTGCCGGACACCTGCCCGCTCGGCCCGCTTGAGGGCATAGGCTTTCGGGTTGTTTGCAATGACCAGACTAATCTCTCCGCTCTGCAGAATGCCGGATTTCTGCGCATCCAGCAGTGCCTGCAGGTTCGTGCCGCCTCCCGATACCAGGACGGCAATCCGTGCTTTCCTCATGCCATCCGCCTCATTCCAGCACGATGCGGGACTCGCCCGCCGTGATTTCCCCGATCCTGACCGCATCCGGGATGGCTGCCTGTACCGCATCCGCTTTCTCCGGCCTGACGACCAGGCTCATGCCGATGCCCATGTTGAAGGTGTTGAACATATCCCGCTCCGAGATCCTGCCCATCTCCTGAATCAGACGGAAGACCGGAGGCGTCGGCACCGCGCTTTTCTCGATGCGTGCCGTCACGCCGTCCGGCAGACAGCGGGGGATGTTCTCGTAAAAGCCGCCTCCCGTGATATGGCTGATGCCGACGATGCCGCCGGTCTTCAGCGCTTCGAGTACGGGCCTGACATAGATCCGCGTGGGAACCAGCAGGGCTTCTCCCAGCGGCTTCCCGAGCTCGGGGATCTCCTTTCCGAGGTCCGCGTGTTCAATGTCAAAGACCTTGCGGACCAGCGAAAAGCCGTTGGAGTGAACACCGCTGGAGGGCAGGCCGAAGACCAGATCCCCGGGCTGCACGTCTTCGCGGTTCAGAATCTTTTTGCGGTCCACGATGCCGACGGAGAAGCCCGCCAGATCATAATCCTCCGGCTGCATCGTGCCGGGGTGCTCGGCCGTTTCCCCGCCGATCAGGGCGCAGCCTGCCTGTACGCAGCCCTCGGCCACGCCGGCAACCAGCGCGGCGACCTTTTCAGGCTCGTTCTTCCCGATGGCGATATAGTCCAGAAAGAACAGAGGCCTGGCGCCGCAGCAGATGATGTCGTTGACGCACATGGCAACGCAGTCGATGCCGACCGTGTCGTGCTTTCCCATCAGCTGAGCGATGCGCTGCTTGGTTCCGACCCCGTCGGTTCCGGACACCAGAACCGGCTCTTCCATGCCGGCGGTGTCCGGCTGAAACAGACCACCGAAGCCGCCGATGTCCGAGAGGACGCCCGGAATCAGGGTCCGCCGGACATGCTTCTGCATCCGCTTTACGCCCTCATAGCCGGCCTCGATGTTGACGCCGGCGGCGGCGTAGGCTTCCGAATGTGAGTTTTCCATCTGTGCTTACCCCTTTCCGTTCCAGCAGTAGGTGCAGATTTTTGACGGGTCAATGCCGATCGATTCCAGCAGACCGTCCAGCGACTGGTATTCCAGCGAGTCAAAGCCCATCTCCTCCGCAATGGCCCTGCGCAGGCACTTGCCGCGCTCGGTCTGCGAGTCGGAATACTCATCCAGATGCAGCTGCCCTTCGTCACCCTCCAGCTTCTGCACGGTCCGGCGGGCGATCAGGTCCATGTCCGAGTTCCCGCGCGAGAAGTTCAGGTATTTGCAGGCGTACATGATCGGCGGACAGGCCGAGCGCATATGCACCTCTTTGGCGCCCGATTCAAAGAGAAAGTCCACCGTGCCCTTCAGCTGCGTCCCGCGGACGATCGAGTCGTCAACGAACAGCAGTCTTCGGCCTTCAATCAGCTCGGGCACGGGGATCTGCTTCATCTTGGCCACCTGATCCCGAACGTCCTGATTGGCCGGCATGAAGGAGCGCGGCCAGGTCGGCGTGTACTTGACAAAGGGCCTTGCAAAGTGCCTGCCGCTGTAGTTGGCATAGCCAATGGCATGGGGGATGCCCGAGTCGGGTACGCCTGCGACAAACTCGACATTGGGCATCGTGCCGGCCAGCATCTCGTTGCGTGCCATGATCTCGCCGTTGCGATAGCGCATGACCTCGACATTGATGCCCTCATAGTTCGAGTTGGGATAACCGTAGTACGACCAAAGGAAGGCGCAGATCTTCATTTCCTTCTCGGCGGGCGAAAGGGTTTCGCAGCCGTCCGCTGTGAGTCGTACGATCTCGGCGGGACCGAGGTCGCGCACCCTGTGATAGCCGAGCTTTTCATAGGCGAAGGATTCAAAGCTGACGCAAAAGCCGTCCTCATTCTGCCCGATCAGCACGGGCAGTCTGCCCAGGCGGTCTCTGGCCGCAAGGATTTCGCCCTTTGATGTCATCAGCAGCACCGTCATCGACCCTTCGATGACCGACTGCATATGCCGGATGCCCTCCACGAGGCTGTCGCGCTCGTTGATGAGCGCCGCAACCAGCTCGGTGCAGTTGACGCTGCCCGAGCTCATGGCCATGAACTGGTGCCCGTGATCCGAAAAATAGGTGTTCACCAGTTCCTCGGAATTGTTGATCTGTCCTACCGTCGTGATGGCGTACAGACCAAGATGCGAGCGCACCAGCAGCGGCTGCGGGTCCGAGTCGCTGATGCAGCCGATGCCGCAGCAGCCGCCGTGGAATTCGACCAGATCCTTTTCAAACTTCGTCCGGAAGGGCGTGTTGGCAATCGAGTGGATCTGCCGCTGACAGCCGTGCTCCCTGCTCCAGATCGCCATGCCGGCGTTGCGCGTGCCGAGATGGCTGTGATAGTCCGTGCCGAAAAAGACGTCGAGAACGACGTCGCGCTTCGACACGGCACCGAAAAAACCGCCCATCAGGCGAAGAACAGCTCGGACAGCGTCATCGGATCAACGTACTGACCGTCCTTGTAGACGCGCATGTTGCCCGAGGCTATCTCGTCGATCAGCATGACCTTGCCGTCCGCGTCGTAGCCGTATTCAAACTTGATGTCGTACAGAACCAGACCGCGCTTCAGCATTTCATCGGCGACGATCCGGGTGATCTTCTGGGTCATGTCCTTGATGGTGTCATACTGCTCGCCGGTCATGACGCCCAGAACCTGCAGGCCGTCCTTCGTGACCAGGGGGTCGCCCTTGGCATCATTTTTGAAGGTCATCTCGACATAGGCGGGAAGATCGGCGCCCTCCTCGACATAATCGCTGTAGCGGCGGTAGAAGGAACCCACTGCCTTGTGGCGGCAGATGACCTCAAGCCCCTTGCCGAACACCTTTGCCGGCAGTACTTCCATGGTGGTCTCGTTCAGATCGGCGCTTACAAAATGCGTGCGGATGCCGGCGGCGTTGATCTTTTCAAAAAAATAGATCGACATGCGCAGGTTCACATCACCGACGCCGTCGATGGTCAGACCGATGCTGTTTTCGCCGGGGTCAAACACGCCGTCCTTGCCGGTGCAGTCATCCTTGAACTTCAGCAGATAGTTGCCGTTTTCCAGTGCGTAGACATTCTTGGTCTTTCCGGTGTAAACGAGTTTCTTTTCCATGGTACATACTCCTTATATTATATTTCTTAATACTCACAGTTTCGCAGCGATGCCGGCGTCTTTTTCCAGGACTTTTGCGGCATCCATGTCGCGCTTTACCTGCAGACGGGCAGCCAGCGCCTCGTCCGATACCGCGAGGATCTCGGCTGCCAAAAGCGCAGCATTGGCACCATTTCCGATCCCGACGGTGGCAACCGGCACACCCGAGGGCATCTGCACCGTACTCAGCAGGGCGTCCATCCCGTCCAGAACAGGTCCCTTGCAGGGAATGCCGATCACCGGCAGCGTACTGACTGCAGCGGCGGCGCCGGCCAGATGCGCGGCCATGCCGGCTGCGCAGATCAGCACGCCGAAGCCGTTTTCCCGGGCTTCCGAACAGAACTTCCGTGCCTGTTCCGGCGTCCGGTGGGCCGAATAGACATGGACCTCAAAGGGAACCTCCAGTTCCTTCAGAATCGCCGTCCCTTTCTGAACCACGGGCAGATCGCTGTCGCTGCCCATGAGAATGCCGACTTTTTTCATGCTCGCCCCTCCTCAGTTTGCCTTCGTCTCACAGTACATGCAGCGGTAGATCTTGTTCTGCCTGTCCGTGAGCCGGAACACATGGTTCAGTTCCTGCTCCGTCGAGGTGATGCAGCGCGGGTTTTTGCAGAAGATCACGTTGATCAAAGTCTCCGGCATGCCGATGCTCTTCTTTTCCACCAGCTTTCCGTCCCGGATCAGATTGATGCTGACCCCCGGGTCGACGTAGCCGATGACATCCAGCTTCACGGGAATGTCGGCGTCAATTTTGATGATGTCCTTTTTCCCGAGCTTGTTGCTGTGCACGTTCTTGATGATGGCAACCGAACAGTCCAGATCCCCGAGACCCAGCAGCTCGTACAGCTTCATGCCGCGGCCGGCGGTGATGTGATCGATGACGATGCCGTTGGATATGGCGTCAATATTCATAGTCTTCCCGCCTCCTTCAAGAGCTTCAGGATCAGCGCCATGCGCATGTATTTGCCGTAGAGCACCTGCTTGAAATAGCAGGCCCGCGGATCGTCGTCAATGGCGACGCTGATCTCGTTCACGCGGGGCAGGGGATGCAGAATGGCCAGATCCTGTTTGGCGTTTTTCAGCTTCTCCGGCGTCAGAATATAGCTGTCCTTGAGGCGCAGATAGTCCTCTTCGTTGAAGAAGCGTTCACGCTGGACCCTCGTCATGTACAGGATGTCCAGCTCGGGCATGATGGATTCGAGGTCCGTCGTCTGGATATAAGGAATGCTGCGCGCCGCGAGGACTTCTTTCTTCACGTAGCTCGGCAGCTTCAGCTCGACCGGCGAGATGAGCACGACTTTCAGCCCTTTATAGCGCGACAGCGCGCTAATCAGCGAGTGCACCGTCCGCCCGAACTTCAAATCGCCGCAGAAGCCGACCGTCAGGTTTTCAAAGCCGCCTTTTTCACGGTAGATGGTCAGCAGGTCGGCCAGGGTCTGGGTCGGGTGATTGTGCCCGCCGTCGCCGGCATTGATGACCGGGATCGAGGCGTTCATCGCCGCCACCAGCGGCGCACCCTCCTTCGGGTGGCGCATGGCGATGATGTCGGCATAGCAGCTTACCGTCTTGGCCGTATCCGCCACGCTCTCGCCCTTGGCCGCAGAAGAGCTGTTCGCCTCCGAAAAGCCGAGCACATTGCCGCCCAGCTCGTACATGGCGGCCTCAAAGCTCAGGCGCGTACGGGTCGAGGGCTCGTAGAACAGTGTGGCCAGCTTCCTGCC
Source organism: uncultured Eubacteriales bacterium (assembly GCA_900317375.1). Classification (GTDB taxonomy): domain Bacteria; phylum Bacillota; class Clostridia; order Oscillospirales; family Oscillospiraceae; genus Limivicinus. Next base: position 20,921 of record ONGJ01000008.1, read on the forward strand.
GCGGCACTTGTCGCTGTAAAAGGCGGGATGCTCGATGATGTCATTGGCAGTGTCGATGAGCTCCTGCAGTTCCTCCGGACTGAAATCCAGGATATCGATGAGGCTTCTCATGCTTCTCTCCAGCTCTCATCCTCCGGATGATCCCGGAAGGCGATCAGGCGGCGGACATCTTCCTCCCGGATATAGCCCTCTTCAGCAGCGACCCGGGCGATCACATCGAAGTTCGTCAGGCTGACGTTCCCGACCTTCGCCTCCGCCAGCCGGTCCAGACCCTTCTGCATCCCGTAGGTGAAGATGCTGACGATGCCCAGAACCTCTGCCCCGGCTTCCCGGAGAGCTTCCACCGTCTCGATGGCCGAGCCGCCTGTCGAGATGAGGTCTTCCACCACCACAACCTTCTGCCCGGGCTCAAGCCTGCCCTCGATGCGGTTCTTCCGCCCGTGGTCCTTGTTCCCGGAGCGCACATAACCCATCGGCAGGCCCATCAGATGGGCGGTGATGGCCGCATGGGCGATGCCGGCGGTCGAGGTCCCCATCAGCACTTCGGCATCGGGATAGTGGGTCTCAACCAGGCTCTTCAGCCCCTCTTCCACGTCGGTGCGGACGTCCGGCGAGGTCAGGGTCAGCCGGTTGTCACAGTAAACCGGACTCTGAATGCCGCTGGCCCAGGTGAAGGGCTCATCGGGCCGGAAAAACACGGCGCCGATGCGCAGCAGATCCTTTGCAATGCGCGTTTCCAACATAAGCTTTCCTCCTGTTTCTACTATACCGAATGGGCCTTCTTTGTCAAGTGGCGAAATCCACAAAGAACGGCCTGAAACCACCATATTTTGCGGCGGCTGTTCTCTTTCCTGACAAGATGTGGGATTACCGGAAGTCCTGCAGACAGCGGCGCCAGGCGTCGACCGGGTCCTCCGCCTGCGTAATGGGCCGGCCGACGACGATATAGTCGCTGCCGAGCTCCTTCGCCCGGGCGGGGGTGGTGACGCGCTTCTGGTCGCCGACCTCGCCGTCGGCGAAACGGACGCCCGGCGTCACGGCGAGGAAGCTGTCTCCGCAGGATGCGTGCACCTTGCCCGCCTCCAAGGGAGAGCAGACCACGCCGTCCAGCCCGGCGGCTTTCGCATTGCGGGCATAGTGCAGCACGACCTCGTCAATCGGCTCGCGGATCAGCAGCTCCTGTTCCATGGCTGCCTGATCGGTGCTGGTCAGCTGGGTGACTGCGATCAGCTTCGGCCGGGTCCCGTCCGGGCGCTGCAGGCCTTCCAGAGCAGCCTCCATCATGGCGCGGGTACCGGCGGCATGCAGGTTGACGATGTCCGCGCCGAGGCACGAGAGCACCCGCATGGCCTTTTTGACGGTGTTCGGAATGTCGTGCAGCTTCAGGTCCAGGAACACGCCGTGCCCGCGGTCTTTCAGCGTGCGGACAATCTGCGGGCCTTCGGCGTAGTAGAGCTCCATCCCAATCTTCAGGAAAGGCCGCTCCGTGCCGAAGCGCTCCAGAAAGCGGAGGGTCTCCTCCGCCGAGGCAAAATCACAGGCCACAATCACATCTCTGTTGTTCATAAGCTCTCCTTTTTTCAGCAGTGTGCGGCACCGGTCAGGTCCGCGATGTTTTTTACGCCGGTACGGTCCAGCACCTCGGGCAGGCGCCGGATGATTTTCGGGCAGGCAAGGGGATCGCGCAGGTTTTGAGCGCCCACCTCGACCGACGTCGCCCCGGCCAGCATCATCTCGCAGACCTTTTCGGCACTGTCGATGCCGCCGATGCCGATGATCGGGATTTTGACGGCTTTATAGACCTGCCAGACCATGCGCAGGGCCACGGGGAAGACCGTTCAGGTCGATCCGCATGCCGAGTAGGGTGTTGATGAGGGAGACGCCGTCTGCCCCTGCGTCCTCGCAGGCGCGGGCGATCTCGGCTATGTCGGTGACATTGGGGCTGAGCTTCATGATGACGGGCTTTTTCGTGACGGCCCGGACGGCGCGGGTGACCTCGGCCGCGGCCTTGGGGTCGGCGCCGAAGCTCATGCCGCCGCAGCGCACGTTGGGGCAGCTGATGTTCACCTCAAGCCAGCCCACCTGCTCCTGCTGAGCAAGCTTTTCAGCTGCCTCGGCGTATTCAAGCGGCGAGCGGGCGGCGATATTTGCCATCACGGGCTTGTGAAAAACTTCACGAAGACGGGGCAGTTCGTCGCGGATGACCGCGTCGACTCCGGGGTTCTGCAGGCCGACTGCGTTCAGCATGCCGGAGGGGCACTCCGCAATGCGCGGGAGGGGATTGCCCGGGCGCGCCTCTGGGGTCGTGCCCTTGAAGGAGAAGCTGCCGAGAAGGTTGATATCGTAGATGCCGGCAAACTCCAGGCCGTAGCCGAAGGTCCCCGAGGCTGCCAGGACGGGATTGTCCAGTTCGATGCCGCAGAGGTTTACGTTCAGGCGTTCCACAGCAGTTCCTCCTTCCGAAAGACCGGGCCGTCTTTGCAGACGCGCTTCATCCCGCTGACCGTCGGCCGGCTGCAGCCCATGCAGGCGCCGAAGCCGCAGCCCATCCGTACGTCGAAGGCAAGCTCGCCCGGAGCGTGGGTTGCTTCGCATACGGCCCGCAGCATTCCCTCGCGCCCGCAGGCGTAGAACATACTGCAGTCATATTCCCGCAGTGCCTCGGTCACCAGACCCTTCCGGCCGGCGCTGCCGTCCTCGGTGAAGAGGACAGGGCAGATGCCCAGAGCGCAGAATTCTTCTTCAAAGAACACGTCCGCCGCCGTCCGGAAACCAAGCACAACAACAGGCCGTTTCCCCTGCGCGGCCAGCTCTCTTGCCAGCCAGAAGAGGGGAGAGAGCCCGGTCCCGCCGCCGATCAGCACAGGCTGATCACCGCTTTGTTCACATGTAAAGCCGTTTCCGAGGCCGGTCAGGACCGAGACGTTTGTCCCTGCCGGAAGGGTATGCAGGAGGGCGGTGCCGTCCCCGACCCGTTCTACGAGCAGGCTGAAGCTGCCCGCGTCCCGGTCACAGACCGAGAAGGGCCGGCGCAGGAAGAAGCCGGGCAGCGACAGGCTGACAAACTGCCCCGGCATTGTGATCGCCGCCGTGTCCCCAGCAAGGCGCAGATAATGCACCTTCTCCGTCAGGGGCCTGTTTTCTGCTATTGTAAATTCCTTACAGTCCATACTTACGAATCAATGGTGGAGACGGTGATGGTGGTTTCTTCGAGGACGTCCAGGAGGACGCGGACGGTGTCGAGCGAGGTGAAGATGGTGACGTTGTTCTCGGTGGCGCAGCGGCGGATAATGACGCCGTCCTCAAGATGGCGGCCGCTGTGGACGGCGCGGGTGTTGATGATATAGCTGACATAGCCGGCGCGGATGGAATCCAGGATCTCGTCGCTGCCCTCGCTGATCTTGTGACGCACGCGGGTGCGGATGCCGTGCTCCTTGAGGAAGGAGGCGGTGCCGGGCGTGGCCTCGATGTTGAAGCCCATGTCGTAGAAGCGGCGCACCAGCGGCAGGGCTTCCTCCCGGTCCTCGCGGGCGACCGTGACAAGGACGGTGCCGTAGTTCTGCAGCTTCATGCCCGAGGCCTGCAGCGCTTTGTACATGGCGCGGCTGAGCTTGTCGTCATAGCCGATGGCCTCGCCGGTGGACTTCATCTCGGGCGAGAGGTAGGCGTCCAGACCCTTGATCTTGTTCCAGGAGAAGACGGGGACCTTGACGTAGTGGCGTTTCTTTTCATCCGGGTAAAGATCGAAGAGACCCTGCTCCTTCAGGCTTTTGCCCAGAATGACCTCAGTGGCGATGTCCGCGAGGGAGTAGCCCGTGGACTTGGACAGGAAGGGCACCGTGCGGGAAGAGCGGGGGTTGACCTCGATGATATAGACGTTCTCGTCACGGTCGACGATGAACTGGATGTTGTACAGGCCGATGATGCCGATGCCGAGACCGAGCTTTTTGGCGTACTGCAGGATGATGCCCTTGACCCGGTTGGAGATGGAGAAGGCGGGGTAGACGCTGATGGAGTCACCGGAATGGACGCCGGTACGCTCGACGAGCTCCATGATGCCGGGGACGAAGACGTCGCGGCCGTCGCAGATGGCGTCCACCTCGACCTCCTTGCCCTGGATGTACTTGTCGACGAGGACGGGCTTGTCGGTGTCGATCTCCACCGCGGTCTTGAGGTAGTGACGCAGCATGTTTTCGTCCGCGACGATCTCCATCGCGCGGCCGCCGAGCACGAAGCTCGGCCGGACCAGGACCGGGTAGCCGATCTCGGCGGCGGCCCGGACGCCGTCCTCGATGTTGGTGACGGCGGTGCCGCGGGGCTGGGGGATGTCGAGGTCCAGCAGGATCTTTTCAAAGCTGTCGCGGTTTTCGGCGCGCTCGATGGCGGCGCAGTCGGTCCCGATGATTTTTACGCCGCGGTCCATGAGGGGCTGAGCGAGGTTGATGGCGGTCTGGCCGCCGAGGGAGGCAATGACGCCCTCCGGCTGCTCATAGTCGATGACGGCCATGACGTCCTCGGGGGTCAGAGGCTCGAAATACAGTTTGTCGCCGGTGGTATAGTCGGTGGAAACCGTCTCGGGGTTGTTATTGATGATGATGGCCTCGTAGCCGGCACGCTTGATGGTCTGGACGGCGTGGACGGTGGAATAGTCAAACTCCACGCCCTGGCCGATGCGGATGGGGCCGGCGCCGAGGACGACGATCTTTTTCTTTTCGGTCAGGCGGCTCTGGTTTTCGCCGCTGTAGGAGGAGTAGAGATAGGCAATGTATTTGCCGGTGTGCAGGGTATCAACCATGCGGAAGACCGGCGTGAGGCCGAGCCCCTTCCGGCGGTGCCAGAGCTCTGTCTCGTCCATGTTCCAGAGACGGGCGATATAGCGGTCGGAAAAGCCCATGCGCTTGGCATCGGCGAGGACCGCGTTGTCGTTGACCTTCGAGCGCAGCCGCGCTTCCATGTCCGCGATCTTTTTCAGCGACACGAGGAAAAGCTCGGTGATCATGGTGACCTCGTGCAGCTTTTCAACGGAGACGCCGCGGCGGAGAAGCTCCATGACCGCATAGATGTTGTCGTCCCGGAACTGGGCGATGTAGTCCAGCAGCTCCGCCTCGGTCCAGGAATCAAACTTTACGTGGTGCAGGTGGCAGACGCCGGTCTCGAGCGAGCGGACGGATTTGAGAAAACATTCCTCAAGATTGGAACCGATGCCCATGACCTCGCCGGTGGCCTTCATCTGGGTGCCGAGGGTGTTGGGGGCGTCGGGGAATTTGTCAAAGGGGAAGCGGGGGAATTTGGCGACGATGTAATCGAGGCTCGGCTCAATGGCGGCCGTGCCGCCGGCAACGGGGATCTCCTCCAGGGCCATGCCCATGGCGATCTTGGCCGTGACGCGGGCAATGGGATAGCCGCTGGCCTTGGAGGCGAGAGCGGAGGAGCGGGAGACGCGGGGGTTGACCTCAATCAGGAAATACTCGCTGGAATTCGGATTCAGGGCGAACTGGACATTGCAGCCGCCTTCGATCTTCAGCTCGCGGATGATGCGGATGGCACTGTCGTTGAGCATTTTGAGGTCGCGGTCGTTCAGACTCAGAATCGGGGCCACGACGATGGAATCACCCGTGTGCACGCCGACGGGATCGACGTTTTCCATGCCGCAGATGGTGATGGCGGTGTCGTTGGAGTCACGCATGACCTCAAACTCGATCTCCTTATAGCCACGGACGCTCTTTTCAATCAGCACCTGGTGGACGGGAGAGAGGCGGAAGGCGTTGGTGCCGATGGCGACCAGCTCGTCCTCGTTGTCGGCAAAGCCGCCGCCGGTGCCGCCCAGGGTGAAGGCGGGGCGCAGCACCACCGGATAACCGATATGCGCGGCGGCCTCCTTCGCCTCGTCCAGACTGTAGGTGATCTCGGAGGGGATGACCGGCTCGCCGATGGACTGGCACATCTCTTTAAAGAGCTCGCGGTCCTCGGCGCGCTCAATGGACTCGGAGCTCGTGCCCAGAAGACGGGTGCCGCACTCGCGCAGGATGCCCTTGCGCTCGAGCTGCATGGCCATGTTCAGGCCGGTCTGCCCCCCGATGCCGGGGACGATGGCGTCGGGGCGCTCATAGCGCAGAATCTTGGCGATGTATTCCAGCGTCAGCGGCTCCATATAGACCTTATCGGCGATCTGGGTGTCGGTCATGATGGTGGCGGGGTTCGAGTTGACCAGCACTACCTCATAGCCCTCTTCCTTCAGGGCGAGACAGGCCTGGGTGCCGGCGTAGTCAAACTCGGCCGCCTGCCCGATGACGATGGGACCCGAGCCGATGATCAGAACCTTTTTGATATCCGTACGTTTAGCCATGTTGTTCATCCTCCGCGTTGTAAATCACATTTCCTTTATAAACCGTCAGGAGACAGCGGGCGCTGATCGGCCGCCCGGCAAAGGGCGTGGCATGCCCCTTTGAGAGAAAGGCATCGGGATCGACGGTTTCCGCTGCGTTCAGATCCCAGATACTGAAGCCGTCGGGGCCGGGCAGGCCGAAGCGGCTTCTCGGCCGCCGTGTCAGCAGATCGACAAGCTGGGAAAGGCCCAGGATGCCGCGCTGGACCAGACCGGTGTAGAGCAGGGGAAAGGCCGTCTCGAGGCCGACGATGCCGAAGGCGCTCTTCTCCAGCCCGCGGGACTTTTCCTCGGCAGAGTGCGGCGCATGGTCGGTGGCGATCATGTCGACGGTCCCGTCCGTAAGGCCTTCGAGCAGCGCTTCCCGGTCCTCCTGGGCACGCAGGGGCGGGTTCATCTTAAAGCGGCCGTCCTCCTGCAGGTCATTTTCGTCCAGAAGCAGGTAATGCGGCGCGGTTTCACAGCTGACGTCCACACCGCTGCTCTTCGCGTCGCGGATGAGGCACACGCTCTCCTTCGTCGAGATGTGGCAGACGTGGTACCGGCAGCCGGTCTCGTCGGCGAGACGGAGATCACGCTCAATCTGGCGCCACTCGCTCTCGCTGCTGATGCCCCGGTACCCGTGGGCGCGGGCCCAGACGCCGTCATGGATGCAGCCGCCGTGCAGCAGGGAATCGTCCTCGCAGTGGGCGGCGATCAGCTTGCCGAGCGCCCGGCAACGCTGCATGGCCTCGCGCATCATCCCCGCATCCTGCACGCCGTGCCCGTCATCGGAAAAGGCGCAGACCAGCGGGGCAAGACCTTCGAGGTCCGCAAGCTGCTCCCCCTTTTCGTCCACGCTGATGGCGCCGTAGGGAAAGACCGCCATGACGGCGTCCCGGGCGATCTGCTCCCGCTGCGGCCGGAGCTTTTCTGGGCAGTCCGGCACCGGGTTCAGGTTCGGCATTGTGCAGACTGCCGTATAACCGCCGTGAGCGGCGGCGAGACTGCCGCTGAGAATCGTCTCTTTATAAGAAAAACCCGGCTCGCGAAAGTGCACATGCACATCGCAGAAGCCGGGAAAGAGAACGTATTCACTTGAGTTAAGGCGGATAAAGGCGGCTTTGTCGGCCACGGCGGCGGACAGACCGTCACAGGATGCAATGGTTTTGACCTTGTCAAACAGATACATTTCTTAACCTCCGCTTGCCAGTCTCACAGGACCGTCTTAAAGCTTGGCGAAATTATATCGGCGGGACAGGGCTTTGTCAACTGGCGAATTGCACGAAATGCAGGCGGAGGCAGGCGAAAATCCCTCAGAGTCCGGCAAGCGCCTGGTCGAGATCCCGGAGGATGTCCTCGACGTTTTCAAGACCGACGGAAAGACGGATCAGGCCCGGTGCGATCCCGGATTCTTCCAGCTCCTGCGGAGAGTAGGCGGAGTGGGTCATGGAGGCGGGGTGCTCGATCAGGCTTTCGGCATCGCCCAGGGAGACCGCCACGGTAATCATCTTCAGACTGTTGACAAGCTGAATGCCGGCGTCCTTGCCGCCCCGCACCTCGAAACTGATCATGCCGCCGTAATCCTTCATCTGCTTTCTGGCGATCCGATGCCCGGGATGGCCCGGCAGACCGGGATAATAGACCTTTTCGACCGCGGGGTGCTTTGAAAGGTACTTCGCGATGACTCTTGCACTTTCGCAGTGCCGCTGCATGCGCAGCTCGAAGGTCTTCAGCCCTCTGAGAATCAGAAACGCGGCAAAGGGATCCAGCACCGCGCCGGTCATATCCTTCAAACCGAACATGCGGACCTCTTTGATGAAATCCGATTTGCCGACCACAAAGCCGGCAATCACGTCGCCGTGACCGTTGAGATACTTGGTGGCCGAGTGAACCACGACATCCGCACCGAGGGCCAGGGGGTTCTGCAGCGCCGGGGAGGCAAAGGTATTGTCGCAGACGACTTTGATGTCCGGATTGAAGGCGTGGGCAATCTTCGCAACGGCGGCGATATTGGTGATTTTGAGATTCGGGTTGGCCGGAGTCTCGAGATAAACGGCGGCGGTATTCGGCTTCAGGTGCGATTTGACGGCCTTCAGATCGGTCGTGTCAACAAAATCGACCTCGACCCCGTAGCGGCTCATGCCGTGATTCAGCAGGGCAAAGGTGCAGCCGTAGAGCGTGCCGTCGGCAAGAATGTGCTTTCCCGCACCGGCAATGGTCCAGAGGCAGGAAGAGATGGCGCCCATGCCGGAACCGGCGGCGACACAGGCCTCGCCGCCTTCCAGGGCGGCAATCTTGGCCTCAAGGACGGATACGGTCGGGTTGCCCAGCCGCGTGTAGATATAGCCGTCTTCCTCGCCGGCAAACCGGCGGCCGCCCTGTTCGCAGCTGTCAAAAACAAAGGTGGATGTCTGGTAGATGGGGGTAGAGAGCGCGCCGTACTGTGCATCCTTGACATTGCCGGCATGGATGGCTTTGGTACCGAGACCGCAGGCATCTTTTTTCATTGCTGTTGAACCTCCTGTTCGATTGTACTTTTGTTGTGCAACAGGCAAAAAATGCTTTCCCTGTTCTCTGCCGTTTATTATAGCATTTGCACAAAGATTATACAACATCCTTTTTGACAGTGTACCCCGCACCGCAAGGCAGACCTCCTCGAACCGGGACACGGCATGAGAGGCAACAGCAGGTTGCTTTCCTTTTTCGGAAATGGGTGCTATACTGCCTGCAGATCAATGAGCAGGAGGAAACAACATGGAAATCCGCGAAGTTCTGAAAAATCTGAGAGAGAAAAACCATCTGACGCAGGACCAGATGGCCGAGCGGGTCATGGTCACCCGGCAGGCCGTCAGCCGCTGGGAAACCGGCGAAACCCAGCCCAATACCGACACGCTGAAGCTGCTGTCGAAGGAATTTGACGTCTCGATCAACACGCTTCTCGGCTCGCCGCGGCAGCTGGTCTGTCAGTGCTGCGGCATGCCGCTGCCTGAGGACAGCATGCTGAGCCGGGAACCGGACGGCAGCTTCAACGAGGATTACTGCATGTGGTGTTACACCGACGGGAAATTCACCTACGACTCCAGAGACGGACTGCTTGACTTTCTGCTGTCGCACATGCCGAACCCGGACAACACGCCGGAGGGAGAACGCAGGGTGCAGTTTGACGGATATCTGTCTCAGCTGAAGCACTGGAAGAAATAAGGGCAGAGCTGCAGGACGACGGGACCGGCAGGACGGGCTTTTCATAAAATCCAACAAGGCATCACAGGGATTTCTATCTTCCCGGTGATGCTTTTTTTATATCTGTTTTCGTGTCCTGCTGTCCCGTCAGGCAGAAGACGCAGCAGGGGGTGCTGTCTGTTGATCAGACGGGGATTTCATGGTAAGATGCAGACATCCTGGGATGAACCGGCTTTTCCGGAGGGGGGCATTCGATGAAAGAACAGAAACGGACTCCGCCGGAGTACATCGAAACAGAATACGGTCTCATACAGATCGAAGAAACGACTTCCCGGGGAGAGCCCGTCCGGCTGTACCGCCACGACGGCGCCTTCTCGTCGGGGACTTTTCTGCGCGAAAAGAAGAAATACGACATCGTCTTTGACTATCCGAAGAAATACGAAGAGGCGTTCCGCTTTCTGGACATACGAAGCGCCCTGATGATCGGCGGCGCGGCGTATCAGTACCCCAAATACTATATCAGCCACCATGAAGGCAGCATGGATGTGGTGGAGATCGACCCCATGGCCGAGAAGATCGCCAGAGAATGGTTCTTTCTGGACGACCTGTTCCGGGAGTACGGAGACGAAAGACTGAAGTGCATCACGGCGGACGCGAGAGAGTATCTCGCAGGTACGGACAAGAAATACGACGTGATCTTCAACGACGCCTTCTCGGGCAAAACCCCGGTGAAGAAGCTCGCCACGCTGGAGGCCGTCAGGGCTTACCGCGACCACCTGAATGAGGGCGGAATCTATATGGCCAATGTCATCGGAAGGGTGTTCGGGGAGGGCTCGGAGTTTGTCAAATCCGCAGTCGCGACGGTGAGCAGGGTCTTCCGGTATGTGCATGTTCTGTACACGAATCCCTTTGAAAAGGACGGAATGAACCGGGACAACTATATGATCATGGCGACGGACCGGGAGATCTTGCCCAACGACCGGATGCATTATCACATCAGCAGATTTGACAGGGTGCTGACGGATGAAGGCGTATGAATTGTTCGGCGCGGAAAGAAATATAGAAATCAATATTGATATTAACATTGATATATGATATTATCTAAATATCGATAAGGAGATGATCTATTATGGATGCCATTGTCAGTACGATGAACCACCTGGTATCTGTCTCTGCATTTAACAAGGGTGCAGCCGGAGCTATTTTTTCTTCTGTAAAACAGTCCGGTGAACCCAAGCTGGTTCTTCGGCGCAACGAACCGGAGTGTGTTCTGATTTCCCCAAAAGAGTATGCGAAACTGATTGAAGAAATCGAGGATCTTCGTGACTACAGACTCGCTACAGAGCGCCTGCTTGAGAACGCGGGAAAAGCAGCGATTCCTGTTGAGGATGTGCTGAAGGAAGACGGAATTTCGCAGGCTGACCTTGACGCAATGGAGGATGTGGAGTTTGAATAAGTGGAAGGTAGAGTATCTTCCTGCAGCGTTACAGGATCGAAGACGCCTGGATGGTTCAGTGCGAAAAACTGTTGATAAGGCAATCGATAAAGTCAGCACAAATCCCCTGCCTGTTGACGAGGGCGGCTATGGAAAGCCTCTCGGAAATAAGAGTGGGAACAATCTGACCGGCCTGCTGAAGATCAAGCTGAGAGCCTCCGGTATTCGGATTATCTATCAGATCGTCCGTGAAAATACCGTTATGAAGATCGTCATTATCGGTATTCGGGAAGACGAAACTGTCTACCGCGAGGCTTCCAGGCGTTTGAAAAACTGAGATGAGACCGTAAGCTGAAACGAGGCTGCTGAGAGGCAGCCTCGTTTCCGTATAGTCCCAAAAACCATGTGGGAAGCATTGATATTTAGAGGAAAAACTATGTTGCCTTCAGACTTGCAACGGAAAGCATCTTCCGAAAACGGGGGTGCTATGCTATAATTGCCGTCAGAGAGAAAACAAAGAGTCAAGGCGTATGCAAAGGGGGAAAGGGCATGAGTGAAAAGCGAAGAATCCTGCTGGTCGCCACGGGAGGGACGATCGCATCCCAAGCGTCGGAGCACGGCCTGCGGCCGGGCCTGGGAGCGGAACAGATGCTGGCCTACATCCCGGAACTGCGTGAAGAATACGATTTGGACGCCATCCAGGTCTGCAACATCGACAGCACCAATATGACCCCTGCGGTCTGGGACGAGATCGTGGCGGCGGTGGAGTGCAAATACCTGTACTACGACGGCTTTGTCATCTGCCACGGTACGGACACCATGGCCTATACCAGTGCGGCGCTGTCGTACATGATCCAGAACTCCAATAAGCCGATCGTCGTGACCGGATCCCAGAAGCCGATCAGCGAAGAGAGCACCGACGCGCGGCAGAACCTGATCGACAGCATCCGCTATGCAGGGGATCCGGCTTCCCGGGGCGTGACGCTTGTTTTCAACGGGAATGTCATTGCGGGGACCCGTGCGAAGAAAACCTATGCCCGCAGCTACAACGCCTTCAGCAGCGTGAACTTCCCGGTGCTGGCGGTGATACAGGACAGGAAGATCATCCGCTTTCTTCCGCAGCAGGCCTATACCGAGCCGGTCCGCTTCAGCTATCATCTGAGCGAGAGCATCGTGGTGCTGAAGCTGATCCCCGGGACCAAGCCCGAGCTGGTGGAATACCTGTTTCAGAACTATGACTGCCTGGTCATCGAGAGCTTCGGCGTCGGAGGGATCCCGCAGTCGCTGCTGGACACCTTTTATCAGCAGATGGAGAAGTGGATCGCAAAGGGCAAGTTCGTTGTCATGGCGACGCAGGTTGCCAACGAAGGCAGCAACATGGAGGTCTATGAGGTGGGGCATCGGATCAAGAAGGACTTTCACCTGATGGAGGCCTATGACATGACGCTGGAGGCGACCATCACCAAGCTCATGTACCTGCTGGGGACCTGCGGAGGAAACTATACCGCCATATATGACGGGTTCTACAAGACGGTAAACTACGACATCCTGAGCTGCCGGGACACATGAGAAACGGCGCCCACGGCTGCAAAAAGAGAACAATGAGAGGGGAAGAAGAGCGATGAAAAACCTGGTAAAGGAGAAAATGCAGGCGGGGGAGAGAACCCTGGGAAGCTTCTTTGAGACCGGAAGCGCCACCGCAGTCGAGTGCCTGGGCCTCGGGGGACTGGACTACGTCATCATCGACAACGAACACGGGCCCTACAACCCCCAGTCCACGCTGGAGTTCGTACGGGCGGCGAAGCTGTACGGGATGACGCCTTTTGCCCGGGTGAGCGAGATCAGCCGCGAGGCCGTCCTGCGGCAGCTGGATGTCGGGGTGATGGGCCTTGTGATCCCGGATGTGCGCAGGGTAGACGAGGTGGAAAAAATTGTCGAATACGGCAAGTATCTGCCGCTTGGAAAACGGGGCGTGGCACCCACGGCAGGAAGCGGTTTCTGGTACGAGGACTATGCCAGGCAGGGCCTGGAGTACTATTTCGAGGTCTCGAACCGCGAGACGATGCTGCTGCCGCAGTGCGAGACGGCGGAATGCCTGAACAGCCTGGAGGAGATCCTGCGCGTGGAGGGAATCGACGGCATCTATGTGGGGCCCTTTGACCTCTCCGCCGCGCTGGGAAAGCCGGGACAGTTTGACGACCCGGAGATCCGGGAGGCGATCCGGCATATTCAGAAGGCCTGTGCGGAGGCAGGGAAGTTCTCGTTCATCTTCGCGGCGAATGAGACGGCGGCAAAAGAAGACTTTGACCTCGGCTACGGCAGCGTGACGCTGGGCATGGACGCCACCATCCTCACCGACGCGGTCAGAGCGCATGTGGCGGCACTGATGTAAACAGCAGCTGAACGGAACAGAAAAGCAGTACGTCCCATGACCGAGAAGATGTCGTGCAGCAGTGACGCCACCAAAGGCACGAGGGAGAATAAATGTTGAGATTGAGACCATACAAGAGCTGTGATTCTAAAACCATTGAAAAATGGATACAGGACAAGGATGTTTTCATGAGATGGGGAGGGGAACGCTTTGGAGAATTCCCGATCTCGGCACAGATCATTGATGAAAAGTATTCTCTGAACAACGGGGACTGCGCAGAGGAGGATAACTTCTATCCATGGATTGCTTTTGATGAGGAGAATCATGTTGTTGGTCATTTCATCATGAGATACCTTAACGGTGACAACAGACTGCTGCGGTTCGGTTGGGTTATCGTAGATGATACACGCAGAGGAAAAGGCTATGGGACCGAAATGCTTCAAAAAGGCCTGCAATATGCTTTTGATATACTGGGTGCAGATCGGGTGACCATAGGTGTTTTCGAGAATAACGAGTCTGCACACCAATGCTATCGGAAGGTTGGATTTGCGGATCAGGAGATTGTATGTGCAGAACCATGGAATATTATAGAAATGGCGGTGGACCGAAACAGCGGACGGAGCATGCGAAAAAGTAGGAGGAGGTTTCAAACATGAAAATCGCAGTCAGATACTATACAAAGACAGGGAACACGAAGAGACTTGCCGAAGCCGTCGCTGAGGCGGTCGGGGCAGAGGCGCTTCCGATCAGTACACCCATTACAGAACCCGTGGACATTCTTTTCCTTGGAAATTCCTATTATGCATTCAGTATCGATCCGGAAGTGCGGGATTTCGTAAAGAGCCTGAACAAGGACATGGTTGGCAGGATCGTCAACTTCGGTTCCGCGGCCATGCTCAACTCCACTTACAAGAAAGTGAAGGCGGAAGCGGACAAGGTCGGCATTCCGATGGATGAGCGTGAGTTCCACTGCAAGGGAGAGTTCAAAGGCCTCCACAAGGGGAAGCCGGATGAATCGGATCTGAAAGCCGCAGCGGCGTTTGCCAGAAAGATCGTTGAATAAGCAGCTGCCCATTCCGCTCGTATGTGCTATAAGTCTATTGCAGCGAGCTATTATACAATCTTATATATCAAAACAAGAAGCCGAGACGAACTGTCTCGACTTCTTGTGTTTCAGGGCTGTTTTTTACAGTCCTGCTTGATTTACTTTTCGTTGTAGCCCTTCAGCCATTCCAGGAACTGACGAAAGAGCTGAAAGAGATCCTGATCGTCTTCGGACAGCTGCTGTCCGGCTGTTTGGGCGCCTCCTTCAGGCTTCTCAGGCGGCTGCTGGCTGTTGGAGGGGAGCGACTGGCCTTCTTCGCCTTCCGGCTTCTCCGGCGGCTGCTGACCATCGGCGGGAGCTTCTTCGCCTTCAGGCTTCTCAGGGGGCAGCTCGTCCGGTGCTTCCATGCTCAGCTCGAGGCCGGCGGCGGTCAGCGCTTCATTCAGCGCATCCCTGGCGGCTGCCGTGGCTTCGGCGGCCGCGGCACGGGCATCATCGTCCTCAGCGTTCCGCTCGGCATCCATGGCATCCCGGTGGGCCTGCATCAGGCTTTCGATGTTTGCTTTGACCTCTTCATCTTCCAGCTCGTTCACGGCAGAGAAGATCTGGCTCATCGGATCCCGGTCGCCGCGCGGCATCTGACCGTTCGGACCGAAGCCGTTTTCACCGTCCGAAGGGGGCGTTCTGTCTTCCTCGCCTTCCGGTTTTTCCGGTGGCTGCTGACCGTCGGCGGGCGGTTCTTCGCCTTCGGGCTTCTCAGGGGGCTGCTGGCCACCGTTCTCACCGAAGCTTCCCTGCGGGGCGGCGTTCTGCATGCCCTGGCTGAAGTCACCCGGTTTACGGTCTGACGGGAAGCCGTCCTGCGGGGCGTTCATCTGCATGTCACCCTGCGGGGCGTCCATCTGCATGTCACCCTGCGGACCATTCATCTGCATGCCGCCCCGGGGAGCGTCCATCTGCTGGCCCGACTGCATTCTGTCCATCTGCGGGCTGCCCTTCGGCCCTTCTGCAAATGCGGTTGCGGAGAGAGCCAGAATGATAATCAGGGAGAGCGTGACGGCAAAAACCTTTGCTTTGTTTGTTTTCTTCATGATGTTTCCTTCTTTCTTTGTGTGATTTTGCCCGACATCTATTCATACGAAAAGTCTGCCGGGAAAAATGGGGTCCGGGAAAAGTTTTTAATGGGGGAACTCTCCTGCCGGTCCGCCGGGTTCCATAGACGAAGGCGGGTTATCCCTTGCCCCCTGCGGCGGGGCGATGCCTTCCGGCGGGTTCATCCCTTCCGACGGATTCATCCCCTCCATCGGGATCGCCGGCGCTTCGGGAGGCTGCACATGATCAGGGAAAGACGCTTCCGGGGCTGTGCTGGGGACAGGCGGCGTCGTTCCCGCTCCTGGCTCTTCAGGCGGGACGGGTGCCTGTGCTTGGGTGATCTCCGGTGTCCGTTCGGTTCCGAGCAAAGCCTGCGGTATCATGTGTGCATCCGGGTTCAGGCTGTCCGGGGCCCCGTTATCCGGCGTGAACACCGGAGCGTCTTCCGGTTCCGGCCTCCTCGTATTCTCCGGTTTCCTGTCCTGCTCCTGCATCCGGATGTCTCCGGCAAGCTCCGCGTCCAGCTGTTTCTGAAGCTGTTCGGAATGCTGCTTTGTCCTTCCTTCTGCACGGATCTGCAGCGAACTGCCCTCTTCGTCGAGCCAGCCGTCCTCGCGGATCTGTTCCACCGTGGTTTCGATCGCCTGGGTGATCGGCCGGTGACGCAGATTCGTTTTCCCGATTTCCGAGAGAACCGTTTCCGCCTCCTCGTCTGCCCCCTTTACATCCAGCACATAGTTGAAGCAGTTGACCGTATATTCAATGGAAGAGGCGGCGTCCAGACTGACCGTCCCGCAGGGGAGCGCATAGGCGGTTCCGCTTCCAAGACCGAGGACCAGAATGGCCGCGGCGGCTGTCGCCGCGATTTTTCTGCGCATGTTCAGCCGGGCAGAGGGAACTCTGTGAAGCTCGATTTCCTGCCCGATCCGGTAGGACGCGTTCGGGATGCGGACTACGCTTCCCGTTTCATCCAGCGCAGCGGCGTATTTTCCCTGAAGATCGACAATGACGGCTTTCATGCTGTTCCCTCCTTCCGTATAAACTTCAGATACTCCGAAAGCTGCGGGTAATCTCCGTCCAGAATCAGAATGGCCATGATGATGTATCTGCGGCAGCGGTCCAGGAGCTTTTTGGAAACGCCCGAGCCGGCGGCAATGGCGCGGATCGGAAGCTTCCCGGTCTTCTTCAGCTCCTGCATCAGATCCGGCTTGGAAAGAACGAACCAGACCGCCTCTGCACAGGCCTGCTTTGTCTTCTCCTGCTGCGGCGAACAGTCTGTCAGATCAAAGAAGCGAAAGCCATAGCGCTGCAGCATCTCATTTGCCGCTGTGATTTCATCCGGAAGACTTCTGTCCGCGCTTTCCCTGCTTTGCTCAGCGACCGCCAGGTAAACGGACTTCTCCCACTCGTCCGGATCATCGTCAATCCCCTCCAGCACAAAAGGCGATGTGCTGATCTCGGTCAGATGCGTCTCGGCGCGCCGGTGATAGTCGATCAGTGCTCGTCTGATCAGCATCAGGGAAAACGGCAGAAAGCTGCCCTGATCCGGCCGATATCTGTCGATGGCGTCGGAAAACGCGCAGAGGGCGACTGACCATTCATCGTCGCTTTTCGTGACATAACGGAACGAGGCGCGGGAAGCGGTTTTCAGAATCAGGTTTTCATAGCTTTGAATGAAGGCCTCCCGCTGCGGTTCGTCGGTTTTCGCGGCGAGTGCCAGGGCGTTAACGGAATTGGACATTTGGATGATCACCACACTATCCTATACGAAAAAGACAGGTTCAAAAATGGGGCTGCAGGTAAAAAAATAACTGCTGTGCCTTAAAAGTACTTTAAAGCACAGCAGCTTGTTCTGCCTGTATTATTCTTTAGACAGCGGGGGTTTCTGTCAGAGATATTTCTGCCGGAACTCGTCCATCGGGACGGGGCGTGAAAACAGGTAGCCCTGCAGATAGTCGCAGCCGATGGCCGTCATCTCTTCAGCGACGGCGTCGGTTTCAATCCCCTCGGCGGTGATGCTGAGCCCCCGCTCCCGGAACACCCTGACGAGGGTGGGAAGAACGGGATTCGGGTCCTTGCAGTGAGCCCGGACGATCTCCATATCCAGCTTGATGCCGGTGAAGGGAAGGCGCTGCAGGCGGGAGAGGTTGGAATAGCCGCTGCCGTAATCGTCAAGGACGAAACAGAAGCCCCGATTGCGAAGCTCGTTCATCTGTTCTGTCAGGACGGTATAGTCTATCATGCTGGCCTCGGTGATTTCCAGATGGATAAACGGAGGAGGGACCCGGTATCTGCTCAGAATGTCCACAAAGCGCGTGCGCAGCTCCGGGTTCATGCACTGGATCGGAGAGAGGTTGACATTGACCCACTGCAGCTGCCTGCGGTCATGCTCGCTGAAGAAGCGGCAGACCTTTTCCAGCACCTGCTCGCCGAGGCGGATGATCTGGCCGTTTTTCTCCGCAAGGCCGATAAAATCGTTCGGGAAAATCAGACTGCCCTGATCTCCCCGCAGGCGTGCCAGCGCCTCGGCGCCGATCACGGCACCGGTCTGCGCATCCATGATGGGCTGGAGGAAGACATCGACGCTGCCCGTCTCCACGGCATGGTCCAGCGCCCGCTTGACGGCGATCTCATGCCTGAGCAGGGTAGAGAGGTCCAGATCCAGAAGCCCGTCCCCGGTGACGTCGCGCTGGCCGATATCAAAGAGCGACAGGGCGAGGCTCTCCACCACCTGGTCGGCATCCAGGCTGCCGGCGGTGGAGCTCATCTGCAGAAAGACGGCGTTCAGATACAGCTCGGTCTCATCGGCGACCCAGGGACGGTGAAAACGGGCCGAGATGTCATCCGCCAGTTTCCGGACGTCCATCTTCTCGGGACCGACCAGAGCAAAGCAGCCGGAGCGCAGATAAAAGAAGGGGAGAGAGGGATAGGTCTTCTTGATATAAGAGCAGATCAGCCGGATGCCCTGTTCCATCTGTTTGATACCGTAGATCTCGCGGGCGTCGGAATAGTTGCGAAGGGCAAAACCGAGGACACGGAAGTCTCCCTTCTCCACACGCTCTTCCAGATATTCCCGCAGCGCCGGGAAGCTGAAGCTGCCGTAGGACGTCGTATAGACGGCCGGGTTTTCAAAGGAAATGAAGATGACCAGCAGCGCCATCAGATAGAAGACGTTCAGCACCAGATACTGCGGCATCAGCATGCGGACGATGTAGCCGCACAGAAGAATGACATTGCAGCCGATGATGGAAATCTGATCACGCCGGGAAAGCTTTTTCCGTTCGAGGAAAATGAAGAGGAAGGAGAGCAGCAGATAGAAAAAGAAACAGACGTAAATGATATTGTAAAAGGGACCGCGGTGATAGCCGTTCTGATCGATCAGAAAGACCGCCCCGGTCCAGAAGCTCGAGAGCACGAGCAGCTCGGAGAGAAAAAAGACCGAGGAATAAAGCAGCATCGCCGGGCTGCGGACATCGGGAAAACGCCGGAGAATGTTGAGGGTATAGAAAAAGTACAGAAGAATACGGGCGAGGAAAAAGACAAAGTAGGCCATGTTCAGCACGGCCGTCAGCCAGATCGGCAGATCCTGATAATTCATATCCGCGTTGCTGGAGAGAATGTCAAAAAGAAGGACAAGAAGCTCCACCAGCACGAGCAGGAAGAACAGCCGGTTTTTTCGCACCGGCAGCCTCGGCTCGCTCAGAAAAAAGTAGAGAAAAATCAGCAGGATCAGGATGCTCGGGAAGGTGAAATCAAAGTGAAACACGATAAACGCCCTCCTGTCGGGCAGAACCCGGGGGGTTCAGAAAAGAATCAAGGCGATAAACTCGAGCGGCTCATCCCCGTCGTTTACAAGACCGTGGCACTCGCCGTCATTGCAGACCGTCGTGTCGCCGGGAAAGACGCGGACGCTTTTCCCGTTGTCGTTGTACAGACCGCTGCCCTTCAGGAAATAGTAGATCTCGTTGTCGCCGGTGTGGGTGTGGTCGCCGACGGAACGGCCGGGGGCGAGAATCATGTGGTTGAAGAGGCGGCCTTTGCCGTACATCTCATCCGCGCCGTTCAGGATCAGGCGCAGCTCGGCCTCTCCGTTTCCGTTGCGGATGCATTTGAATTCGACTTTCTGTTCGTTTTTTGTTCTGACCATAAAGCATGTCTCCTTTCAGTTTTTCAGAAACAGAGCGCAGAGAATCTCCCGGATCTCTGCGGGACTTACTTCGCAGCAGGTGTTGCGGACGGAATTGTTGTTCTCCCAGCGGGGAAGCGCTGCGTCAATCTCCTCCGCTGTCATGGAGATGCCGGTCTCGGGGAGGCAGAGCGAAATGAGCCGCAGCAGTTCGCCCCGGGCGATGCCCAGCTCGCGGAAAAAGCGGTCCGCACAGGCAGGGTTCTTTTCCTGGGTGATATCCAGAAGCGCGGGCAGAAAGCAGGCACTGGCAAAGCCGTGGGGAACCTTGCGGGTTTCTGTCAAATAGTAACCGACATTGTGGGGGAAACAGGTGCCTGTTTCGCAGATGGCAAGCCCGCCGAGGAGGGAGGCGTCATAGAGCGCCGCCCTTTCCCCGTGGCCGAGGTCCCGGCCCTCCGCTGCCTGCTGCAGGGGCGGAAACAGCAGACGAATGCCTTGCAGGGCATAAGCGCGGGAGAGTTCATCCGCGTTGCGGTTAAACCAGCTCTCGGCACAGTGGCAGAGCACGTCGATGCCCGTGGAAAGGGTGACGGAGAGCGGCAGGGCGGCGGTGTATTTCGGGTCGCCGAAGGAAGCGGCGGCGAAGAGGCGGTCATCGTGGATGCTGTGCTTTCTGCCGCGGCTGTCCGTGAGGACGGAGACCTTGGTCACCTCGCTGCCGGTGCCGGCGGTGGTGCCGACCAGCAGAAGGGGAAGGGGGGAATTCTCCCAGGCTTTCCGGTAAAAGCCCTCTTCGTCCAGACCGGGGTTTGCCGCAAAGACCGCGGCGGCCTTCGCCGCGTCCAGAGCCGAGCCCCCGCCGATGCCGACAACAAACGCAGCCCCGAAGGCATGGGCGCACTGCCCGGCGGCGATGCAGGAGCGCACGGAAGGGTTCTGCTCAATCCCGTCGAAGACGCAGAAGGAGATGCCGCAGCGCTCCAGCACCGCGGTCACATCCGCCAGCGCGCCGCTTTTCACCGCCGCGCCCTTCCCCGTGACCAGGGCACAGCGGCTGCCGAAGGCCTCAAAAAGCGCGGCATGATCGGAAACGACACTGTCCCCGCTGAACATTCTGACCGGCATATGGAGCTTCATGGCGGCCCTCCTTTTTTTACTGACAAAAACAGTATAACACAGATTGTATTTTCTTATCAAGTGCAGACAGGACCCCCGGCAAAACCGGAGGTCCTGTCAGTGCCGTCAGAGATAGCGGCGGCGGGGACGGTAAAACTCGAAAATGACGGCGTCCCGGCCCTGCTCGTTGCGCGGTTCGTGGGAGGTCCAGCCCACGTTCAGGGCACCCAGCCAGGTACAGAGGTGTACGAGCGGCGGACGGGGGCCGACGCGGTAGGCGATGAACTGTGGCCGGGCCAGGAAATTCAGCAGCGTGTGGTGCAGGACGAAGGCCTGGATGCCGCGGATGCCGTCGTCAGCGTAGTTGCTGACCGTGGTGGCAAGCTGCCCGCGGATCAGGTCCGGCGCATGGAAGCGGAACCAGGCGACGATCAGCGGGTTGAAGCTCTCAATGCAGACATTGCCGTGATAGCTCTCCAGCAGGGCGAGGGTCTTTTCGCAGAGTTCGCGGTTGCGCGGGCCGTTTTTCAGCTCGACGATCAGGGCCTCACAGCCCTGAATGTTTTTCAGAACCTCGGAAAAGAGGGGGATCTGTTCATCGGTGCCGCAGAGACGCAGCTGCTGCAGTTCGGGCCAGGTCAGCTCGTCCACGCGGGCATGCACACCGCAGACGCGGTCCAGCGTGTCATCGTGGAAGACCACGACCTCGCCGTCCTTTGACAGCTGGACATCCAGCTCGATGCCGTAGCCCTCCTGCGCCGCCTGGCGGAAGGCGGCGAGCGAGTTTTCGGGGACAGATTTGTCCCGGGTGTGCAGGCCGCGGTGGGCGTAGTTGACACCGCGGAAAATCTTTTTCTGACGGCGGCTGGCATGGCCGGGCGCCACGGCGTACAGGGGAAGCAGGACAGCCGCGGCGGTCAGGCCGAGAAGCGGCTTCAACAGTTTATGCTTGCTCATAAGACTCCTTTCAGTCGCCGCCGTCCAGGGCCTCCAGGCCGGTCACGGTGGGGACTTTTGACACTTTGATATTCTTGACAAGGGCGGTAAAGACCGCAAAGCTCAGCGCCGTCAGGATGGCGGTATAGATGGGCAGAGCACGCCAGGCCAGCGTGGCGTTGAGAACCAGACCCAGGAGGACCGGCGTGATGGTCTGGGCAGACATGCTGGCGGTGTAGTAATAGCCGGTGAACTTGCCGATCTTTTTGGAGGAACAAAGCTCCACCACCATCGGGAAGGAGCAGTTGTGCACCAGCGCCATGCCGAAGCCCTTGAGCACCCAGACCGCATAAAGCAGGGTGGGGAAGGCAAACTCGCCGCGCTCGCCGACGACCCTGCCGGTGGGAGCGACAAAGCACATGACGACCAGACCCACAAAGGTGACGGCGAGACCTGCCGAGATCGTCCACTTGCGTCCGATGCGGTCGGCGATGCCGCCGGCGATGGCGAAGCCGACCACCGAGGCAAGGCCGCCGAGAATCGTCAGGATCATGGTGGCGCTGGAGACCGACTGGAGATGATAGATGACATAGTTGCCGATGTAGGTGCCCAGGGCATTGTCGGACATGAACCAGAGAAACTCGGCCCCGAGAATGGCAAGGAGCATGGTTTTGTTTGCCCTGGACATGGGCTTGTCGTCGTCGATGGGGGTCTCGACCGCGGCGAGCTTTTCACCGAGCTCGAGCTCGTCCCGGATCTCTTCCTCGATCTTGTTCTCCTTGATGGTGGCGAAGAGCACCAGGGCCGAGATGACCATGAGGACGGAGGCGATGATGAAGGGCATCTCGATGGTCCAGATATTGCGCTCGGAAACAGGAGCGTTGATATAGCTGCTGAGCACGAAGAGAATGCCGAGGACCGTGGCAAAGGCGCCGCCGAGATAACCCATGATGTTGATGATGCCGTTGGCTCTGGCACGCAGAGGCTTGGGCGTGATGTCCGGCATCAGGGCGACGGCGGGGTTGCGGTACATCATCATGAAAATCAGGACGATGGCCATGGTGATGACCATGCCGACCATATTGTTATGATGGAAGAAAAGGGGAATGAAGGGGAAAGCGACGGCAGAGACGAAGGTGCCGACCAGAATATAGGGCATGCGCTTGCCGATGGGGGTGTCGGTTTTGTCGGACAGGTTGCCGAAGATCGGCAGCAGGATCAGCGCGGCCAGGTTGTCGCAGGCCATGATGATGCCGACGATCCACTGGACATTCAGAATCCTGGCCGGGTCGCTGGCCTTCAGCTCGGCAGAGGACATCTCATAGATGTGCCGGGCGAAAATATCGGTCAGGAAGGTGGGACACCAGGAGTCATAGACCTGCCAGAGAAGCAGAATGCCGAAGAAGGCAAAGCCGATCATCGACGTGCGGCGCACATTCAGCTTCAGCGGAGCGAGGGACGTTTTTTCCATGTTTCCATCCTCAACCTTTCTCTTTTAGTTTCGGCCGGATCCCGGCGCATTCGGGCATCAGCTCGTCCGACATGGTGCGGAGGATCCGGTCAAAGGTGTCGAGATCCTCCTGCGGGAAGCGGGCTGCGATGCGGTCCATGACCTTATCCTCATAAGACGTGAGCAGGGACATGTAGCTCCGGTACTTTTCCGACAGGATCAGGTGGGCCTCCCGGCGGTCCAGATCGGAAACCTTCCGCACGAGGTAGCCCTTGCGGATCAGGCTGTTTACCTTGTAGGTGGCATTGGACTGGGAGATATCCAGAAAATCGGCAAACTGGCTGACCGTGGGGGCCTGCAGCATGTCGATGATCTCCAGAGAAAAGGCCTCCATGGCCGTCAGAGACCCGTCGCGCTCGCGGACAAGGTCAAAGATCCTGCAGAAAAACTGAAACTTGAACTTGTCAAAGACCTCTTTGAAACTCTCTTTAAACATGGCAATTCAACCTGCTTCACAGATTTGCATCCGGCCTGCGCCGGAACGATACCGAAAATATTTTACTCCCTCCCCGGACATTTGTAAACAAATCCGGAGAAGATTTTTCCGGCTTTTTCGCAAAGCGGATATTCATTACTAAAATGTGAATTCTCGGCAAAAGCGACAAAGGATGCTTGACAAGGAGGGCAGGAGATGGTATATTAGCACTCGTAAAGAGAGAGTGCCAACAGTCTGGCAGGGTGAGTGCTAAGATGAGCATCAGCGACAGAAAAAAGAAAATTCTGGCTGCGGTTGTGGATGAATACATCCGCACGGCCGAACCGGTCGGCAGCAAGCATCTGGCAGAGAGCGCCGGTCTGGGCTGCTCGTCGGCGACCATCCGCAACGAACTGGCGGAGCTGGTTGCGCTGGGCTATCTGGAACAGCCGCATACCTCGGCCGGGCGCGTCCCGACCCCGATGGGCTACCGCATGTACGTCAACGAGCTGATGCAGCAGCAGAAGTACTCGCTGGAGGAGACGGAAGAGATCAACCGCCGCCTGAACCAGAAGCTGCAGGAGCTGGACGACACGATATCCAGCATCAGCCGTCTGGCGTCCCAGCTGACCGACTATCCGGCCCTGGCCCTGACGGCGGCATCGCCCACGATGATTCGGCGCGTGGACCTCATCTATGTGGATGCCAACACCTTTATCATCGTGCTGATGCTCTCCAAC
This sequence comes from uncultured Eubacteriales bacterium, assembly GCA_900317375.1. Taxonomy (GTDB): domain Bacteria; phylum Bacillota; class Clostridia; order Oscillospirales; family Oscillospiraceae; genus Limivicinus. Next base: position 45,257 of record ONGJ01000008.1, read on the forward strand.
AACACGGTAAAATCCAAGCTGGTGCATCTGCCGGTGTCGGTGGATCAGGCCATGGTACAGCGTCTGAGCGCGCTATTCAACTCGGGCTTTACCGGCATCACCGAGGAACAGATCACCCCGCTGCTGATCCATTCGACCGAGCGGGCCGCCGACGACAGCATGGGCCTGACGGCCGTGATCGCGGCCTTCTGCATCGAGACTCTGTCCGAGGTGACAGCGCCGATGGCCTATGTCTCGGGCGAGAACCGGCTGCTGAACCAGCCGGAGTTCCGCGACCCGGACAAGGCGCACCGCCTGATGAGCTATCTTTCCGGCGGCGGCTATATCCTTCCGCCGGCGGAGGAAGACCTGGGCGATACCAGCGAGGTGAGGGTCCTGATCGGACCGGAGAACATCGCGGAAGAGCTGAAGGACTCGAGCGTGGTGATCGCAAGCTACGACGCCGGCGACAACACCAGAGGCCTGATCGGCATCATCGGCCCGACGCGCATGGACTATTCCGCGGTGGCATCCAAGCTGCGCTTCCTGGCGGCCGGGCTTTCCCGAAGGCTGGGGAGCGGCGAGGCCCCGCCTGAAGGCCTGCACAACAAGCTGATTATCAAAAAGAGCGAGGATAAAGAAGAATGAACGAAGAAAAGAAGACGGACCTGCCGGAGCAGGAAGCAAAGACCGCCTCGGAAGAGACCGCCTGCGAAGAAAAAGAGACAAAGGCAGCGGAAGCCGAAGCGGCGACTGAGAAGGCCGAAGAGACGGCCGCAAAGGAGAGCGCGGAGAAGAACGCCGAGACGAAGGATGCCAAGAACGCCAGGGACGGCGGCAAGAAGGAGAAACACCGCTTCCGCAAGGCCTCGGCGGAGGAAGAAAAGATCGAAAAGCTGGAGCAGGAAAACGCCGAGCTGAACGACCGGTACCTGAGGGTCTGCGCGGAATACGACAACTTCCGCCGGCGCAGCCAGAAGGAACGGGAAGCCCTGTACAACGATATCAAGGCGGATACGCTGTCGAAGTTCCTGCCGGTTTACGACAACCTCGAACGGGCCCTGAAGCAGGGAACCGAGGACGAGGCCTACCGCAAGGGCGTCGAGATGATCATGAACCAGTTCAACAGTACGATGGAAAAGCTGGGCGTGACGGAGATCGAGAGCCTGGGACAGAAGTTTGACCCGGCGCTGCACAATGCGGTGATGCATGTGGACGACGAGGAAAAGGGCGAAAACGAAATCGTCGAGGTGTTCCAGCAGGGCTTCAAGATCGGGGACAAGGTTGTCCGGTTCGCCATGGTCAAGGTGGCAAATTAAAGTTCAAAGTTTAAAGTTCAAAGAGAAAATTCAAAGATAAAAGTGTAAAGACGGGGGTACCTGTCAGGCACGGAATCCTGTATATAATCGGAGAAAGCTCCGTTTATAGATATTCAATCTGTTAAAAATAATTGTTACATAAAGGAGAAAAGAAAAATGGGAAAAATCATCGGTATTGACCTCGGAACTACCAACAGCTGCGTAGCTGTTCTCGAAGGCGGCGAACCGGTCGTCATCGCAAATGCGGAAGGTGCCCGCACCACCCCGTCGGTCGTAGCCTTTGCCAAGACCGGCGAGCGCATGGTCGGACAGGTTGCCAAGCGGCAGGCTGTCACGAACCCGGACCGCACCATCTCGTCCATCAAGAGAGAAATGGGTTCGAACTACAAGGTTACCATCGACAACAAGGCCTACACCCCCCAGGAAATCTCGGCCATGATCCTGCAGAAGCTGAAGACCGACGCCGAGGCCTATCTGGGCCAGACCGTCACCGAAGCGGTCATCACGGTTCCGGCTTACTTCACTGACGCCCAGCGTCAGGCGACCAAGGACGCCGGCAAGATCGCGGGCCTCGATGTCAAGCGCATCATCAACGAGCCGACTGCCGCGGCGCTTGCCTACGGCGTGGACAAGGAGCAGGAGCAGCGCATCATGGTCTATGACCTGGGCGGCGGCACCTTCGACGTGTCCGTGCTCGAGATCGGCGACGGCGTGATCGAAGTTCTGGCTACGGCCGGCAACAACCGCCTCGGCGGCGACGACTTTGACGCCTGCATCACCAAGTACCTGGTGGACGAATTCAAGAAGGCCGAAGGCATCGACCTCTCGGCGGACAAGGTCGCCATGCAGCGTCTGCGTGAAGCGGCCGAGAAGGCGAAGATCGAGCTTTCCGGCGTGACCACCTCGAACATCAACCTGCCTTACATCACGGCTGACGCCACGGGCCCGAAGCACCTGGATGTGACCCTGACCCGTGCCAAGTTCAACGAGCTGACCCATCACCTGGTCGAGAAGACCGCAGGCCCGGTCAAGCAGGCCCTGTCCGACTCCGGTCTGCAGCCCAGCGACATCAGCAAGGTGTTGCTGGTCGGCGGCTCGACCCGTATCCCGGCTGTTCAGGACATGGTCAAGTCGCTGGTCGGCAAGGAAGGCTTCAAGGGCATCAACCCCGATGAATGCGTCGCCATCGGTGCGGCCATTCAGGGCGGCGTGCTCTCCGGCGACAACAAGGGCATCGTCCTCGTCGACGTGACCCCGCTGTCCCTCGGCATCGAGACCCTGGGCGGCGTCTGCACCAGACTGATCGAGCGCAACACCTCGATCCCGACCCGCAAGAGCCAGGTCTTCTCCACCGCCGCGGACAACCAGACCTCCGTTGAGGTCAACGTCCTGCAGGGCGAGCGCGAGATGGCAGCCTACAACAAGAGTCTCGGCCGCTTCCACCTGGACGGCATCGCCCCGGCCCGTCGCGGCGTGCCCCAGATTGAGGTCACCTTCGACATCGACGCCAACGGCATCGTGAACGTGTCGGCCAAGGACCTCGGCACCGGCAAGGAGCAGCACATCACCATCACCGCATCCAGCAACATGTCCAAGGAGGACATCGACAAGGCCGTCAAGGAAGCCGAGATGTATGCGGCGGAAGACGCCAAGCGCAAGGAAGAGGTTGAGGTCCGCAACCAGGGCGACCAGATGGTCTATCAGACCGAAAAGACCGTCGAGGAGCTCGGCGACAAGCTGGGCGCCGACGAAAAGGCCGAGGTCGAGAGCAAGCTCGCCGCACTCAAGCAGGCCCTGACCGGCACCGACAGCGCCGCCATCAAGGCAGCCACGGAGGAGCTGACCCAGGTCTTCTACAAGATCTCCGAAAAGCTTTACCAGCAGGCGGGCGGCCCCCAGGGTGCAGGCTTTGATCCCAGCCAGGCGGCCGGCGGCCCGCAGGGCACGGCCCCGAACGGCCAGGATTACTACGACGCCGACTACACCGTCGTCGATGATGACGAGCAGAAGTAAGACTTCAGATACGCGTGAAAACGGTGAGGCGGGGATTCTTCCTCGCCTCACGGTGACTATCCTGCATCTCCCGTCTTTCAACATCGAATTCACAACTATGAACTTTGGAGATTTGCATGGCTGAAAAAAGAGATTATTATGAGGTGCTGGGGGTCAAAAAGGACGCCTCGGCAGATGAAATAAAAAAAGCTTACCGCAGGGTCACCAAGGAGAACCACCCCGACCTGCACCCGGGAGACAAGGCGGCGGAGGAGCGCTTCAAGGAGGCAAACGAAGCCTATGAGGTGCTCTCGGACGACGAGAAGCGCAAAAAGTATGACCAGTTCGGCCATGCGGCCTTTGACCCGAACGCCGGCTTCGGCGGGGGCGGTTTCGGCGGCTTCAGCGGCGGCTTCGGAGACTTCAGCGATCTTTTCTCAAGCTTCGGGGATATCTTCGGCTTCGGCGGGGGCGGCGGTCAGACGCGCAACCCCAACGCGCCGCGCCGGGGCGACAACATCCGCACCCAGCTGAACATCAGCTTTGAGGAGGCGGCCTTCGGCTGCGAGAAAGAGCTGAATATCCCGCGCATCGAGCCCTGCACCGACTGCAAGGGCACCGGCTGCGCGCCCGGAACCACGCCCGAGGTCTGCCCGGACTGCGGCGGCAGCGGACAGGTCCGCACGACCCAGCGCACCCCCTTCGGCATGGCGCAGACCATGTCGGCGTGTCCGAAATGCCACGGCTCGGGCAAGATCATCCACCAGCCGTGCAAGACATGCCGCGGAATGGGCAGCGTGCGCCGCGCCAAGAAGATGACCGTCAAGGTGCCTGCCGGCATCGACGACGGACAGACGATTTCGCGTCAGGGTGCCGGCAACGCCGGTGCAAACGGCGGTCCGGCGGGTGATCTGCTGATTACGGTGATTGTCCGCCCGCATGCCATTTTCGAGCGGGACGGCACCTCGATCCTGATGGAGCAGGATATCAGCTTTGCCCAGGCCGCGCTCGGCGCAGAGGTCGAAGTGCCCACGCTGGACGGCAAGGTCAAGCTGACCATCCCCGAGGGGACCCAGCCCGGGGCGGTCTTCCGCCTGAAGGGCAAGGGGGTTCCGTACCTGCGCGGCAGCGGACGGGGCGACCAGTTTGTGTCCGTGAACGTCAGAATCCCGAAGAACATGAACAGCACCCAGAAAGAGGCGCTGCGCCATTACGCCGAAACCATGGGCGAGGAGCACAGCAAAGGCTCGGGCATCTTCGGAAAGAAAAAGAGATAAAACGGGTTTCTCCCCGCCGCAGAAGCGGCGGGGAGATTTTTCAGAGGATCAGAAAGTGATTCTTTTTCGTTTTGATCAGACCGTCCTTCTGCATCTTTCCCAGTTCCTTTGAAAGCGCCGTTCGCTCCACATTCAGATAATCGGCAAGCTGCTGACGGTCAAAGGGAATGGTGAAATCCCTGCTCTGCGCCTGCAGGGAGACCGCGTTCAGGTATGACATGACACGCCCGCGGACGGTTTTCGGCGCAGTGTGAAAACTGCGCCCGGCCAGATGAAGGTTCTTCCGGGAAGCGACGGTCAGCAGATTGGCGGTGAATTTGGAAGCCCAGGACGCGGTGCAGCCTGCGAGGGCCTTTGCACTGCCGAGGTGAAGAAACAGGACGCGGCAGTCCTCGTTTGCGATGACATCGACCTGCAGCGGCTCGTCAAGCAATGCATAGGCCTCTGCAAAAATCTCCCCGGAGACCACGTGGCCGAGGATCACCCGGTTGCCCCAGACGTCATGGCCCTCAATCGTTACGCTGCCTGCCAGAACAAGGCCGAGATCATCCGTGAAATCCCCGGCATGAAGAAGCGCCCTGCCTTTTTTGGCATCTTTCGTTTTTGCCTGAAGGGACAGCAGCGCGCAGGAAACCTCGTCCTCTGTCATCCCTTTGAAAAGAACGGTGCGGCACAGAACCGGCAGATCCATAAATAACACCTCCACTGTCAAAAATGTGGTTGCTGCCACATACGATCACCCCGGATTATAGTATAATGATGAGAGAAAAGCAAGGAATGCTGTTTCCCTGCCGAATGCAATGAAATGCGATCAGATCTATGAGGAGGAAAACCCATGAAGAAGCCCCTGAGCCTGCTCCTGTCGGTTCTGCTGCTTCTGGCCCTTTCCGCAGCGGCCTTCGCGGCTGAACCCGCCAAAAAGATCGAGACCAACTCCGGCGTGACAGTCATGCACGCAGCCGACTGGAAAGAACAGTTCCCCAATCAGTACGAAAGCTGGGCAGCAACCAAAGAAAACGACGAAATAGTCGATTATCTTGAGGAATATCCGATGCTGCGCACCCTGTATGAGGGCTACGGCTTTGCCATTGACTACGGCTCGGCCCGCGGGCATTTTTACGATGTCGAGGACATCGAGGCGACCGGACGCCCGCACCCGCTGGCCAACTGCTGGACCTGCAAGACGCCCGACTTTACCAACATGGTGAATGAGGAGGGCATCGAGGCCTACATGAAGGACTGGACGGAGGTCCAGGCCGAGGTTACGGAAGGCATCAGCTGTTTTAACTGCCATGCCAATACCCCCGGCGAGATCACGGTAACCCATACCTACTGGATCGACGCGGTCGGTGACGATTTTGACAAGGTCGCGCCGGCAAACCTCGCCTGCGGTCAGTGCCACAATGAGTACTATTTCGCACCTGACACCAAGGCGACCACCATTGCCCACAACAGCCTTGAGAGCATGGCACCCGAGACGATCCTGGCCTATTTCAATGACGGCGCCAACTTCTCGACCGGAGAGCCCTTTGCCGACTGGACGAATCCCCGTACGGGCGTCAGAGAGATCAAGGTGCAGCATCCGGAGTTTGAGACCTTCCTCGGTGCCGGAAGCCCCCACGGTGCGCAGTTCACCTGTGCCGACTGCCATATGCCGACCGTGACGGCAGAGGACGGAAGCAGCTATCACAGCCACGCACTCACCAATCCGCTGGAAAACAAGGAAATGATAGAAAAGACCTGCTCCCTCTGCCACACGGACCTTGAGGCCGAGGTACGCGGCGTCCAGGCAGAGATCGTCAAGCGCACGACCACGATCGGCAAGCAGCTGGCAGTTCTGACGGATGAGCTGGCCATTGCCGTGGAGAGCGGAAAGTACACGGACGATGAGCTTGCCGAAGTCCGTCAGCTTGCGCGTGATGCCCAGTTCTACTGGGACTTCGTGTTTGTGGAAAACTCCGAGGGCGTGCATAACCCGGCTCTGGCAAGAGACTGCCTGAACCGCGCGGAGAGTCTCGGCAGCCAGGCGGCGCTTGCCCTCGTGGCACTGACAACCTGACTGCATCCGTAATGTGAGCGAGCTGCCTGCCGTAACTGTGCAGGCAGCTTTTTTCAGAAGGGGAGCTGCCCATGGGAAAAGTATTTCAAACGCTGCGCTCGATGCGCTTCGGCATCCTCCTGCTCTGCCTGATCGCCGCCTGCTCAGTGGCGGGAACGCTGATCCCGCAGGACAGGGAGATCGCCTGGTATGCGCAGAATTACCCCTCGCTGCACGGGACGATCCTGACACTTCAGCTGAACAGGGTATTTGACAGCTGGTATTTCAAGACCCTGCTGGTGCTGCTTTGCCTGAACCTCAGCCTCTGTTCCCTGGTCCGCATCCGCGGTGTGGTTCGGGCGGCAAAAAGCGAGACCGCCCGGGCGGCTGAGATGAAGGACGCGGTCCTCCTGACACCCGAGGGGGTGGAGAAGCTGCGGGCCCGTCTCGAGGAGATGCGCTGCCGGCGGGAGGATCTCGGCGGCGCTTCTGTTTACCGAAAAAACCGCCTCGGGCATTACGGGACCTTTATCACGCATCTGTCCATTCTGCTGACGGTGGTGTTCGGGGCACTGGCGCTCTACACCCCGACGGTGACGGACCAGAGCTGCATGCCGGGGGAATCGATCTTTCTGCCGGACGGAACGGAGATCCATGTTCTTGATTTCCGCATCACGGATGAGACCGGACGCCTGGATTATCAGAGCCGCGTTCAGATCACCCTGCCGGACGGCAGACGCAGCGAGGAAGCGGAGCTCAGGGTCAACCATCCCTTTTCCTTTGGGCCCTGCAAGCTCTTTCAGCAGACCTTCGGCACCGCAGGGTCCGTTACGGTGACAAACCTTGAAAACGGCGGGACGGACAACTTCCTGCTGACCGAGCAGGCGTTTCTGTCTGCGGACGGGGTCAACGGAATCCTGTATGAGATGCTCTATCCCGATTTCCTCCGTGACCCGAGCGGGAATGTCACGCTCATCACCATCACGGAGGGCAGCTATCCCAATCCCATTTACCGCTTTGAGGTCATTGCAGACGGGGACTTTGCGCCGACGCTGGCGGAGCCGGGCGAAGAGCTCGAACTCAAGGGACTGCGCTTTGCCTTCAACAAGCCTGTGGAATACCCCGGCCTGCGCATCAAGCATGTCTCCACGGTCTTTAACGCGCTGCTGATTGCCTCCTTTACGATGATGATTGCGGGGCTGTGCATCACCTTCTTTTTTGAGCCCGTGCTGGTCAGGACGGATGCGGAGGGTTATGCCGTGGGCGGCCCGAAGCCGGAGCGCATGCGAATCGAACTGGGAGAGGAATTCCGCGCGTATGAGCGGACAAAGGGGGAGGAAACAACATGAAAGCTCTGTTCTTTACGGCGTTTGCACTTTACGGCGTGGCTGTCATCCTGGAGTTTGCGGGAACGGCGTTTAAGAAAGAGAAGCTTCTGAAGACAGCCTGGTATGTTTTTCTGGCAGCTTTTGCGGTGCACTCTGTGTTCATCATAACACGCGGCATCGCAGCCAAACGCCTGCCGCTCAGCAATCAGTTTGAGTTTGCCAACGCTTTCGCCTGGGGTGTGGCCCTGATGCTGATTGTGATGCGGCCGCGCCTGAAAAGCGACTGGCTTTCGGTTGCCGCCATGCCGGCAGCCCTGCTGGTGATGACCTATGCGGCACTGCAGCCTATGGAAATCCATGACCTGATGCCCGCACTGCGCAGCGCCTGGTTCGGCGTTCATATCGGCTCGGCGGTCCTGAGCTATTCCGCCTTCGTCCTCGCGGGCTGTGTCGGGCTGCGCTATCTGCTGATGGCCAGAAAGGAGAACGCCGACGAACATGCGCTGGCGCAGATGGACTATATCAGCTACCGTTTGGTGGCATTCGGCTTTCTGTTTCTGACGGTGGTCATCCTCTCCGGTGCAATCTGGGCTGAGCAGGCCTGGTCCTCCTTCTGGACCTGGGACCCCAAGGAAGTCTGGGCGCTGATTACCTGGATCATCTATGCGGTGTACCTGCATCTTCGTCTGCGCATGAAGCGCAGGGGCAAGGCCATGGCCTGGTTCCTGGTGATCGCGGTGCCCATCGTGTTTTTCACCTTCGCCGGGGTTAACACCCTCATGCACGGCCTGCACACCTACGGCTGAACCGAAGCTGAAAAAGCCTTTGTTAAAAACCCGCTGAGACGTTGCCGTCTCAGCGGGTTTTGTGGTATAGTGTCAGCTGAAAAATGACAGGAGGCTGCATGACGCATGGAGAACAGCAAACTGAACCGCATCAACGAGCTTGCCGCACTGGCAAAGGAGCGCGAACTGACAGAAGAGGAGAAAGCCGAGCGGGACGCCCTGCGGAAGGAATACATCGCCGAATGGCGCCGGGGCGCGGAGCAGGTCCTGGAGAACACCTATGTCATCGGGCCGGACGGGGTGAAGCGGAAGCTGGAGAAAAAGCCAGGCAGAAAATGAGCAGAAACCGTCTTCCTGTGAAGGCGGTCAGGCCCGTGTCAGATTCCGGACCCATTTGTATTTTCTGAAGCGCAGCATCACCCAGGGGATTTTTCCGACCTCGTCGAGACAGGTGCAGGCATAGACAAGCAGGACCGGCCAGTGGAACACAAAGGCGCCCAGAAGGGCAAGGGGGATGGCAATGCCCCACATGCACACGGCAAGGCTGTACATGTCGAAAACGGTGTCGCCTCCGCCATCCAGAACGCCGTTGATGGTGATGGTGTTGACGCAGCGGCCGATCATATAGAAAGCCATGATGACCATCATGCCCGTCAGGTCTTTCCTCGCCGCATCCGTCAGAAGGACCATGCGCACAACCAGCGGCGTCACGGCAAGCACCAGGGCGGTGGAGGCAAAACCGATCACGAAGGAAAGGTTCCGGAGCTTGATGCCATAGGCCTTTCCCAGCTCCAGATTCCCGGCGCCGAGCTCGTTGCCGACCATGATGCCGGCGGCTGTCCCGACACCGTTGCAGGCGCAGCAGACCAGGTCCCGGACCACGGCCGCGACGGAGTTCGCTGCCGCGGCGTCAACGCCCATATGCCCCAGAATCGCCGTATAGGACGTGAAGCCCACACCCCACAAAAGAGAACCGCCCATCAGCGGGAAGCACTGTCTGGCAAAGTCGTGCGAGAGCTGCCGGTCTCTGCGGAACAATGCCGACCATCCCGGACGGATATAGTCCCGGCCGGACGAAACGGCGATGCAGAGGCCGAGCTCGATCACACGGGAAAGCGTCGTGGCCAGCGCAGCGCCCCGCGCCTGCATCCTGGGTGCCCCGAGAAGGCCGAAGATGAACACGGCGTTGAGAAGAATGTTGATGATCACCGCAGCGGAACTGATCCAGGCACAGGGCTTTACGTGATCCGTCACCTTCATGACGGCAAGGTAGCTCTGGGAAACAGCTGTCAGCAGATAGGACCAGCCGGCAATCCGCAGATAGGCGCTTCCGATGGCGATTAGTTCGGGATCGCCGGTAAAGGCCTTCATGAGAATGCCCGGGATAAACTCACAGGCACAGAAGAACAGCAGGGACAGGAGAAGCGCATAGCGCAGCATGAGGTTAAACAGGCTCTGCAGCGTGTTTCGATCCCCTTTCCCCCAGTACTGGGCACCGAGGATGGACCCGGCGCCGGCGATGGCCATGAGGAAAATGTTCTGCACAAACTGGACCTGGGTCGCCAGAGAAACGGCGGTCATCTCCGCCTGTGCCACGCGGCCGAGCATCAGCGCGTCACCGGCCGCCACCAGGGCGAGCATCAGACTCTGAAAGACAATGGGCAGGGAAAGCCGCCGCAGCTTGTCATAAAAAACTTTGTTATCGACCGTAATGGTTTCCTCCGTTCGTCAGACACATGGCCGGGGGACGGGAAGCTTCTGCGAATCTGCCCCTCGGATGCGGAATACCGCGTCGTATCCGCCGGGAATGCGCATTCCCGTGACGAGCATTGTATCAAGCGGACTCCCTTTCGTCAAGAACAGATTCCCGGCGGCGGCCTTCGAAAATCAGCTGCGCAGGGCTTCCCCGGAAGAACGGCCAACGGGAAAGCAGAACAGACAGAAATCTCCCGCGGAGAAGAAAGAATGCGTTATCGCGCATGAGAGGGGAAGAGAAGTGTACAGGTACGAAACACATTGCCATACAGCGCCGGTGAGCCAGTGCGCAAGTGCGTCTGCAGAAGATACCGTCCGCTTTTACAAACAGATCGGATATGACGGGATCTTCATCACCAACCACTTCCTGGACGGAAACATCTGCCCCGATGCCAGGGCAATGAATTATGCAGACCAGATCGAGTTTTATTTTTCCGATTACGAGAAGGCGGCGGCATACGGAGAGAAAATCGGGATCAAGGTGTTTCCCGGGGTGGAGCTCTCCTACAAGGGGACGGATTTTCTGGTCTACGGTCTGGAGAAAGAATGGTATCGGACGCATCCGGAGATCATGGCCATGAGGAAATCCGAAGAACTGCCATATCTGATGAACGCAGGCGCCTTTATCGTTCAGGCGCATCCGTACAGGGAAGCATATTACATCGATCATATCCGCCTGTTTCCGAGATGCGTTCATGCCGTGGAAGTGACGAACTCCGGCCAGGCATGGGAGGCCAATGCGATCACCGACGTCTATGCCGAGCAGTACGGCCTGCTGAAAACATGCGGCTCCGACAACCACTGGGGGAGCGAGGTGTTCGCAAAGCTCAGGGAAAAGGGCTACCGCCCCGCAATCGCCGGAATGGCCGGCGAGACAGCTGTCAGCAGCGTGCAGGATTATATCGCGCAGGTCCGCGGGGGAATGATGAGGATGTTTCTGATGAACGAGCGCGGGGACATCACAGAGATGAACGGACAGAGCGGACCGGACAGAGGGAAAAAGTGAACAAAAAAACTCTGTTATTCACAAATTTTCCTCTTGAACAGGCGTGTGTTTCCATGTATAATGACAATATCCAAAATTTTGTCTATACAGGGAAATGAGGCCGGCTGCGGCCGGGTCTCAAGCGGGTATCAAAGGGGGAAAAGATGAGACAGTTTCAGACCGCCTATCAGGATGCGCGGTCTTTTCGGGAAACCGTGAACGCGTGGCAGAGCTGGCGGAAGGATCACGATGCCGGTCAGGCGCTGATCCATGTGCTCTCGGACGGAGCCGACGGGGATGAAGTCCGCGCTGCCCGTTCCGTACTGGAAGAGGCGATGCCGGACGCAGCCTGCATCGGTGCATCCGCATCCGGAAACCTTTATGAGGGCAGCATATCCACTGAACGGCTGGTCGTCACCTGTACGGTCTTTGAAAAGCCGGACAGCTTTTTCCGCACCTGCCTGATCCCGGTAGAGAACCGTGACGCGTCTGTACTGCGCGAGACCCTCCGCAATATGAAAGAGGCCTTCAGCGGCGTGAAGGCCGTCGAGGTCATCGTGACCATCGACACCATCCCGATCCGCGAGGTCTGCCGCATTCTCGAGGAAGAGATCCCCGAGGGGATTCCGGTCTGGGGCGGCGGCGCTTTCGGCGACAACGCCTTTACCGCCTATGTCTTTGAGAAGAACAGCGAGTTCAACACCAACGGCGTCGTCATGGCCCTGATGGGCGGACCGGACCTGCACGTTATGAGCAACTTTGTCATCGGCTGGCGCCAGCTGGGTTCGCCAATGAAGGTCACCCGCGCCAGGGGAAAGATCCTGTACGAACTGGACGGGGTGCCCGCATACCAGGTTTATGAGCACTATCTGAAGATCCCGAATGATGAACATATTTTCTACAACGCGCTGGAGTTCCCCTTTGCCGTGAACCACGGGGACGGCGTGCTTCTGCGCCACGCCCTGGCCTGCAACGAGGACGGGTCCATCGACATGAGCACGGACATCCCCGAGGGCAGCATCATCCACCTGACCTACGGTGACCCCGAAACCATTCTCGAGAATGTGCGGAGCAATGTGGAACAGCTGCGCAGCTTTGCGCCCGAGGTGATCTCGGTTTTTGACTGCTTCGGCAGGAAGACCTTCTGGGGCGGAACCGAGGGCAGCCGCGAGACCAGGCCGCTGAACGAGGTGGCACCGATCTACGGTTTCTGTACTGCGGGGGAACTGATCCGCTGGCAGGGGACCATGGACCACCACAACCTGTCCCTGGTGTTCGCCGGCATGCGCGAGGGCGGCCCCGTCGAGCGGGTCATGCCGGATCTGCACAGGGAAGTCCCCCAGAACGAATCTACCATGAGCATGGTCAGGCGTCTGGCGAACTTCATCAACACGGCGACGGCCGAGGTCGTAGAGGCCAACGAGCTGCTCTCCATTATGGCGATAACCGATAAGCTTACCGGGCTGTACAATCGAGGAGAAATCCAGCGCCGAATCACCGAGCGGATCGCAGAATGCGCCACCGATCCCGTTGGCGAAAATGCGACCGGGATCATCATGATCGATCTGGACAGTTTTAAAGAGGTCAACGATACCTACGGGCATCAGGAAGGGGACCAGGTGCTGACGAAAGTGTCGGCGCTGATCCGCGAGATGACCGAGGAGCTCGGAAACGGGGCTGCCGGCGGCCGCTGGGGCGGTGAGGAGTTTATGATCCTCCTGCCGGGGATGAATCTGGAGGAGAGCGTTGCCTTTGCCGAGCGGCTGCGCAAAGGAATCGAGGCGATCCGGTTCCCGCTCTGCGGGAAAGAGACTGCGAGCTTCGGTGTTGCCGAGGCGAGACCGCAGGAGACCGAGGACGAGGTGGTCATGCGTGCGGACATGGCCCTGTACAAGGCAAAGCGCCTCGGAAAGAATCAGGTCCAGACGGACTGAAAACGGAGAATACAAAAACAACATACAGCAGAACATCGGGGACGGCTCTGTCAGAGCTGTCCCCGATGCGGCATTCTTCGGGAAAACTGCTTATTCCGATCTGCATACCCTCAGATTTTGCTGCACGAAGAGGCTGAAAATGCAGTGCCCGATGTTCAGATGACTTTTTTATCCTTCCATTTTCCGCTGCGGAAGCGGGCGATATCCAGCGCGGCTTTGATGCACCAGTCCATCACCATGGCCAGGGTGATGCCGATGACGCCCAGATGCAGCCACAGCGCCAGCACATAGGACAGCAGGGTGCGGCAGAACACCGTGGCAAAGATCGAGGCCCACATGGTGAATTTCACATCCCCGGCGGCACGCAGACCCGAGGAGAGAGGACCGGAGAAGGGCTGGACAAAGGCCGCGAACAGATTGTGGATGGCAACGATGATCAGAATGAGCCGCTTCGTGTCTGCCCCGAGATCATACAGCGGCAGCAGCAGCGGCGTCAGAAGCATCACAAAGGCGTTCCAGATCACGGCCAGCACGAGGGAGATGCGGGTCAGTTTGCGCATGTACCATTCAGCGGCCTCGGTGTCGCCCGCGCCGACGCACTGGCCGATCACGGTGATGAAGACGGTGCTCATGGAGACAGACATGCAGGCGGCCAGGGACCAGAAGGTCTGGCCGGTGGTGTTTGCGGCAATCTGCGAGGTGCCGAAGGTGGCAACCAGCATGCCGAGAATCACCTTGGCGGCCTGAAAGAGCGTATTTTCGACGGAATTGGGAATGGCGACGCCGAGAATGCGCTTTGCCATGCCAGGATGCAGGCGCAGCATGCCGCTCCAGCGGATTCGGACCTCCTGGCCGTCCCGAAAGCAGAGGACGGTCATGACAGATGCTGCGAGATACCAGGAGATCACGGTAGGCCAGGCAACGCCGGCCGCACCGGCGTGCAGGACAAAAATGCCGATGGCGTTGCCGATAACATTGATGATATTGGCAAGCAGAGAAACCCGCATGGTGACCGCGGTCTTCCCCATGGTCCGATAGAGGCCGGCACCGGCGTTGTAGATCGCGTTGGCCGGGAAGGAGAGGGCGACAATTCGAAGATAGGTCTCGCAGGCGCGCATCGTGGCAGGCTCGGTGGAGGGATACATCAGATGAAGCAGACCGGAGCCGAACAGGAGAATGAGCACCATACAGACCAGTGACATCACCCCGGCGAGATGGAAAATCTGAGAGGCTGCCAGACAGCTGTTTTCCCGATCCCGGCTGCCGATGTACTGGGCAACCACGACGGAGCCGCCCGCCGCGATGGCGGTGAAAAGATAAATGAAGATCGTATAAATCATGGTGTCCAGACCGACGCCTGCCACGACGGCCTCGCCGGCATGGCTGACCATCATGGTGTCCGTGAGGCCGACGATCATCTGGAGCAGCTGCTCAATGAGCAGAGGGACGATCATAGCCTTCAGCAAGGCGTTGGAAAAGACCTTTTTTTCTTCCGGGATCTGCTGCTTCGGTTTTGTGAGACGCAGCAGGTATGACAGGACTGTCAAGGCTTCTTGTATTCTCCTTTTCTTTCTTTATCCGATGCCTTCAGTTTATCAGAGAAGCGGACGAAAGGCAAGAACAGAACACCGGCTGCGCGCAGGCAACTTTCTGCTTGCCGTGAGCGGACCGGCTGTGATAAAATAAGATAAAAGACCGATGGATTCCTTCCGTCGGACAGACAGGATCAAAAATCATTCAGAAAGGATGCGGCACGAATGGGTATTACGACAACACATCTGCGGGACGGGAAACACAGTATTCCTCTGCGCATTGCCAGAGGGCATTTTGCGACAAGCAACTTTCACGTGAACTGCTATCTGGACATGACCTATACCAAGCACCGCCTGGAGGAAGCACAGGAAGCAGCCAAAGAGCTGGCCGAGAACCTGGATAAGACCTGCCCGATCGACAGTATCCTCTGCCTGGAGGGGACCGAGGTGATCGCGACCTTCCTGGCACAGGAGCTGATTAAAAAAGGGATCGGCATTACCAACGAACACAAGACGATCTACGTCGTCACCCCGGAGCTGGACAGCGGACATCAGCTGATCTTCCGCAGCAACATTGCCCACCTGATCCGCAACCGGCACGTTCTGATTCTGGCGGCGACGATCGCCAGCGGGGCCATGGTGCTCGACGCCATCAACGCGGTCAGGTATTACGGCGGCACCCCGGAAAGAATCTGTGCGGTGTTCTCGGTGGGGAAGAAGTGCGGCGGCATTCCGATCACATCCATTTTCAACGCGGATTTTCTGCCCGACTATATGTGCGCGCCGCCTGCCGACTGCCCCCTGTGCAGGGAGGGCGTCAAGCTGGATGCGCTGGTAAACGCATACGGCATTTCCAGTTTTTAACAGCGGACACGGGGCTGTAGCGAAATGAAAAAACGCTACAGCTCCATTTTTATGTTGGTAATGGTCATATCAGGCTTCATAAAGGTGGCAATACTGAAAAACAGAGTATAATACTCCTGACTCACCGAGGAATTCGACGAGCCATCGGTCACAAGTATTCTGTTTTGCCCAGACTAAGCCGTATCTTTTTCAAACAATTGCGTGCCGGTCCGATCTTGTTGGATCTTGGCATGCAATTTGTTTATGTCATAAGCCATCGCCAGCAGAAGAATTTCGGTCGTTACCTTCTTTTGTCCGCGCAGAAGAAACTGACGAAACCCATAGTTCTGCTTTACAACTCCAAATGCACCTTCTGACTGGATGGAGCGGTTCATTCGTAGGAGAATACCCTGTTCGCTGGTAATCCTCTTCAGGGAAGCAGCCCTTTGTTCAATGAATCTCTTTGAGACATGAATCTGACGGTTGCCTTTTGCTCTTGTACAGGTCTTTTTAAAGGAGCAGGCAGAGCAGTTATCACATTCATAGTATGTGATCTCGCTTTCAAACCCGCTTTTGCTCTTCCGCTTTCCCACATACTTTACCCGAAGCTTCTGGCCTGCCTGACAGGTATATTCGTCTTTCTCTGCATCATAGGCCATGTTCTCCCACAAAGCCATGTTGCTCTTATACTTTTTTGTCTTACTGCGTTCATAGTTCTGAGGTTTGATATAACAGGGCTTTTGTGCCGACTCAAACCAGCAGTAGTTCTCTTCGCTTTCATAGCCTGCGTCAGCGGTCACATCCTTGTATTCCATCCCGTGACACTGCATCTCTTCCAACAGCGGGATCAGGGTCAGCTGATCACTTCGTTCGGATGAAACCACCACTCCGGTGATGTATTCTCCCTCTACTCCAAACTGTACATTGTATCCGGGTTTAAGCTGTGAATTGCGCATGTGATCTTCTTTCATGTGCATAAACGTGGCATCCGGGTCTGTTTTGGAAAAACTGTTTCTTCCACGAAATGTTTCGTTGTACTGCCGGTATTTCTCTTTCCTGGCGAGCAGTTCCCGAAGCTGTTCTATATCCCGCTGCAGATCAGTTTTTCGTTTTCCGCGTCCATGTACAAAGTTGAAGTCCACCTTGGCTTCCAGCTGCTCAAGCAGGGTACTCGGTTCGGCGGCAATGACACCGTGTTTCTCGCATAATACGGGCAGCAGTTTTTCTGTCTTTTCATCCAAACGAGCCTCATACTTGTTTGTACTCTTCTTCCATACAAAGCTGTATTTGTTGGCGTTTGCTTCAATCTTTGTCCCATCTACGAACAAATGCTCATATTTGATTTCCCCCATCCCGTGCAGCTTTTCCACAAGCTGGTAGAAAATCTCTTCCGCACATTCGGACAGTCGTTTACTTCGAAATCTCGCTATCTCAAAGTGACTCGGTGCCGGCGATCCGTCCAACAGCCAGATATAATTGATATCCCGCTCACAGCAGCTTTTTATTCTCCTTGACGAATAAATGTGCTCCATGCCTGCATACAGTATGATTTTCAGCATGGTGCGCGGAGGTGTTGCCGGCGGCCGGCCGTGTGAGTCATATGCTCTCATGAGTGCGCGTAAATCCATCTCCTCCACTATTTTATCTAAGAGCCTCACACTGTCGTTTGCCGGAATCACTTTTTCCGCGAAACTTTCATCAATTTTTAGTTGCACATTCCGCTCGCATGTGCCATAATCTTTCTGCGGTAATTTATCTTTCACAAATTTATTTTACCACAAAAAAGAAGCTGAGGCGACTGTTTCCAGCCGTCTCAGTTTTCTTTTTTTTCGGGCTGTTTTGCTACAGCCCCTTTTTCGGCCTGCGGCGGCCGTATGGTTTTACTCTCCGCGTGCCGATGTCTGCTCGTACTGCAGCGAGGCGCGTGTTTCCTCAGCAAAAGCATACTGGGTCATGTATTTCCCGCTGAACTGATGCACTGCCATGGGATCGCCCTGCAGGTAGCGGTAATAGTCGCAGTCCAGACGGGAAACGTCCAGGCCAAGACCAATCCGCTCCTGATGCCGGATGACATCCGCCGCGCCCGCCGCGGCAAACACGTCCTTCAGATCCTTGACGCATTTACGCAGGCGCGCCTTGGTATGCTGATCCGCTGGCTCATCCGGCCACAGCGTGCCGATCAGGGTATCATTCGAGCAGAGCGCGCCGTAATGGTCGACCAGACAGGCCAGCAGCTCCTTGCTCTTGGAATAGGAAAAATCCAGCGGGACTCCGCCGCAGTACGCCTCGAACGGTCCGAAACAGCGGATGCGGATCTTCCCCGCCTGCTGTCCGTCAATTTGAAAACGCAGCACGGAGAGCTGGTGCGCCACCGCCTCCTGTATCAGCGGCTTCAGCAGATAACCGCTGGCGTCCAGTTCAAACGCATTCATGGCATACTCCTGATGCCCGGTGATGAAAACGATGTTCAGTCTCGGATAGCGTGCCCTGAGCCGTCGGCCGAGTGAGAGACCGTCAAGATCACCGGGCATTTCCACGTCCAGAAACGCCACGTCCAGCGGCGACTCTCCGGCAAGGCGAAGAGCCTCGGTGCCCGTGGTCGCGCCCAGATGCACGCCGTCAGGGTCCAGCCGGCTCAGAATGCTGTTCATCTGCGTCACGACCAGCTCGCGGTCGTCAACGGTGAGGGTATGCATGCTTCAGCCTCCCTTCCTGGGGATCAGGATCGTCGCCTTCGTGCCGTTCTCTGCTACGGCATATTCCAGACTGCCGCCGCAGAGCTCGGCCAGACGCCTGCGTGTGCTTTCGATGCCGATGCCGCGCCGCTCGCGCTGCTCGTCCGTCAGGCCGTCAGGAATCAAGCCGTGGTCCTCGACACGAATGCGAATGTATTCCCCTGCCTCTTCCGTTGCGAGTGTCACGCGTCCCGTGCCGTCCCGATGCGTCAGCGCGCCGTGCTTGACGGCGTTCTCAACGATGGGCTGAACCGTGAGCGCGGGGAGCAGAAAATCCCGTACCTCGAGCTCATAGTCAAAGGAAAACTGCCTCGCCGGGTCGGCAAGTTCGAGAGCGATATACTGCCGGATGTGTCGCAGTTCGTCATCAAAGGGAATCGGTTCCTCCGAGGACAGCGCATCCATGTTGCTGCGAAGATAGCCCGAGAGGTTTTCAATGCTCTCCGCGGCTGCGGCCGCGTCGGTCTGGCACAGCGCCTCGATGGAGGACAGCATGTTGAAAATGAAATGCGGCTGCATCTGTACCGTCATCAGCAGCGCCTGATCCCGGCTGAGCCGCTGTTCGGCTGCTTCCATCTGCTTCCCGCGCTCCATCTGAATGATGATCTGGTTGAGCTGCAGGGCAACTGACCAGGCGAGCCCGGAAAAGCCGAACTGAGGAAACGCGATTCTCAGGCAAAAAGCGATGACCGGCGGCAAAACGGTGCAGACGATCTGCATGAAGGGAATCTGGTCGCCCTTAGAGACGCGAATGATGTTGTTCCCGTCACAGAGAATGCACAGGATCATCAGCGAGGATGAGAACAGCGCAGGCACAAGGGCGGCGTCATAGAACAATTGTGCCGAGGATGCCCCGAGCCGGGCAAACGCGGTGACATGACCCACGAGGCGCAGGGACAGCACAAACAGATGCATCAGTGCCGCATAGAACAGCAGGTTCTGTTTCCGGCCGTTGAGCTTTCTGCCATATCGGCCGCCGATCAGCGGCAGCAGAAGCATCAGCAGGATCAGCAGCCCGCAGCTGTCCAGAATGATGTTGCAGATCACACGATTTTCCATCTTTTCACCTATTCGGAAAGGGCGGCAATCAGGCCTGTCACAGAGCGTGCGGTGCATACGACCTGAACGCGGCATACCACATAGAATATCAGCGATGCTGCCGCAGCTGCGAGCACAACTGTTCTCGTCTGTTCCACCAGGCGGAGAGCCGTCAGGAGGAACGCCGCGGCGAAAAGCAGAACAAGCAGCAGAACCGCCGAAAAAAAGCGGCGTGAGAGCGCCAGCGCACGGTGTGACTGTGCCGGCGCGCCGATGCTCTCCAGGACCTCACCGTATCCGCACAGCAGGGCGCGCACGGCAAGGGCGTGAAAGCCGAGCTGCAGCAGCAGGGCTGCAAAATCAAGGATCGAGGTGAGCGTCACAATGCTGTCGCCCGGCATCATCAGGTCTGTCATGTGAGCAAACATGGCGACCGCGTCTGCCACCATCAGCAGCACAAACCAACGCTTTGCCCACAACAGATTACGCGAGCCGGATTCCAGCTCACCCAGACCGCTGACGGTCAGCAGAGCGCACAGCGCCGACAGGCAGTACTGCAGGGTGAGAACGGCATACATTGACCGCACGGCGAGGCTGGGATCTGTCAGCAGGTCGACTACAGATACCGTTTCCGGGTCAATGCCCGCACTGCCCAGCTGCCGGATCACCATCACGAGAAACAAAGCAATCACGGCGGGCATCAGAAAGAGCAGCACGAGGTCGAGCAGCAGCCCGACATGGATGCGTCTGAAATTGGATGCACGCAGGCTGCTCATCATGTTTCCCCTTCTTTTCTCCTTTGTTGTATCTGTCTCCTGCAGTTTACCACACAAGGCGTTCCCTATGTGTGAATGGAGCCGCAGATAGTTGCCCGCATATTGTTAAATTTTTGTGAACTCGCGCAAAAACAGCTCGAAATACGGCCATTCATTCACGCATAGCGAACGCTCGGTTTTCTATAATTTTATCATCCGAACAAAACAGAAAGGAGAAGACAACATGAAGTACAAAATTCAGGGAGACAATATTTGTCTGCGAAGCGGGAGCGATGAGCTGGATGAGTCCCAACATGGAGATGGAGACGAAATCCAAAGGCGGCCTCGGTGGGTTTTTCGGCCGCGCAATCTCCGGCGAGAGCGGCTTTCAAAACTTCTTCACCGCGCGAGGCGGCCAAGGCCTGATTGCGTTTTCCTCGTCCTATGTCGGGAACATTCTGGCGGTCGAGATCACCCCGGACAAGCCCATCATCATCCAAAAGCGCGCCTTCCTTGCCTGCACCACAGGTGTCGACATGGAGGTCTTTTTCCAGAAGAAAGTCGGCACGGCCCTGTTCGGCGGCGAAGGCTTTATCATGCAAAAACTTTCCGGCTCCGGCACGGTTTTTCTTGAGCTGGACGGCTCGGTCCTCGAGTACGAACTCAAGGCTGGCGAGCAGATGCTGATCTCCACGGGCCACCTCGCCATGATGGAAGAGACAGTCAGCATGGACATTCAGCAGATCAAAGGCGTCAAGAATGTCCTCTTCGGCGGTGAAAGCCTCTTCAACACCGTCGTCACCGGTCCGGGCGTCGTCACGGTGCAGAGCATGCCGCTGTCGAATCTGGTGGGCCTTATCGCCGCCCGTATCCCGACAAGCAGCAGCAACTGATTAAAACAGAAAGTCATACAGTCCCATACAAGAAAAGGAGAAAAAATGAAAAAACTGATCGCCATGCTGCTCCTCGCGAGTCTCATGATGAGCATTGCCGTCTCGGCCTGTGCAGACGGCACCATCGACCGCGCCACCGCGGAAAAGGACGATTTCCCAAAGATCGGGGTAACTCTGTATTATCCTGATGATTTCAAAGTAGAGAAAGGACTTTACACCGCCGCAGCGGACGACGACATGCTTGGCCCAGGCATCTATTTTGTCCAGTGCAATTACATCGGCGTCAGCATGGAATGGTATGAATCCGCGCTTCATACCGAAGACATCAAGCAGGAAGATATCCAGAAATACATGAATTCGACGATGGCCCTGCTCATGCTGATCGGTATTGATCAGAACCGGAACGCGGAGGATATCTGCGCTGCCTATAAGGCGCTTACCGGCGCGGACGTCCTATCCCCGGACGACATGACCGAAGTCGGGCGGTTTGAGGACATCACCTGGTACCTGCTGGACAAGGACTTCACCGGAAACTATCAGAACCTTGAGCCGGAATATGCCTCAGAATATGACAGCCTTCACGCACTGGCCGGCACAATCGCTTCCAATGCCGATTATTACCGGCCTGTGGGCACCTATGACACCATCGCCGACCAGACCGTCTCGTTTGAAACCACGGACCTCGACGGAAACCCCGTCACCAGCAAGGATATCTTCAGCAAGTACGATGTGACCATGATCAACGTATGGGCGACCTGGTGCAGCGCCTGCCTCAGCGAGCTGAGCGAGCTGGAGGAGATCAACAGCCGTCTTGCGGAGAAAAACTGCGCTATCGTCGCTATTCTTGGAGACGGCGATGAGGAAGAGGCTGTCGCTCTGGGCAAGAAGCAGCTTGAAGAAGCGGGCTGCACCTATCTGTGCCTGCGTCCCTTCGACGGATGGGAAGAAGTATTTATCATGAACGAAGGCTGGCCCACATCGTTCTTCTTCGATTCGACAGGTAAGATGGTTTCCAAGCCGATCGCCGGCGCCGCAGTGACCCGGTATGAGAGCAGAATCGACGATATCCTGAACGGTGCCGAAGCCAACGAGACCATCGTAAACAACGGCAATGAGAATCAGGCAAATGCCTACCGGATCTTTGTTGTGGACCAGAGCGCCAATCAGGTTGTCGGTGCCATGGTTCAGTTCTGCACCGCCGACACCTGTCAGATCGGCAAGACCGACGAAAACGGGATGGCCTCGTTCGATAACCCCGAGGGTGTCTATGAGGTGCACATCCTGAAAGTGCCCAAGGACTATGTGAAAAATGATTCGCTTTATACAACACCCGAGACCTACAGCGACATGACCATCGTGGTTGAAGCGGAATCAGCATCGTAAGGAAAAAGGATTGCTGTCCTGAACCGGCCGGCAATCCTTTTTTATTGCAAATCCCCCGGGCATGTCATATAATACTCTCAACTTCTATCTATCCCCCTGAAGGAGACTGCCATGAAACACCCAAAGAGAAAACTGATCGGAGGAATCCTCCTTCTCCTTGTCCTGACAGGTCTCTTCGGAGGCTTTCTCCTGATCTCCAACACCAGCGGCACGATCATTCACAAAATGGAAACCCGGGCATCGATGATCAAAGCCGTAAGCCGGTCGCTGGAAAACGATCTTCAGCTGTCCCTGAGCGTCGGTGAGTCCATCATGAGCAAGAACGGGGACCGGCTCCGGCTGGGCGCCGCTGCCTGCCGGAAAGTGGTGGATGCTGACTGGGACGGGGAACCCATGTTTTTTCTGGATGGTGCCGTCATCACGAGCGCAGGAAACAGAATCCGCTGTCCGGACGGCTTTCCCACGGATCTGATCATCGATGCCGATGTGCTCACCGGGGAAATGGGGATTCTCTATACCCCGTCCCCCGAAGCCGAGAGCGATTCCGATCTGTTATATGCGGTCAACTACTATCGGCTCGACGAAGGCGTCTGGTTTGTTGAATGGGAAAAATACGAGAACCTTGATCAGCGGATGAATGAGCTTTACGATTACCGCAAAAGCTTTGCCGGTATTGAAAAGGCATTCAGCACGCAGCTTGTGCTCATCTCTACCGCGTCCCGTGAAACCGACGAGCATCCTCTGTTTTACAAATCGGATTCTCTGCCCGAGGCCGTGACGGCGGAAGAGCTCGGCATCACCGGCGAAATGCTCAGCAAGTCGTTTTCCACCTCCGACGAGCTGACCGGCGAGGCCCTTGGTACTGCTTACCAGATTCTTGTCATTGGCGATCAGCGCTACGAGGTCTTCTTCCGTGACGTTGACAGCTCTGTCATACCGGATATCACCGCAGCCTACCTGACTCCCTTCGTGGATACGCAGTCAGAGATCGTCGAGCAGATGGGGATTATCCTTGTCCTGTTTGCGGCCATCGGCATTGTGTTTCTGGTCTGGCTGTTTTCCGTTCTGCTGCTTGTCCGCAGGCATACCCTGAACGAAAGGCAGCGGAAGGACTACAGCTTCCGAAGCTGCTGGCGCAGAATCTTCGGAATTGTCGGCGCCGCGGCGGCGGTCATCCTGACGGCGTCCGCGCTGATGCTCTCTCTCTCTCGCCTGTTTGCCGTTTACCGGCAGGTGGATACCGCAATTCTCGCCCTTCACCAGCGGATTGAGGAGAACGCGAATCAGCCCCGCGTAACACAGGCCGTAAACACGGAAACCTATGAGGGCTTTGCCGCCATGACAGCAGAGCTTTTCACGGAATATCCCGATCTGTACGGTGCCGACGATCTCCAGACCTTCTGCGACATCATCGGAGCCGACTATATCATGCTTTTTGATACGAACGGGGACGAAGTTCTGACCAATTCCCGCTTTGTGGGCTTAAGCCTCGGCACGGATCCCTCCTCCGCCACGTATGATTTCCGTCTGCTGCTGAACGGTGTTCCCATCATCTCGCACGATCTCATGACCGATGAGCAGACCCGGCAGACCAATTTCATGATCGGCGCATGCGTCGGCAAACCGGAAGACGGACTCTACGGTGCGCTTCTGATGGCTGTTCCGAAGGATCGGATCGTCAGCAGCGGTGCCGAGCGTGAGGAGGACATCATGGCCTCTCTCGTATCGGGCGACATGCTTGCCTTCTCCGTGGATCCGGAAAGCGGGATGATCCTCAAGGCGAGCGAGCCGGACCTGGCCGGGAATAACGCGGCCGACCTCGGTCTGTCGAGCACCGCTCTGCGCGACGGATTCCAGGGCTTCTTCAAACTGGACGGCCTGTCGTATTACGGGAAAAACGAAGAGATTAACGGCATTCTCTATTTCTATGCCGCGGAAAGCAGCCACATTTACAGCAATGTTCTGATTATGTCGCTGCTCTCGGCGCTGGTGTCCTTCTGTCTTCTTCTGATTTTCGCGCTGTACATGATGCACGGGTACCGGAAGGAATTTGAGGAATACGCTTCCGTGGGTGCGCTGCTGGAGGATTCGACGAACGAAGTCCAGCTCTCTGCCGGCGGTCGGAAAGTTTCGATCGATCCCTCTGCCCGCTGGAAGCCGGGCAAATCCGAAAGCGATGCCCGCATGCCCCGCCGCAATGCAGTTCTCGCCGCCGAGATTCTCCTCATCCTCGGCGTCGCCTGGATCGGCTTCCGGCTCGTTTCTGACCGGAGCGGTGCCAGCGCCTCTCTGATCAGCTTTGTTATTCGGGGGCAGTGGACGAAAGGCTTCAATCTCTTTGCCTTTACCGGCATCTTCATCCTGCTGGCAGAAGTGGCGGTCACCGTCACCCTGCTCAGGATTTTTATCCAGCTTCTGAGCAACGCCTTCGGGACCCGAGGGGAAACCATCTGCCGTCTGCTGCTGAATCTTCTGAGTTACGGCGGCATCATCGTCTTCGTCTACTTTGCGCTCTATGATCTCGGCTTTTCCCCCGGCACACTGCTGGCCTCTCTGGGCCTGCTGTCCTTTGCGGTCTCGCTGGGCGCCAAAGATCTGGTAACGGATATTCTTGCCGGTCTCTCTATTGTGTTTGACGGCGAATACCAGGTCGGCGACATCATTGAGGTCGGCGGCTACCGCGGCGAGGTGCTCGAAATCGGCGTCCGCACCACCAAACTGGAAGGCCGCGGCGGCAACATCAAAATCATCGGAAACCGGGATGTCAAAAATGTCGTCAATATGACCCGCATGAATTCATGGTATCCGCTGGACATCAACATTTCTGCCGACCAGCCTCTCGACCAGGTCGAAGCCATGCTGAAAGAACAGCTGCCCCGGATCGGGCAGGCAATCCCTGAAATCATCAGCGGTCCCTATTATAAGGGTGTCATTGGGATCGGCAAAGGCAGCATTACGCTGTCTATTATCGCGGAGTGCAACGAGGCGGACTATCACGAGGTTCAGCGTGCTTTGAACCGAGCGGTTCAGGAACTCTTCGCGGAAAAAGAAATCCGAATTCTGTGATCAGCAGCATGCTGTCGCTGCAGCGACAGAGCCGGCCTGAAAGAGAGTTTATCCGGACCGGATCAGGCAGAAAAATGGAGCTGTAGCGTTTTTTCATTTCGCTACAGCTCCGTGCTTTTAATACTCGTGTCCCTGATAATCGACCACATCCACGTACCAGTTCTGGGATGTGGTATATTTCATGCCGTCGGACAGCATCAAGACTCTGGTCCTGCCGTCTGACATGCGGTTTTCCGTGACATAGGCCCCGCGGATAAAGACGAGGGTCCCGCCGGCGCTGCTGCCGCGTTGGAAGTTTGTGTATTCCGGCGCAGACAAAGAATCAAAGGGATAGTCCAGCCGCCATTCGCTGGCGGTCTGTCCGTTGACGACAAGGGTATAGTAAAAATCCTCGCTTCGCCCGTAATAAACGAGACCCTGGTCAATTTTCCGGCTCGGCTGAATCCAGGCGCTGTTTCCGGTCGGCTTATCCTTCTCATCCAGGATGGGACCGGTACAGACGGGAAGGTCCATGATATCGCCGATGTTGTCGGCGGTGATGTCGATCTTCACAAAGCGGGCTTTCACATAGCTTTCCGCGTCCTCCGCACGCACAAGGACATACCGGCCGTTTGGGTCGCGCAGCTTGGTAAAGGCACCGTCCCGGATGACGTCCAGCGTGACTTTGCCGCGGTTTCCGGACAGGCGGATCTCGCTCAGATCCTCGCTCACATCCCAGGTCCACTGGGAACCCTCGGATTCACCGACGCCCGATGCGTTCAGCTTCAGCGGGCCGAACCAGTAGACGATCGGCCGGCTGAGCCCCAGCACCTCGTCCAGCTCAACCCATTCGCCGGCTACCGTATCCCGTGCACTGGCCTTCTGGCGGCTGATGCGCTGCTCTTCCAGGCGCTCCCGCGCAGCGGCGATTTCGTCTGCGTTTTCGACCTCGGCCTGCTCTTCCTCCGGCAGGGCCTCAAAGGCCTCTTCCGCCTCCAGAATGGCGGCCTCGGTGATGGGGGAGAGTTCCGAAAGCGCCGCGATCTGTTCCGAAACCTTTTCGGCCGGTGTCTTGACCAGACCGCAGGAGGGGAGAGCGACGGAAGCAGTCAGGAAAAGGGCAATGATCTGCTGACGGATCACGGATTCTCCTCCGGCTTTTTGCTGCGGAAGACCAGCAGCTTGGAGAAGACGTAGTTACCGATCACCACAAGAATGCCGACTACCACCGTCGAGACAAAGACGCTGATGCCAAGGACGTTGACCATCAGCATGTTCAGAAGCCAGCCCAGAATCCAGGTGGCTGCGCGCGAGCCGATAAAGCTGAGAAGCTCGGAGAGAATGTTCGGGTTTTTGCTCTGAAAGACCCAGCGCCGGTTGGTCGGATAGGCGAAAGCGATGCCCGAGACGTTTTCAACGATCGAGAGTACGGTGTTCTGCGCGACCGTGGGCAGGGCGGTTCCGCCGTAGAAGATCCAGTTGAACAGGAACTTGCAGCCCCAGGCGACAATGGTCGTCAGTACGCCGACGATGAGATAGACAATGATCTCGCGGTATTTGATGCAGAGTGCCCTGATTTTTTCTATCATCCCAAAAACTCCTCAATGACATAGCGCGGGCGGCCTTTGACCTCTTCATAAATCCGCGCGATATAATAACCGATGATGCCGAGACTGATCATGATCAGACTGCCGAACAGCAGCAGCAGAATAATCACCGTCGTAAAGCCGCCGAGCGCGACACCCATCAGCTTCTGGACCAGCGAGACAACGGAAAACACGATCGCGACAATCAGCGCAATGACGCCCATCACCGTGATCAGGTGCAGCGGGGCCGAGGAAAACGAGCCGATGTTGGTGACGGCATATTTGATGAGCGCGCGGGTGGACCATTTGCTCTCTCCGGCGGTCCGTTCCCGCACATCGTATTTGACCTCCGCGCGCCGGAAGCCGACCCAGAAACTCAGCGCCCGGAAAAAGACGTTGCGCTCGGGCATGGCGTTCAACGTATCGACCACCTTGCGGTCGAGCAGCTTGAAGTCCGAGGACGAGGCCATGTCCATGCCGGTGGCCCGGCTGATCAGACCGTAAAAGCTGTTTGCAGCGAAGCGGTGGAGACCGGTTTCCTGACCGCGGTCCTCCTTGATGCCCTCGACGACCTCATAGCCCTGTTCCCAGAGCCGGTACATCTCGACGATCTTCTCGGGCGGATGCTGCAGGTCGCAGTCCAGAACGACGCAGCAGTCGCCCCGTGCCTTCTCAAGCCCGGCGAACATCGCCGCTTCCTTGCCGAAATTCCGGCTGAAACAGATGCCGCAGACACGCGGGTCCTTTTCCCGTGCCCGGCAGATCGCATCCCAGGTCCCGTCTGTTGAGCCGTCGTTGACAAACAGCAGCTCAAACGCGATGCCCTCTTTGTCAAGAATACCGGCAAGCGTTTCAGCGGCGACGGGAATCATGTCTTTTTCGTTGTAGGCCGGAAGAATCACAGACAGCATGCTCTTATCTCCTCATAAGATAGGTGTCGCTCAGCGCGTATTGATACAGGTGTTCGTATTCGGAATAACCGGTTTCCGCCAGCAGGGACGGAAGAAGGCTCTCGGGGTCAAAACCGCTGCCCCAGAAGCCGTCGATGTCGATATAGACCACGCATTCCGGACTGTCCGCGGCCGTCAGGTAGCGGCGAAGACCCTCTGATGCGGGGTTTTCGGTAACATAGACGTTTTGAAACTGCATCAGCTGCAGCATGTCCTGCGTGACCGGGGCGTAATAGCCGGTCATATAGACGCAGGGGTCCTCCGCATGCGCGGCGATCATGCCGTTATACGTCCGGTGCTCGTCGTAGATATACTCCGGTACCGTGCGCAGCGACAGCACCAGCGCCAGGCAGGCGCAGACGGCGACCAGAACGGGACCAGCGGCCTTCCCGGCGCCTTCCTTATCAAAGCTCTGCAGGGCGAGATGGACGGCATAGCCCGCTGCCAGAACGCAGATCGGCATGATGTTGTAGATGTAACGTCCTTCCACAACCGGCGCAATCACAGCCGACACAAACACCGTGGGCAGGACCGGCAGCAGCAGAAGAAGCAGAGGCACAAGCTCGCTTCTCTTCCAGGGCAGGCGCCTCTTCTTCCGGAGAGCGGCAGCGGCCGCACATACGAGCGCCAGAAGGCCGGAGAGCACGGCTGCCCACAGACCCT
Organism: uncultured Eubacteriales bacterium; assembly: GCA_900317375.1. Lineage (GTDB taxonomy): Bacteria > Bacillota > Clostridia > Oscillospirales > Oscillospiraceae > Limivicinus. The sequence continues at coordinate 74,072 of ONGJ01000008.1, forward strand.
GACGGATCTGGCCGAAATAATAGCGAAGTCTGCCCGGCCAGGCGGCCAGGTTTTCCAGGTTGTTGAGCGCGTTTCCGCCCGAGACCAGCTTGTCCGCAGTCAGGTGCCTGACGGCGGCCGGAAAGCACAGCAGCATCAGGCCAACACCCAAAAAGGCACAGAGGGAGAAACGAAGGGCGATTTTCCACTCCTTCCGCCAAAGACGGTGCAGCACCGTGAAGGCACAGAGGAAGAAGGCGTAAAACACGAAATAATACTGGGTCATCAGCCCCAGGCAGATGCACAGGCCGATGGCGATCTCATTTTTCAGCGAGGGCTTTCGCAGCTCCCGGACGCTGAGCAGGGCCAGCAGAACCGTGAAGAAGGCCATCAGCACATACATGCGGATCATCAGCATCGTGCTGAGACCGACACGGCTGAGCCCGTAGAGGAGGACACAGAGCGCCGCCGCTGCATCATCGGAAAAGAGCTCACGTACGAGCACAAAAAGCAGCACGAGCGTCCCGAGATAGATCATCAGGTCGGGAATCAGCCCGATCCACTTGCTGAACTGATTCTCAGCCAGGGAAGAGCAGAAATTGATGATCCAGTAGTGCAGGGGAGGGTGGACATCCAGCTCCTGATTCGAGTAGACCGAGGCAAAGTCAAAGCGGTCCTCTCCGGTGACGGCGAGATAGTCAAAAAAGTCTTCCCGCGTCAGAAGCTGCTCCTTCATCCATTCGCCCTCTCCGTGACCGATGAAGGGCTGGTAATGGCTGTTCGAGAGACCGTAGGTATAGATCTCGTCGATGAACATGCCGCTTTTCCACAGGCAGAAGTGAAGACAGACCCCCAGCACCAGCAGAAGGCTGAGGGCAAGCAGAAGAAATCTGCCGTGCTCAGTTTTTCCCATTCTGCGCTTCCTCCTGCGCCTGCGCCCGTTCCTGCAGGCTGTGATTGTTGCGGTTGAGAAACAGCAGTGTGCCCGAAACCAGAACAAGAACAATGCTCAGCAGCTGTGAGACGCGAATGCCCGTTGTGCCGATGTAGAGGCTGTCGGTGCGCAGGCCCTCGATCCAGGCCCGGCCCAGACCGTACCAGAAAAAGTAGATCAGAATGCAGTGCCCGTCATACCGGCGCTTTCCCATTTTGACAAACAGCGTCAGGAAGATGAGCCCGACCAGGTTCCAGAGACTCTCATACAGGAAGGTCGGGTGGACATAGATGACGCTGCCGTCCGGGGAGATCAGGCCCATGCGGCAGAAAATGTCGGTCTCAGCGCCAAAGGCCTCGCGGTTGAAGAAGTTTCCCCAGCGTCCGAGGATCTGACCGATCAGGATTCCGAAGGCAAGGACATCCAGCATGGCGGGGAAAGAGATTTTCTTCACCCGGCAGAACACCCAGCAGGTGAGAAAGCCGGCAATGATGCCGCCATAGATGGCAAGGCCGCCTTCCCAGACCGCAAAGATCTCAGCCGGATGCGCCGCGTAATAGTCCCAGCGGAAGGCCACAAAATACAGCCTCGCCCCGAGAATGGTCATCGGGATCATCCAGATCGCCAGATCGTAAAAGCTGTCGGCAGAGATGCCGAATTTCGGCGCGATCCGCGCACAGACCGCGATCGCCAGGACAAAGCCGAGTGCGATCAGAATCCCGTAGAGATAGATGTTTCTTCCAAAGACGGTGATATAGGCAGGCGGGTTGATGGTCCAGCTGCCCAGAAAGGGGAAGCAGATGGCGCTTTCCCGCTGCATGGTTACAAACGCCGGCGTCATGCGCCCTCTCCTTCACCGGAAGGACTCTCCGTCCCGGCAGCACCTCCGCCTGTGACCACGCTCATCGCCAGCCTGTCCGGCTTCAGCGTTTCCCGCAGAAAGGCTTCGCATTCCTCCCTGCGGATCGAGGCCATGATGGCCGGATAGTCAAGGTAACAGAAACCGTCAAATTCGTCAAGCGCGAGATTGACGCAGACGTCGTCAAAATCCTCCATCGACCGCAGTGCCCCGCCGATCCCGGAGCGGAGAGAGCGCTCAAAAAGCTTCTCGTCGATGCCCTCTTTCCCAACGCGTGCGACCTCCTTCAGAAGGGCGTCATAAACGGCCTCCGGATCCCGGCTCTCGCCGCCGATGATGACGGTCCCGACGCCGGTTGAGAAGTCCGCATCCGCGTCAAAGCTGCGGTTGATAAGCCCTTCGGCATACAGGCGGTTGTAGAACGGGGCGGAGGGACCGGCCAGCAGGCGGAGCGCCAGCGAGGCGACCAGCTGCTGCCGGAACAGGGCAGGACCCTTTTCCTCGGGGCGCAGCTTCGCCCCGATCAGGAACTGGGGGATCGAGACCGGCATCTCCAGAGAAGCACGCGTCCCTGCAGGCAGCAGGTCTTCCGCTTCGCCGAAATCCACCGTCGGAACCGTGCCTGCCTCCTGCGGCAGAATCTCTTCGGCAATGGCCAGAACGCGGTCGGGATCAACGTCCCCGGCCACGCAAAGCACCATGTTCGCCGGAATATAGAAGGCGCGGTGACAGGTATAGAGCGTCTCGGCCGTGATTTCGGCAATGCTCTCAACCGAGCCGATGACCTTTTCACGGATCGGGTGGTTTTTGTACAGCAGCTTCAGCAGGCTGTAATAGTTGGCGCTGCCGGGACTGTCCTCGCCCATGCGGATTTCCTGGCTGATGATGCCCTGCTCCTTCTGCACCGTCTCATCGGTAAAATACGGTGTCGAAACAAAATGCAGCAGGAGGCGCAGGTTTTCCTCAAACAGGTGCGTGCAGCGAAAGTAATAGCAGGTCACATCAGACGACGTGAAGGCATTCGGATCGGCCCCGTTTCTGCTGAGCAGGCTCAGCGCGCTGTCGCCGTCGGGCAGGTCGAACATCTTGTGCTCGAGATAGTGTGCAACACCGGCCGGTGTGTCATAATCGGTTCCGTCCAGCGTAAAGCGCCGGTAGGTTCCGCCGTAATCTGTGGCAAAAACAGCATAAAAACCGGAAAAGCCGGTTTTGGGGAGAACCCGGATACGCAGACCGTTTTTCGCCGTGCCGCTGTACAGGACATCTCCCGTGGCGGCATATTCCTGCCTGGTCATCATGCTTCTCCGCCTCCTTCCTCTTCTTCGCCCGTGCCTTCTGCAGAAGCCTCCGGTGCCCTTAGAAGATAAATCTGGTCACAGACCGTGCTCGCGGCAATCGCGGCAACGCGGTCCGCGGTGACCTCGCAGACCAGCTCAGCCAGCTCCATCGGACCGTAATCGGCGCCTGCAAGCGCCTGGGAGACGAAGAAGCCCTCCAGCGCAGACTGGGAATCCGGAATGGAACGCAGATCCGAGGCAACACCGGCCCTGGCCGTTTCCAGATCCTCCTCGGAAAACTCGCCCCGCTTCATTGCTTCCAGCTGGGAAAATATCTCGTCCTTTGCTTTTTCAATGTTCTGCGCCTGCACCCCCGAGGACACCAGCAGCAGCCCCTTCCGAATGTCAAGCAGAGAGCTCACATAATAGCACAGCGAATGCTTTTCCCGCACGTTCAGGAAGAGCCTGGAGCTCGGACTGCCGCCGAAGAGCTCGTTGAACACATACAGGGCCGGGTAGTCCGGCTCCTCCATGCATTCGCCGAGCCGCCAGCCGATGACGAGGTTGACCTGCGCCACGTCCATTTCCTCCACAGTCAGGCGCGGCTGATCCTCCACGGCGTTCATGCGGATTTCGGTCCCGATGTCAAAGTCGATCTCGCCGCGGGGGAGGGTCGCCAGCTGATCCTGCAGAATGGCCCGGACTTTTTTCACATCTGCGTGCCCGCAATAGAACAGCTCGATGGGGCAGGTCTGCAGCAGCATGCGGTAATGCCTGCTGAGCTTTTTGTAGTTGATGGCGCGGGCGCCGGCCTCGTCGCCGAGACGCCCGGCGGCATAATCCTCAAAGGCGCACATCTCTTCCATGCAGCGCAGCACGGCGTAGCTGCGCTTATTGTTGACCCGCGCGGCAATCATGTCCAGCAGCTTTTCCTGCTCGCTTTCCACGTAATCGGGAAGCAGCAGCCCGCCGCGGGTGACCGGGTCCAGCAGCAGACTCAGCGACAGGCCGATGGCATCCGATAGGACCGACTCATCCCCGGGCAGGTATTCATCCTCCGGGAAACCGGCATAAAAGCCGCTGCAGTGGATTTCCCCGATCCGGCGGACGATGGGCTCGACAACGGTGCCGAAAAGCTCTTCCTCGCGCTCACTCAGCGCCTGCATGTCAGGCCAGAGCTTGGTCCCGCGGTGCAGAACATAGGGAACCAGTGCGTTCATGGACACGGTCTGCCTGCTGAGCTGGGAAAGAAGGTTCACGCTGAAGCAGGCCGTTTTAAACTTTTCCTCCCACAGATGCGTAAGCCAGACACCCGGGCGTATTTCAACTCTGGAATACTCCATATGCACCTTACCTCCTGTCCGGACCGGAACCCCGGCCGTTTCCTTTGCAATAATAAAACAGTATACCATAATCCCCGAAAAAATGGTAGACCGCAATCAGGTTTTTTCCGGACGGCTCTTCGCCTCCTGCTGCCGAAGGCAGCCAATGGAATGTCCAATGTTTTCATAGTGAAAACAGCTGTTGAATATTCGATGCGGGAAATGCTAAAATAGGGTGCATTACCACAGCTGACCGTCAGGAGGGATCCTATGCTTGCTTCTGAAGCCTTTGGGAAAAAGCTCCGCGAACTGCGCATCGCACAGGGACTCACCCAGCAGCAGCTTGCCGAACAGGTGTACGTCTCGCGATATACCGTCTCCAATTGGGAAGGCGGGAAACGCCTGCCGGATGTCAGTACCATCTCACGGCTTGCCCGCTGCCTCAAGGTGGAGGACCGTGTCCTCTATGAGTCCATGCGCGAGCAGGAGAACGCGCCGAATATTGTCGTCGTGGAAGACGTTCCTGTGATTCTGAGAAACTTTGTCCATACGCTCAGCAGGGAACTGCCCAAGGCACAGGTCTGGGGCTTTGCCGCGGCAGAGGAGGCACTCGCCTTTGCCCGGCTGAACCATATAGGCGTGGCTTTTCTGGATATCGAGCTCTGCGGAGAGGACGGCATGCGCCTGGCGGAGGCCCTTCTCTCGCTCCAGCCTCGCATCAACATCATTTTTTTGACCAGCCATGCCGAATACATGGCGAATGCCTTTGCGCTTCACTGCAGCGGGTATCTGATGAAACCGCTGACCCCGGAGAAAATCCGCAGTGAGATCTCGCATCTGCGTTTCCCGGTACAGGGCCTGACACCATGAAAAAAACGGACTTTCGGAAACATGCGGCGGCCGACCTCCCGGCGGCGTTTCTGCTCCTCCTGATTCTGCTGCTTGTCGTGATGGTTCACCGATTTCAGGGTGCCCAAGTCTATGCTGCTGCCGTGGACCCTTTTTTTCTCATGCAGCCGGAGGTCTGCACGACCGAGGCCATCGATGACTTTGCCGGTGTACAGCGCAGCTATACGTTTACCATACAGCACGAGGAGGCCGTGCGGCGCGGGGCAAGCCTCTATGCCTGGATGCACCATACCTGCGCGACCGTCCTGCTGGACGGTGAACTCTATTATGACAACCTGCCGGACGGCAGCACCCAGGTGGGAAGGACGCCGGGCAATTACTGGCTGACGGTGCCGTTTCGGGAGGAGTATCTCGGCAAAAGCCTGACGATCACGCTGACCCCGGTTTACAGCAGTGTTCGGGATGAGGAGCCGCAGTTTTTCCAGATCAGCCGGGATACGCTGCTGAGCATGATTCTGCTGCCGCAGGACCTGACGCAGCTTCTGCTGGCTGCCATCGCCGTGACGGCGGGTTTGTTTATGATCCCTCTGGCGCTTGCACTGCCCATCGGCGGGGAGGACAAACGCAAAATCGTTTATCTCGGCGCGGTGAACATCTGCGCCGGCGTCTGGAAGCTCAGCTCGCTGCAGCTGCTGCTCCTGCTGCTGGACCGCTACGGGTGGCAGAGGCAGATCTGGTTCCTCGGCTCGGCCTGCTATCTGCTGATGCTGGTGCTGTCGCTGCGGCTGCTGGGGCTCCTGCGGACCGGCGGGGAAAACCGGATCAGCCGGCTCTGCTTTTACCTCGGTGCGGGAACGGCAGCGCTGCTGGTGCTGCTGCAGCTTGCAGGCGCCGCGGAGCTGCACGATGTGCTGGTCGGATACGGATTCTTTATGGCTGTGCTGCACCTGGTGTCTCTGCTGGGCGAAAAACCGAACCGGCAGGAACTGCTCTGGCTGCTGCCGACCTTTCTTGCCCTAGGTCTCGACCTTCTCATCCTGCTGCAGCCCAACAGCAGCATCCGCAACGCACCGTTCTTCCTGTGCTGGATCCTGCTGAACCTCTTCATCCGCGGCTTCGGTCTGATCCGCACGGCAATCCGCCGGGAACAGCTGCTCCGACTCCGGGAAGAGGAACTGCGCGAGGCAAAAGTCCGCGTGATGATCAACCAGATTCAGCCTCACTTTATCTATAACACACTGGTATCTGTTTACGTCCTCTGTGAGGATGACCCCAGACGTGCGATGGAGGTGGTGAAGAACTTTACTGCCTTCCTTCAGGCAAACTTTACCGCGATCACGGCGCAGGAGCTCATTGCCTTCCCGGAGGAGCTGGAGCATACCCGTGCCTACCTCGGCGTCGAACAGGTTCTGCTGGAGGACAGACTGCAGGTGGAATACGACACGCCGTTTACAGCCTTTCGCCTGCCACCCATGACCCTGCAGCCGGTTGTGGAAAACGCCGTAAAATACGGGGTCAAAGGCAGAAAGGAACCCGGCCGGATAACAATCCGCAGCTTTTCGGCTGAGGATGCCGCCGTTGTCACCGTAGAGGACGACGGACCCGGCTTTGACCCGGATACGCTTGACGGCAGCGGCCATGTCGGCCTGCAGAATGTGCGCGAGCGCCTCCGCATGATGTGCGGCGGGACGCTGGATATTCGAAGCGCCCCCGGCCTCGGCAC
>ONGJ01000059.1 GCA_900317375.1 uncultured Eubacteriales bacterium
AAGCTCTTCCGCTTTCAGCTGATCCGCATAGAACTGCACTTCTTCAGCACTCGCTTCACGCCCCAGCATCAGGCTGTAACCGCGCTGCACAAAGGCCTCAACGGGACCGCCCGCCGGTACCAGCGTGCCGGTCAGGGTCAGATCCGTGGTGACGTCCGCATCCATGTCATAGTCGCTGCCCTTCAGCGTCCACTTGTACGCCATGCCTGGTTCTTCAGGCTCGGGAACTTCGGGATTATCGGACAGCTTGCTGCCGGCGTCGACACTGATGGTCTTGATGACGCTGCCGTCGACAAAGAAGTTAACAGTATACTGCTTGATCCAGTTCAGGTTGTAGATAATGTCTCCGGATGCCTCGGGGACAATTTCGGGAACCTCAGGATACCAGAGATTGTTCTCATCCAGCCGGTAGCCTTCCTTGGTGGGTACTTCGGGCAGCTGCTTCAGGCCGAGAACCTGGAATACCTCGCCGGCTTTCTGTGTCGTAGAAGTCATCACGACACCGTCATTGGCCCAGAGAATGGTAACATCGGTTGCTGTTGCCCACTGTGCAAAAACATCCAGACTGTGATCCGGCATCGTTTCTGTAGGCAAAACAGGCTCGATACCATCTTGATCATGCGTCCAGCGATCGAATACATAACCGCGGCGTGTGAAGATATCATTGTAATCATCAAGCACAAGCCAAGCACCGACCTTGAAACTGTCAACAACGAATTCAACTTCGCCATCTTCAGTTTCACCGCCGTTACCTTTGAGAATTACGGTGTTGTTTCCGACGTAGCACCAGGTGGCATTCTTCTCTGTGTCTTCAACCTTACCGACTGTGAGGCCTTCCGGCGCAGTAAGATTCAGATGCTTTGATGTAAATGTTTCTGTGTCGACCCAGAATGTGTCTTCCATAGCCATGGCATATGTCTGATTATCGGCAATGACATAGATAACCTTGACACTGTCTGCATAGGCAATGGCGTCTTCAAAGTTTGCAAAGTACACCGGACGATAAATCGGATTATACTTGTCATCGTAATCCACAATCTCATCCGAGTTGACGTAAACAACAGCCTTATTCACAGTATACTTTGCAGGATCAACACCTTCGACTGCAAAATCAAGATCTGTAGCCCGGAAGGAAACCTCATATTCACTGTCTGCGACATAGAATACATCTGTCGGAGTCGCAACACCTGTGAGATCTTTATCCAGACTGGTCAGCGGGATAATGACAAGATTCCTGTTCTTCGCAGCCTCATAAGCGTCTTCGAATGTGGCATAACGTCTCAAATCGCTTTCGCCCGGGAACTGAATTGCAGCCTCATTGCCGACAACACTGAAGACACAGCTTAAAGTGGCGTCTTCTACTTTTACGGGATCCGTAACAATAGAAACATCTTCACCGTAAGCAACGATATTCTTCCCAGCCAGTTTGTTCAACAGAACGCCCTTACCGGTTACTTTATCAACATTCAGCGTACCGATCGGCATCTGGAAGATGTCATCGTCCGCGGGCTGCTTTTGCAGTGTAACAGTTTTCTTGTTGTTGTTGAATGCATCTTCTGCTGCTTCAGCAAAGCTGGCATACGGAACCGGCTCGACCCCTGCAGTGGTTACTGTTGCAACAACCTCAGTCAGGGCATAGCGATTGACGCCTTCTTCAGCAGTCTCCTCAGCAACGACAAAATACGCAGAATCCGCGGCAACAAACTTTGTCTCATTGCCCTGTGCCTTGATAAACAGGCTCTGTACATCGGTATTAGTAGCAACAACAGCGGACAGGCTGAATTGATCAGTCATATCCTTCCAGAGCGTAATGACTGCCTCCGGATTGTGGACATCGCCGTGAACTTTATAGGTTTCGAGATCCTGAGCTTCTGCAACAGCATCCGTAAAGGTGGCAAAATACTTGATCTCATCGCCATCAGCGACGGAGAAGGCTTTTTCTGCTGCAGAATACTTTGTAATGCCGGTCTCTTTCTTTTCAGATACATAGTATCCATCCGGAACGGTGAAGTTCTCTGCTGTGAATTTGCCGACACCGGCTTTGACAGTCAGGGTATCCTCCAGACTGAGAGTATAGCTGAAGCCCTCATCCGGATCTGCCGCCAGCGTAATCACGCCTTCACGGTTGTTCAGCGCATCATAGACAGCAGTCGCGAGCTCGCCTTCGCCATAGGTCCTTGTGGTAACTTTAGAATCCTTGCCGAACTTTGCTTCGACCGTGGCGATTGCCAGGCTTGCGGTGTAAACAGTGACTTCAGGCTTTTCTTTATCTTTTGTCTCAGTTACTGTCAGGCCCTCAGCAGGCTTTACAACAAGTTTGTGCGTATCGACCCCCTGCACTTTGATAACCTGATCTGCCCTCGTGATGGTATAGGGATTATCGATGGCAGCAACAAGGACAATCACATACTCGCCATTATCGGAAGCGGCAACGGCATCAGCAAAGTCGCCATAGAAGCTGTAATTGTGAACTTCTATCGTGCCACTCTCCGGAGCGGGTTCTACGGTAATAAAGTCAAGATAGGCTACACCCGGAACAGTCCAGTATTCCGTAACATCACCGTATGTCTTATCCTTAATCTCATAGGCATACTGAACATCGTGCGGATCCGTCGTGGTCACGGTGAAGTCCTGACCGTTTTTGTTCACGTACAGGTGGTGCAGGTCTGTAACCGTCGCCATTGCATATGCAGGCACTTCCGCGAGCAGAACAATCGGATTCACGATCGTGTTGTGACCGGAAGCAACAGCCTGCTCAACGCTGGCAAAGTACTCAACCTTACCGTTGTTCAGCGTAATCGACGCGACAGCAGAATCAACAGTAATCTTGTATGTTCCTGTTGCGACTTCTGCAGTGCTGACAGCCAGTCCTTCAGCAGGTTCGATATGAGACAGCACGTCAAACGTGGTCTTAATGAGTACAGAACCTTTGTCTGCAGCGTAGACATCTTTAGGATCAGTCGGCGCCTTGATCATCTCAACCGTAAGCGTGCTGCTGCTGTTTGCAGGAACAAATGCAACATCAACTGCCTCGGTAAAGGTAGCATAATAAGTTGTCTTACCTTCTGCAGTGATGGAAGCAATTGCTTCAACAGACTTGTAATTGGTTACGCCGTCCTCGGTCGTCTCGGCAACAGCATACTTGGTATCACCAGCATGGCCGGGAACAACATTCAGACTGAAATCGCCCTTCTGAACGTTGAGGACTTCAGTTGCAGGCAGAGTAAAGTCGTCCTCTACATTTGCCATCAGGACAACAACAAGATCGGTGTTCGTAGCGACTGCAGCGGCCTCGGCAAAGGTGGCATAGTAGGTTGTGTCATCGTCATCCGTGATGGAAGCTGCTGCAGAGTCAATGGTGATTGTCCAGACATTGGATCCAAGCTCCTCAGCAGATGCAGCCAAACCTGCCAACATGGACAGATTCTGATCAATGATCTTATCTGCACCGTAATTCTCTACTGTAGACGTGAAGTTGAAGTAACCAGCTTCAGCCTCAAAAATGTCTTCTTCGGTCGGCGCCTTCAGCAGGGTAACGGCAGGAGCCTTCTCCGGATCAATATTTTGATCTGCGGGAACAAATGCATACGCTGCAGCATCTGCAAAGGTAGCGAAATATTTCACATTGGGATTGGCCGTTGTACCTATGTCAAAGGAAGCAACTGCCTCAACAGACTTGTAATTGGTTACGCCGTCCTTGGTCGTCTCGGCAACAGCATATTTGGTATCACCATCATGGCCGGGAACAACATTCAGACTGAAATCGCCCTTCTGAACGTTGAGGACTTCAGTTGCAGGCAGTGTAAAGTCGTCCTCTACATTTGCCATCAGGACAACAACAAGATCGGTGTTCGTAGCGACTGCAGCAGCCTCGTCAAAGGTGGCATAATAGGTCGTGACATCCTCATCCGTGATGGAAGCGACAGCACCGGTCAGTGTATAAACCGTATACTCAGTTTTCGAACCGTCAGTCTCGACACCCTTGCCCTCTACGCTGGAGCTGACCGTTATGGCCTTGCCGGTCTTGTCGATTTTCAGAACCGTAATACCGGCCGCAGAATCAAACACATAGGTAAGGTTATCTTTGAGCGCGGTTACAATTCTGGTGTCGTCAGCAGCCTCAGCAGCCTCATCGAGGGTGGCAAAATACTTGGTATAGGTGATCAGCTGACCGTATTTGTCATATTTACCGTCATCCCACTCTTTAATTGATGCCTCTGCAGCCTGAATGGAATAAACAGTAAAGGTCTGTGTTACAGTGGGAACTGCAACAATGGCACCTGAAGCCTTAATCTCGACAGAATTCTCAGAGTTCGCAACTCTGAAAGCTTTGCCTTGCCATGTCTGATCAATCGTCCATTCTGCATCTTTCAACGGGGTGATAACAAGATTCTTGTACGGATGCTCTGGAATATCATAGTTGTTAAGAACCGTTTCAGCAGCATCCTGGAAGGTGTCATAGTACTCAAACGTTTCGTCCTGGAAATCAATGCGGGCTCCCGCACTCTCAACAGAAACGAGCCAGGTATCATCTTCCTGCTTTACAGGATCCTGTACGAACAGGCCGTTCTCGACATCTCCCTGAACATAATTTCTAATGCTGATGTCGGAAGGAGTTGCTACCAGGAAAGATCCGACTTCTTCAGCTTTATAGGTATCTGTCGGCGTCGCCAAAACAACCACAACACGCTCAGCTAGCAGTTCTTCAGATGCCCAGGCATCTTCGACAGCCTTAGCAAAGGAGTCGTAGTAAGTTGTCTTGTCTTCCACCGTGATAGCAGCAACAGCGGCAACCGTAGAATACAGCGTTACGCCATCAACCGGCTCTCCCTGCTTGACGACATATGCGCCATCATTTGTGATGTCTACTTTGAAATCGCCCTTCTGAACCTTGACAAAGCGTCCTTCTCCCAGTGTTGAGCTTTTCTCGATATTTGCGAGAAGAACAATCGTGTTGCAGTTACTTGAGGAAGTGCCGACGGCATTCTTCATCGCCTCATCAAAGTCGTTGTAATACGTCGTCGTACTATCGACGGTAATGGACGCAACAGCAGCTTCAACGGGTACGAGATAAGTGCTTGTCTCACCCTGCTTTTCCGGATCCCCTAAGGCCATATGAAGTGCGGGATCGATGTCAACAAGGTTGCTGATAGCAGCTTCTTCAATTATCCCATTGAGATCAACCAGGAATTTGCCTGCCTCTTTGGGAGCATACGGATGATCGGTGGGGGTAGCCAAAACTTTCACAACACGCTCAGGAAGGAGATCACCAGATGCCCAGGCATCATCGACAGCCTCAGCAAAGGTGGCATAGTAAGTTGTCTCGTCGTCTACAGTGATTGAGGCAACTGCGGGTGCTGCGAAATACTCCGTCACACCGGCTACTGGGTCTTTCTGCTGAATGGCATATCCATCTACGGTAGCAATGTCAACATTATGGCCGTCCTTCTTGACAAAGGTGTAGAATCCGCCGTCCAGCTTATAAGTGCCGGTAATATCTGTCAGAAGAACGATCGGCAGATTGGCAGATGTTGCTCTGTTTGTGCTCTTAACGAAGTTTATGGCAGCTTGAAAATCACTGAAATACGTCGTCTTTGCACTTGAGCCTGTGCCCTGCGTGACATACGCAACGGAAGCAACAACCGAGAACTTCGTAGTCCCAACTTCAGGAGTATCTTCCTCTACATTAAGAGCATAATCTCCGTATGCTTTTACCGTCAGCCAATCAAAGTTACCAAACTTAACAAACAGGACTTCATTGGGATCATCTTTGCCGACTTCATAGGTTTCGGAGATTTCTTTTCCACTGGCATCGGTTGGTGTAGCTATCAGTGTAACCGTCTTGGTTCCTTCTGCAAACGCAGCTGCTTCACTGAAGGAAGTAAACTTCTCAGTTTTGTAGACGGGCTGATAATACGGATCTACTCCCTCTTGCCAGGTCACGCTGGCTACAGCATTCTTGCAGCTCCAGATGATTGTTCCGTCTTTTTCCGTATGGAAGAGTTCGTATTTTGCTTCAGGTCTCTTGAGAACGTTTACTGTATGTTCATTCTTGGTAATAACAACAGTCTCATTATCAGTCAGCGAAAAAGCCAGCCCGTCAACAAGCGGGGTCAAAACGAGTCTGGTATCTGTCTTCGCTTTGCTGACGGCTGTTGCCCAATCTTCACTCTTATAGTAGATGGGCTCTCCGTCTGCACCGACAATCATAGCTACATACGGATCAGAAGTGACCAAAATGTCCTGTCCCTTAGCCGTAATCTTGCCGTCTGTGCCGAGAGCGGTATCAGGGACGGTAGAGATGTAGGCATCCTCAACGGTTTTGGGCGTAAAGGAGCCATCGACGAGGTATACATACATGCTCTTGCCTTTTTCCATGGTCCCGGTCTGGTCGCCGGAGAGGACGACAAGCGCAGTTCCGCTCAGGTCCGTAGGAGATGCTACATAGCCTTCAATGGCAGCGGCAACCGCAGCATCAACATCGGCAGCTTCATAACCCTGGCCGCCGGTGAGAGCAGGCTCGCTGCGCTTCATTACGCGGACAACATAGGTGCCTTCTTTAACACCATAGACGCCTTCGGAGATCTCAACAGGGATAAAGCCCTCCGCGCAGAATGCCTCGGGAACAGCCTGATCAAAGGTGCCGCCGGCGATCGCTATGGTTCCGCCTGGGCCTTCTTTAAAAATAGCACCCTTGAAGCTGCTGTCGGATCCTTCGATTACAGAAACTGTACCAGAAGTAGCAACCGGGCTGTAATGCGGTTCACCGCTTCCGTCTGCTACGATAATAACACATTTGCCCTCAAAGGTATTTCCATTGCCGATAACCAGTTCACCGGTGGTAGCAACCAAGGGATGGCCGGCCTGAACACACCCGGCGTCCCACTTTCCATCCGCGCTGCCCATACCGGTAATCATCGTATTGGCAATCGTACCCTTGCCATTGATCACTTCAACACCACTCTGGAAATCGCCGGCCGCAGGGCCGCTGCCGGTGAAGATGCAGGAATCAATAACAAACTTTCCACCGCCGGCAACAACAGCCGTGCGATCGAAATCAGTGATGGTAACACCGTCTAAAGTCAGCGTTCCAGTATAGCTTCCAGCAGCATAAATGACATACTCACCAAAAGATGTCAGCGCAATATCCGTAAAGGTGACGTTGCCGGAACCCTTAACGAGAATCTCATTGTAGTCGGCTGAGTCAGCACCCAATCCAACAACTTCAAAGCCATCACCATCAATTGTAAGCGCTTTATCGATTTCAAGCTTGGGAGCTGCATCACTAAAGCTTACTTCATCATCCGCGATCAGGGTAATGGTATCGCCGGCTTTGGCAGCCTCAATCGCGCTGCGCAGAGAGGGATACGTCTTATCGCCGATTACCGCTATTGCCTTTCTGACCGTACCGTCGGTATCGAGGGCATAGCCTTCCGCAATCAGAGAGGTATCCAGACTGGTGAATTTACCGCCTGTGATATTGCCGCTCGTTGCAGCACCGGCTTTTACCTTTACAAACGTACCATCGGAAATGGTCAGCCCAGGGGCATTTACAAGAACCAATCCCGTAGAATTAAAACCGCTCAAAACCACATCTTCACCGGTAATTGTAAGATCACCGGCGATGCTGTTGTCCGAGGCCTCAATTGTGAGACCGTTCTTGTCGATGGTAGCCTCACTATGAGCAGCATCTAAATCGGCATTTACCATGATGGTATCGCCGTTTGTCGCCAACTCAATTGCGTCAGCAAGGTTGTCTTTATACACCTTTGCGCTGACAACATAGACAGCACCAGTCGCGAGCATCGCCTCTTCGGAAACGGTCTGGGCTTCTTCCACGACCTCTTCCTCAACGACATCTTCTGACGGTTCCGCCGCAGGCTCTTCAGCGGGTTCTTCCGCCGAGGGCTCTTCAGCGGGTTCTTCCGCCGAGGGCTCCGCCGCAGGCTCCTCGGCCGGTGCTTCTGCCGGTGCCTCCGCAACTTCCTCGACTACTTCTTCGACGACATCATTGTCGGCGAAGGCAGAGGCCGGGAAGAAGGAAAGGACCATGCAGAGAACCAGAACGAGGGATAACATTCTTTTAAAACTCATCCAAAACGTCCTCCATTCTTTCGGTTTTTGGATTCTATCTTACAAATATATGCTTTGCCGGGCCTCCCCCGGCTGGGTCTGGGGTTATGCTTTTCATGTGCTTTTTCTTTTGCCCTTTGCCCGTTCTTCTTCCGATCACCTCCGTAAGATCCGTCGCGGGCGTTTCGACTGCCGACATTCAGCAGCTACGCGTCGGCTGCCGACTCATCGGCCCAGCCGTTCCTCCCGCCTTTGCTTATCCAGCTATTTCAACGCGGATAGCTACTCCCCGCTGAAAACTGTGTAAAATGGGGTTTGCTATCATCTATCCAGATCGCGCATTCGCGCGGATTCTGCCTTTCCAAAAGTCTCAAAAAGTGTACTTTTTGAGAAAAGCAGGGTGATTATTCCAACGTTGGAGAAAAAAGAAATCAGCCGTCCCGGAAAGGGCGGCTGAACACGTTGGCAAGGATATACAGGAAGGAGCATTCATCGGATTAGATGCTTTCGTATACTTGACAAATGGGTGAAAAGGGTTTATGATATCATATATATTGCATACAAATAAATTGCACGCAAATGAGAGAACCCGCTATGAAATTGAAGGCGGGCATTGCATTTGAAAACAGGAGGGGTGTGTATGAGCACGAAGAATAAGGATTTTGATCTGCAGGCCTACCTGACCAAAGGCGTGGAACAGGTGGTAACAGACGCGATCAAGGCGACGCTGAAGGACCCGAAGGAGAGCAGCTTCATGCTGCGCTTTGCCGCGGCCAGCCCTGTCCCTTCTCACCGTATTCGGACATCAACGTGCGGGACAGCTCGCTGCGGGAAGCCATGAACTCCGGCCTGTTCCGCGCCCTGCGGGAGAACGGACACCTGCTGGAGGACCATGTGGGAGGCTGCGTGCTTTACGAAAAGAGAGAGCTTGTGGAAAAGCTGCTGAAGGAAAGCAAAGGCGCGTAAAGAGTGAAAAAACACATCCTGCCAGGCTGTACGCAAGGCAGGATGTGTTTTTGTCGGTTCAGGAGAGCAGGACCGCGTCGGTCTCCAGCGGGGTGCCGGCGAGCTCGGCAAACTTGTCGACCAGCTCACGCCGGGTCAGATGCTGCTTTTCTTCGCCGCGGACATCCAGGATGATCTCGCCCTCATTCATCATGATCAGGCGATTGCCGTGCCGGATGGCATCGGTCATGTTGTGGGTGATCATCAGGGTGGTCAGATGATGCTCGTTCACGATACGGTCGGAGAGCTCCAGCACCTTTGCGGCGGTGGCAGGATCGAGGGCGGCGGTATGCTCGTCCAGCAGGAGAAGCTTCGGCTCGCGCAGAGAGGCCATCAGCAGGGTGATCGCCTGGCGCTGGCCGCCGGAGAGCAGGCCGACCTTGGCCAGCAGCCGGTCCTCCAGCCCGAGGCCAAGCACTTTCAGCCGCTCACGGTACTCTTCGGTCTCTTCTTTGGTCACCTCCCAGCGCAGACCGCGCTTCTGCCCGCGCCGGCGGGCCAGGGCGAGGTTTTCCACCAGCTGCATATTCGGCGCGGTGCCCATCATGGGGTCCTGAAAAACACGGCCGATCAGCCAGGCACGCTGGTGCTCGGGAAGGGGAGTGACGTCGTTGCCGTCCAGAAGAATGCGCCCCTCGTCCACCGGCCAGACGCCGGCGATGGCGTTGAGCATGGTAGACTTGCCGGCACCGTTGCCGCCGATGACGGTGACAAAGTCGCCGGGGTCCAGATGCAGGGACAGCTTGTGCAGGGCAAGCTTTTCATTGACGGTGCCGGGGTTGAAGGTCTTGCTGATCTCACGGATGTCAAGCATTTTTCCCGGCCCCCTTCCTCCTGAACTTGGCAAAGGAGCTGATGCGCAGTTCGCGCCAATAGGGAATTGCAAGGAACAGCGCCACGACAATGGCCGTGAACAGCTTCAGATCGTTGGAATTGAGGCGCAGCCAGAGCACGACGACCACGACGAGGTAATAAATCACGCCGCCGATGACCGTGAAGCTCAGGGTGCCGTAGAAATTCAGGCGCCGCTTCAGAATGGCGTTGGCAAGCACCTCGCCGATAATGACGGCGGCAAGCCCGATGACGATGGCGCCGCGGCCCATGTTGATATCGGCAAAGCCCTGATACTGGCTCATCAGCCCGCCGGCCAGCGCAACGACGCCGTTGGAAATGGCCAGACCCAGCACCTTCATGCGGTTGATGTTGATGCCGAGGGCGCGGCTCATGGCGGGGTTGTTGCCGGTAGCGCGCAGGGCAGAGCCCTGCTCGGTGCCGAAATACCAGTAGAAGAGCGAAACCAGCGCCAGCGCAATCAGCGCGGCGGTCAGAATGGCCAGGGGAACATTGCGCGAACTGAGCACCAGATGATACTTGTCAACGCTGACGGCCTTGTTGGCGGCCATGCCCATGATGCGCAGATTGATGGAATACAGCGCAAACTGGGTCAGGATCCCGGCCAGAATGGCGGGGATGCCGAAGCGGGTGTGCAGCAGGCCGGTGCAGAGACCGGCGAGCATGCCAGCCAGGACGGCGACCAGAAGGGCCGCCCAGGACGGACAGCCGGCCAGAATCAGCATGACCGTCACGGCACCGCCCGTCGTGAAGGAGCCGTCGACCGTCAGATCGGCAAAATCCAGCAGGCGGAAGGTGATATAGATGCCGAGCGCCATAATCCCCCAGATCAGGCCCTGGGAAACGCCGCCGGGCATATTGCGCAGCAGCTTAAGCAGACTCAGCGAAGCAAAATAAGAAGATACACTCACGTACAGAACTCCTTCACAGGGAAGAGTTGAAAGTTATCCTTCGATGGCGACGAAGCCTTCGGGGACTTCGACAGAGAGCGCCTCACAGTTGACCTTGTTGAACTTGCCGGTGAAGGGCGCATACTGAATCTCCATCGCAGAGATATCGGCGCCGTCTGCAAGGACCTTGGCAGCCATCTCGCCGGTGACCGTGCCGAGATCGTAGTAGGAGATGGAGAGCGTCACGGAGCCGCAGCCGAGGCAGAGGTTCTCTTCGCCCGCGACAACGGGAACCTTCTTCTCGAGGCAGACGCTGTTAATGAGCTCGGCATTGGAAGCGGCGGTGTTATCGGTCGGGATATAGAGGACGTCGCTGTCGTCGCAGGCGTTGGCGGCAACCTGAGCGACATCGTTGGAGTCGGCAAAGGTGTAGTCGGCAACCGTGTAGCCCATGCCCTCCAGGATCGGGCGGATCTGGTCAGCCTGGAACTTGGAGTTGGGTTCGCCCGAGCAGTAGAGGATACCGACCTTCTTGGCCTCGGGGAAGACCTGCTTCAGCAGATCGGCAAAGGACTGGGCCGGGACGCCGTCCGAGGTGCCGGAGATGTTGGTGCCGGTCTTGGTGCTGCCGGCTTCCAGACCCAGCGCATCGGCGTAGTCGGTGACCGAGGTGCCGAGGATGGGAATCTTGTTGGTGGCGGACTGGGCAGCCAGCAGAGCCGGGGTCGCATTGGCAAGAATCAGGTCGACGCCGTCACTGACAAACTGGTTGCAGATGACCGCGCAGGTGGCCGAATCGCCGGAGGCGTTCTGAACCGAGAAGCTGACCTTGTCGCCGAGCTTTTCCTTCAGAGCATCCTGGAAGCCCTGGGTGGCGGCATCCAGAGCGGGGTGCTGGACCAGCTGGCAGACGCCGACCGTAAAGGTTTTGGCATCGTCAGCCGCAGCGGGAGCGGCCTCGGCAGCAGGGGAAGCCTCAGGGGAAGCCGAGGGAGCGGCGGGGGCAGCGGGTGCGGCGGTCTGGCCGCAGGCGCAGAGCGCAAAAACCATCGCAAGCGCGCAGAGAAGGGCAAGGGTCTTTTTCATTTTGGGTTCCTCCAAATCACAGATTGTTTCGGCAGCGGACAAGAATAAAAAAGCCGCACGGTGAAGTCCGTGCGGCGGGGAATCGGGAAAAACGCTTTGCAGCACAAACTTCTATTACTTCCTCACATAAAGTAATAGGAGTAAACGTATGCAGCTGCAAAGGAAAGAGTGCGCATGCCAAATGCCTCCTGCTGAAACTGTGGCTCACTTTAGCACTTTTTGGTATTAAAGTCAAGAGCAAGCTTGATTTTTTGAAAAAGAATGCTATGATAAAGGAAAACAGATTGGAAGGGCACAGAAAATGGAGTATATCATCGGCGCCGTAACCGGTCTGCTCTGGGGAGCGCTGGTTGCCTGGCTGAATTCCCGGATCAGTAAAAAAGCGATCGAAAAGAACAGCACCAAAGCCATGATGCTTGCCAGCCTGCTCCGTACGGCGCTCGATATTGCGGCACTTGCCCTGGTATTCCTGCTGCGAAACGTCCTGCCGGGAAACTTTGAGGCAACGATTGTGGGAACCGCGGCTTCCCTCGGACTGCTGACGGTCTATTTTGCATACCGGCTGTCCAAACCGGAGAAAAAGAAAGAGAACTGAAAAATCCACCGGCCTGTTAAGCGAGCCGGTGGATTTTCATATGCTCATATCACTATTCACGGACGTGATGGAACTGCACTTTCGTCCGGTACATGTCTTCATCCGCACGGACGAAGACGTCATGGAAGCAGCTGTCCTGCCCGGGGCGGTAAGCGGCAAAGCCGGTCGACAGGGAAAGATCGGCATAGCCGAGGCCCTCCCGGCCTTTGTTATACTGCGCCAGGGACTGCTCCAGCACGGCGAGCTTTTCCTTCAGTTCGTCCTCGGAGACCCTCTCGGCGATTGCGAGGAGCTCATCGCCGCCGATTCGGAAGGTCTGCTCCCTGCCGAAGGCCTGTACGATGCCCGCGGCCGCACCCCGGATGATCAGGTCACCCTCGGAATGGCCGCACCGGTCGTTGACCTTCTTCAGGTCATTGATATCCAGAACAACGACATGGAAATCTGCCGTGCCTTCGGCGATCCGGCGGTTCAGGTATTCCTGTTTCTCCTGACAGGCGAGGGAGTTGCCGACACCGGTCAGACCGTCAAGATAGGCCTTGCTGCGCGCGGACTCGATGTATTGCTTCATCTGACTGTGCATGGCCTGCATCTTGCTGCTGATCGCCTCGATTTCATCGCTCTCGGATTCGGAGGAGGTGCCGGCGGGCTTTTTCGCCGGCTTTTCGCTTTTCGGAAGAGGCAGGCCCATGTAGCCGGTCTCGGTGCTGAGCTCGTCCGTGAGTTCATCCACATCCGCGGAAAGGGCGGTGAGCTGGACCTTCAGCTTAATCAGACGGTCGACAACGCGTTGGGTGAAAACGGCGACGACCGCTCCGCTGACGGCGACCAGAGCAATTGCGATCAGCATGCTCGAGCGCAGGTGCTCTTGAATCTGGGACTCATACCAGGCG
>ONGJ01000115.1 GCA_900317375.1 uncultured Eubacteriales bacterium
GCGCATTGAGGCAAATGATCCTCAATGCAGTAAGAGAAGCACCTCAACCTACTCCACGTTAATTAATCTTTGTGCGGAACTTCATGCTGCGGCGTGATTATTCTGAGCTAAGATTGTATCTGTGGATAGGTATTCCGATACCTCTAAAGGGTAACCGTCTTTCGACGGCATTAGGAAGCACGCGACTTTAGTCGTGTGAGGCTTCACCAGGTCCGTAAACTCTCTGCCGTCCGCCCGGACATTATAATCAATCCGTCCCGGCCCCTGCGCATAACGGGTGTCAGGAACGAAGACCGGAACAGGTTCCGCTTCAAAGAAAGGCTGTAAATCTTCGGGAAGTTCCAGCGTCTGATAGGGATCCTCCGTCTCATTCGGAAGAAACGGTTCCCCCGGGAGGTTCACGCTCTCCCGGCTGAGGGAAGGATCCGCAGTCTTCACAAGATAAAGGTAAAGCACCGTCTTGAACCAGGGGATGAAACCTCTGGAATCGCAGAGATTATGATAGGCGTAAAAACGGATCATGTCATCCTGCCAGGAGGCTGCCAGATAATGGCCGTTCACCTGCCCGCTCCAAGGCAGACCGGTTTCTTCCCCGGGAGTACCGGGATCGGTGCGTCATTGTGAAAAAAGCTGTATTCTTCTCCGTGCCGTTCCACCCGGACGCAGAGGTAAGGATAACGGACAGCCGATTCCTGAACCGCAAGAGAGAGCGCCGGACCATCTACAGGGCGGTCCATTCTGATGCAAAAACAAATGATATTGGGAAAGCCTTCCCATGTTCGGTACAGGAAATTGGTTTTCAGAAGATTCTGCTTCACTGTCTGCCTCCCTTCAGCTCTTCCCGCAGCTACGGCGCCGTGACGGGATCCCTTATGCTTCTCCGTCATCCTGTGTCCGAAGCTTCTCAAGCCGCACAGCGCATACCTTGTACTCGGGTATTCTGGCAAACTCGTCCAGAGCCGCGTTTGTCAGTATGTTTGCCGGAGAATCCTCAAAATGGAACGGCATCCAGGTCTCTCCCTCAGAGACCTTCTTTCCCACACGCGCCGTCGCGGTGATCCGTCCTCTCCTGCTGCTGACCGCGATGCGCTCTCCGTTTTGGATGCCAAGCCGGTCCGCGTCCCGGAAGTTGACCTCGATGAAGCCTTCCCCGGCGATGTCCATGAGTCCCGGGACGCGGACGGTCGCTGCCGACGCGTTCAGGTGGTAGAGAATGCGCCCTGTCATCAGGATGTAAGGAAACGCTTCGTCCGGGAGTTCCCTGGAAGCCTTGTAGGCGGCCGGATACAGCAGCGCCTTTCCCCGAACCGGATGTCCCGCGTGCATGATCGGTGTTCCCGGGTGGTCCCTGTCCGTGCAGGGCCACTGCAGGCTGCCCTCCGCGTCCAGCCTCGCATGGCTGATGCCATGGAAGCTCGGCGTAACTGCAGCGATCTCGTCCATGATCTCAGCCGGGGTCATATACTTCTGCGGATAGCCCATCGCGTTCATCAGGCCGATCAGGATGTCCGTATCCGGCCGCATATCGCCCGGGAGTGTAACCGCTTTGCGGATCCGCTGTACACGCCGCTCGGTGTTGGTGAATGTTCCTTCTTTCTCGGCAAAGCTTATTCCCGGCAGTACCACATCCGCGTACCGGGCCGTCTTTGTCAGGAACAGATCCTGAACCACCAGAAAATCCAGACTCTCCAGAGCCTTCTCGATGTGGTGCGTGTCAGGCTCGGATACCATTGGGTCCTCGCCGCAGATGTAGAGTCCCCGGATCTTCCCTTCGATCGCCGCCGGGAACACCTCGGTCGCCTTCAGGCCCGGCGCCGGGTTTAGCGGAACGCCCCAGGCTTTCTCAAACTTTGCCCTGACCGCGGGCTGATCCACCTTCTGGTAGCCGGGGTAATCGGTCGGCAGGGCGCCCATATCGCAGGCTCCCTGCACGTTGTTCTGGCCGCGGAGCGGGTTGACGCCGCAGCCGCTGCGACCGATCTTGCCGCAGAGCACCGCCATGTTGGACATGCTCATGACGCCCTCGGTTCCGGTGCTGTGCTCGGTCACGCCCAGGCAGTAGATGATAGGGGCTTTCTCCGCCGCGGCGTACATTCTGGCCGCCTCCGCCAGCTTTTCCGGGTCAACATGGCAGATCTCCCCCACCTTTTCGGGGGTGTAGTCTTCCAGCAGGTGTTTCAGCTCCTCAAAGCCCTCGGCGTGTTCGCGGACATAGTCGTGATCGATCAGATCCTCTTTGATCATCACATGCATCATACCGTTGGCCAAGGCCACATTGGTGCCGGGGCGGAGCTTCAGGTGGATGTCCGCGGACTTCGTCAGTCCGATGTCGCGCGGGTCAACCACGATCAGCCTGGTTCCGTTATTCACCGCCTTGCGGATCTGCATGCCAATCACCGGATGGGCCTCTTCCGGATTGGAACCCACCAGCAGGATACAGTCCACATCATGGGTGATGTCATGGATGGGGTTTGTCATGGCGCCGGACCCCAGAGTCCTTGCCAGTCCCGCGACGGATGCGGAATGACAGACGCGGGCGCAGTTGTCCGTGTTGTTGGTTCCGAAACAGGTGCGGACCATCTTCTGCACCAGATAGACATCCTCGTTGGAGGATCGGGAACAGGCAAAGCCCGCCAGCGCATCCCCGCCATATTCCGTCTTCAGTGCCAAAAAACGCTCGGCTGTGTAGGAGATCGCCTCTTCCCAGGAGACCTCACGGAATTCCCCGCTTACACGATTCCTGATCAGAGGCCTGGTCAGGCGGTCTGTCGCATGGACGAAATCAATGCTGGCAGAACGCCCCTTGACGCAAAGGCGATTGTGGTTGGCGGGGCCGTTTGCAGGCTCTACATTCACGATCCTGTTGTTTTTCACCAGCAGGCTGAGCTGGCATCCCGTCGCACAGTGGGGGCAGGTGGTTCTGACATTCTTCACCTCCCAGTTGCGGTAGGAGTCTTCCCGTTTCAGCGTCAGAGCTCCGGTAGGACAGACGCTTGCACAGTTGCCGCAGGATTCGCACCCGGAAGTCTTATAATCTTTTCCAAAGGGAGTTTCCACCATGTGAAAAGTTCCGCTGCGGCCGCTTGTAAGCACGCCGTTGCATGCAATGTGGTGGCAGACATTGATGCATCTCTGGCAGTGTATACATTTGCTGGGATCATATCGGATAAAGGGATTGTCATCAATCACCGGATAGTGCTTCTCAATCTCCCGGCGGGATCCCTCGCAGGAGGCATGCCTCACATCATAGCGGTTGCAGAGATCCTGCAGCTCACAGCTGCCGTTGGCCGGGCAGCTCATGCAATCCTGGTTATGGTTGGCCAGGATCAGGTTCAGCATCTCTCTCCGATACCGGGTAAGTTTTTCGCTCTCGGTCGTGATCGCCATCCCGTCGACTGCCTTCGTACGGCACGAGGCCAGGAGCTTGTCAAAGCCCTCCGCTTCCACCGAACAGAGCCGGCACATACCGATGTCGGAAACGCCCTCCATGTAACAAAGTGTCGGAATGTCGATCCCGTTGCGGCAGGCTGCGTCCAGGATGGTTGTTCCGGGGGTGACGGACAGCGTTCTTCCATTGATGCTTATCTTTATTCTATCAGCCATCTCCCCTTCCTCCTTCCATGGCACCGCAGCCGTGGTGGTCACATCGCAGGCAGCGTCCTGCCTCGCGCATGGCCTCCTCAAAGGTCATGGAACCCTCCACGGTTTCAAAGTCATCTTTCCGGTCAAAGGGGTCCCTGTTCTCAGGCTCCGCCCGCCCTGTGGGAATACAGGGATTCGGGAGCGCCGACGGCACTTTCGCATCACAGTGGATCTTGTGGTGGTAGCCCAGATATTCGTCTATATTGAAGGCGGCTACCTGTCCGGCCGCGATCGCGTTGATGGAATTGGAGGGGCCAGTCACACAGTCGCCTCCGGAGAAGATGCCGTCCATATCCTGCACCCGGCAGGCAGCATCCGCCAGGATTCTGCCCTGGTCGGTGGGGACGCCTGCCTCCTCAAAGGGAGCGATATCACAGCGTTGTCCGACGCCGAGGATCAGATAATCGCACTTGAAACGATAGGGATATTCACTGGAATGCTCCGTGGTCAGCATACCAAAGCGGTCGTACTCCCCGGCAATCTGCGGCTGAAGCCACACCGCGCGTACCTCGTCGCTCGCCTGGTCTGTCTCAATATTCAGGAAGCTAAGCAGGGTGCGAAACCGGATTCCCTCCTGCATCGCCCCGGTTATCTCCTCCTCCAGGGCGGTATAGTCGTCCTTCTTTCTGGTAAACACATGCACCGACTTCGCGTTCAGGCGCATTGCGGTGCGGGCTGCGTCCATACAGACGTTGCCTCCGCCGATCAGGACGACTTTCTTCCCGCTCAGATCCGGCGCAGCGCCGTTTGCCACCATCTGCAGGAAATCTGCCGCCGGGATCACATTCTTCCCGTTCGCGCCGTCCACCGGCAAGCGGTTTCCCAGCTGTGCGCCGAGGCCGAGGTAGACCGCGTCGGACTGCCTGCGAATCTCCTCAAAGGAGATATCCCTTCCAACCCTGGTGTTGGTTTTTACCTCAATGTCGCCGGCAGCCAGGATCATGCGGATATCCTCATCCAGCCGGACCTTGGGAAGCCGGTATTCCGGTATCCCGTAACGGAACATACCGCCCAGCATTTCATGCTGGTCATAAACAATGACCTTATGCCCCATCAGCGCAAGGTAGAAAGCGGCCGTCAGTCCGGACGGTCCTCCGCCGATGACGGAAATCGTCTTGCCGGTCGAAACATTCTTCCTCGGCCCCGGCACGGAGTCTGCACGAACGGAATCCACCGCATACTTTTTCAGACCCCTGATGTTGATCGGATTGTCTATGATGCCTCTGCGGCATTTTCTTTCACAGGGATGCTCACAGACCATCGCACAGGCTGTCGGAAAGGGATTCCGGTCGCGGATCACCCGGATCGCCCCGGCGTAATCCTGCTCTTTGATCAGGGCAATATAACCGGGCACATCCACATGAGCGGGACAGAGCGTAACACAGGGAATGGTTTGCAAGACATTTTCCGTGCAGCTGTGTCTCGTCAGGTGGCTTTCATACTCATCCGAGAATTCCTCTAAACTGTCGAGAATCAGGTTGGCCGCGGAAACGCCCACCGCGCAGTCCGCCGTCTCGGCGATCATCACACCCAGCTCCTTAAGCCTTGCCAAGGTATCCGGTGCGGCGGAACCGTTCAGGATACTGTCAAGTTTTCTGTCTGCCTCGACCAGACCGTCCCGGCAGGGCACGCACTTGCCGCAGGACTGATTCATTGAGATCTGAAGCAGAGACCGGTACAGTGCCAGAGGGCACATGCCGGGAGGATACGAGCTCATCCTCGAGCGGAACTTGTGCAGAACCACATCGATCCGCTCATTCATATTCCCTTTTTCTGCGAGTTTCCTCATGATCAGTACTCCTTCGTCACGCCTCGTCTCTCTGAACTTCATACGGAACCAGGTTCTTCAGGCCACATGTATCGGCTTCTTTCTGACAACGTACGCCGATCATCGTTGCATAGAAAGCCCGGAATCGCTCGTTCCGCCGATGTCTTTCCCATACTAAGCCGGATGATGAGCGGGTAGATCGCAATGCAATAGAAAACAGTCAGAGTCGTGCTGACGAAATGGCCCCAGCACCTGCCCAGCATATCGTCCAGCGGGTCGCCCAGGAAGGTGAGCATTGCCCACAAAAGGATCATGCCAACTGAGCAGATGACGATCCCCTTTGCCTTCACGCCGGTCGCCTCAAAGCGGATCCATCGTTTCTCGATATAGCGCGCTGCCGGGAACGCAATCAGCAGCGCAATATCTCCGTAGCCGTCTACCATCATCCGCTGCGGATCGACCAGCAGTTTTCCATCCACATAATCCATGGGGTAGGGCTTGAACGTGATATAAACGATCGCAAGCCATCCGAAGACAAAGCACAGCAGCAGCTTTTTACATTCTGTTTTTATTTTACATGGAAATGGCGGATGATGCAAGGCCATTATAGCAAAGAAATGTCGTTTCTTCAAAAGAGAAAGTGGCTGTACGGCAGCTGAGTGAGCTGATAAAACGGATTCAAATAAGCGAGGTTGCTGCCTCCGTTACACCAGTCCTGTATTGATAGCCAGGCAAACACAGAAAAGCGGATTACTTGAATTATGCAATACATAACTGGCCTGCCTGTAATCAAGATTAAAACCGCATGCTGGCCAGCCCTTTTTCAATCCCCAAAACGCAAAAAAAGCGCCCTGCCTCCGAAGAAGCAGAGCGCCTTGTTACCAGTTTTTATTCCTCGATCTCCATCCCGCAGGTCAGGGTGAAGGT